>JAEUNZ010000037.1:0-30279 GCA_016790965.1 Dechloromonas sp.
CATGACCGGTTGTAGTACCGCAGTCCTTCACCTTCTCGCACCGACCCGGCAGGGATCGATGAACGATCGGATATCAGGATCAGGAATGAAAACTTAAAACTTCACAACGCTTGCTGAAAACGGGGAAGCCCTTGTAGTGGAGGTGACCGGCGCTGCGCTGCTTCATCGCGCAGCGTCCGGTGGACCGCAGGGTTATGCCTTGTATTCACTCCACTCTCCCTTGTCTCGGTTTGCCGCCTCCTCGGCGGCTAGCCAGCGACCAAATTCTTCTCTGCCGCCTTCGCTCCAGTGAAGGCGAATGGCGCGAATGTCTTTGGTCGATCTGAGGGCGTTACGACCACACGAAAGGCCCGGGTAGTACTCTCGGAAACCCCTCGCAAACAAGACCTCGAGAATCCAGTGAACGTGACTACCTCCGGACCAATGGAGGATGAACCGGCGATTGCCGCTACCAACCACCTTGGCGCCACAAATCTCGTGCGTATGCTCAGACAGGCACCTGTCGTTGTTTAGCTCAATATCGTTCCACTGTTTCACATACCGCAGATACATACGGTAGATCGCCTCTTTCTCTTCGTCTCCGGTGAGGACGGTCGCCGCCGATGTGTAGGCCCAGCGTCTTCCGTCCGATGGGCGCGGACCGATCCAGTATGTGGGTTTTGCTGCCATGTTTTCTCCTATGAGTCCGGCTGCTGTCTGCGCCTACAAGGCATAACGACGCTGTAGAAAAACCCGTTTTCCCGAAGCCTGCCGGGCCGTATGAGGAATTTTCTCCCTGGGGCGGAGCCGGGTTGGAAAGTGGGCGAATTGTCGGGAAATAAGCTGTCTGAGCCGACCGGCAAGGCCGGCAACAGCCCGGCCTGGGGTTTGGGCAGGGGAATCGGTCGCCGTCATTTGCCCGTCCTCACCCCGCAAAGCCATGGTGTGCCAGCTTTTCGATATTGTGGGTGAGGCAGTAGAGCTTCCACTGTCCATCCACCTTGGCCCGTCCCCGCAGCGTGAAGCGATCCAGCCGCTTGTTACCCCTGAGATTGCCGAACACCGGCTCCACCGTGGCGAAGCGCCGAGCGTAGCGGCGCCGGCCATCCTCGCTGTCAATGGCCCGCTTCATCCGGTCGGTGTGGCTCTCCCGGGCGCCGGGGGCCTGGCCCCGCAAGAAGCAGACCTGCCGTACCAGGGTCTTCTCCGGCGTCCGCAGACACCGGTCCCGCAGCCCGCAGGGGACGCAGTCCCGCTGGGTGCCCGTGAAATGGGTGGCAAGGCGACCGCTGTGGGTGCAGTTCGACCCATTCTGGTAAAGCGCCTTGCCCGCCGGGCAGAGGCAGGTGCCGGTCTCGGGGTCGTAGTCGAAATCGGCGGGGCGGAAGCGCCTGGCCGGCTTTCCGGTCTTGGATTTGTCGTGGAGGGGATCAGGCTTGGCCTTGTGCCGGTCCTGGTCCTGGAAGCGCTCGTCCCGCGCTCGCATGCCGGCGTCGGCGATGAGGGCTGGGATGCCGCCTTCCGCCAGGGCCTTCAGGTTGGCTTCGCTGTGATAGCCGGCATCGGCGGTGATGAGGGTGGCGGGCGAGCGCAGCGCGGCGGTGGCCTCCACCACCGGCAGTAGCAACTCCTGCTCGGACCCGGTGCCGTGGGCCTGGGCATCGACGATGACCTGGGCCCGCTCATCCACCGCCGCCACTCCGGTATAGCCCTGGATGACGCCCTTGCCGGTGGCCATCTTGGCGGACTCGCCATCGGTGCGGTTGGAGAGCCGTAGCGCTCCCTTGGCGCCGGTGCGATCCTTGGGGTGGGCGGCGAGCCATTCCCGGTTCTTTTGGGCTTCCGCCTGGAGCCGGGCAAGCGTTCTGGCTTCCCGGTCGGACGGCCCGCCCTCGCCGCCGGCATCGGCCTCGCGGTGGCGGTCCAGCATCTTCCTTGCGGCGGCCTCCATCTTCTCGGCCCGGCGCAGGAAATCCGCCCGGGTGCCGCTCTTCGTCTTGCTGGCATTGCTGGGCAGCTTCACTCCGTCGATGGCGAACATCTCCCGGCCAATGAGTCCCTGGCGGTCGCAGATGGTGAGCACCTGGGCGAAGAGTTGGGCGGCGAGATCCCCGAGGTCGGCGACGAAAGCGGCCAGGGTGGTGAAATGGGGCTGGGAATCGCCGGACAGGGCCATGAACAGCACATTCTCCCTGCACGCCGCCTCGATCCGCCGGGAACCGATGATGCCCCGGCTGTAGGCCAAGAGCACGATCTTCAAAAGCACCGCCGGGGCATAGGCGCTGGCGCCCTGCTCGTCGTTGCGGTAGCGGGCCTCCAGGGCCGCGAGGTCGAGTTCGTGATCGACCAGATAGTTCAGAGCATGCTCGAAGGTGCCGGGAACGAGCTGCTGGTCGAAGTCCACCGGCAGAAGTTTCAGCCCCTTATGCACCGGCTTGAATCGCGGCATTCGAACCTCCTGGATATGCGCTCGCCATGGATCGGATTGTCTCAGGTCCGGGGAGATTTGGGGGTTTTTCTACAGCCTCAACGTTTGAATTAACCGGCTGGCCGGATTTTCGGCCAGTCCGGGTTGAATGATTTGTTGGGCGTACTGCGCCCGAGGGAACCGACATGAGAACTGACGAAGGTAGCACCTATGAGGAATGGATGAACGAGATTGCGGCCGACGTGCAAGACGAACTCCCGCTTCCGCCGGTGGGCCACCCATTGCACGAACTTGGCAAGCGCTTGGCGCACTACCTTGACGACGACAGGTTCAACGAATGCGAACGGCTGCTGCTCGAAGGATGGGATCACGACAAGATAGACCGAAAGACCGGGCAGCACTGGCGCGAGAACAGCAGCCTGGAGGTGTGGTTCCCGTTCTCGGCCGAGGAACTTGAACGCCTGCGCGAGACGCTGCAAGGCATTGCCGATGCTGATTGGCGGAATTGGAAAGAGCTTGCTGACCCGAACGAGTTTGTACGCTGGGCGCAAGCGAGGGCGCGGCATGCTTTGACGCCCAACGTTTAGTCGATGCCATTTCTGGCCAATATTCTGGAACTGTGTCCGATATCCTGGCGGACCGGACATGCGGCAAGCCTTGTGCCAGAAGAAATGCTGGCGCAGGACTGTTTATTTATACAGATTCCGTCTCCCATGAAACCGGACACCCCTTTGTCTTCCGATCAATCCGAACCCAGGCTACTCGACCAGGTGCGGTGTGCGATTCGCATGCGCCGTTCAGCATACGCACTGAAGACGTTTATGTCTATTGGGTGCGCTGGCGCGCGCGGTATTACGGGTGGCGGCCCCCCCGGGGGAAATGGGGGGCGGGGCGCTGAGCGCACCACGTTCAAGGCTCTTGGACGGCATCGCGACGCATCGAAGGGAAACGGGGATGTGCCCCCTGGCCCGCTACGGCATTAGCCAGCACATGCGCTTCACCAGGGCCTCTCCGGCTCCGGGAGCCGGTGCTGAAATCCTCAGCGGTTGAGTTTCCGCATGCGCTCCGAGGGGGTGATGATGTCGGTGAGGCGGATGCCGAATTTATCGTTGACCACCACCACCTCACCCTGGGCGATCAGGGTGCCATTCACCAGTACGTCCATGGGTTCGCCGGCCATGGCGTCCAGTTCCACCACCGAGCCGTGGGCGAGTTGCAGCAGGTTCTTGATGGTGATCTTGGTGCGGCCGAGTTCCACCGTGATCTGGACGGGGATGTCCAGGATCATGTCCAGGTCGTTGAGCACTCCGGCGCTGCCGCCGGGGTCGCCGAAGGAGGGGAAGATGTTGGCGGGCTGGGCGGCCGCGGCGCTGGGGGCGTCTTCGACCGTCTGCTCCGCCATGGCGGCGGCCCAATCGTCCTCGCTGATCTGGCCGTCGTCTTCCGCGACGGTGTTTTCGCTTGCTTCCATTTCGTCAGCCATGGTTGTCTCCCGGCGCCGCTTCGCCCTGTTGTGCCTCTGCGGAGATGAATCGTTCGATCTTGAGGGCGTACTGCCCGTTCTGCTGGCCGTAGCGGCATTCCATCAGGGGAATGTTGTCCACGTGGGCGACTACCCGGTCGGGAATGTTGATGGGAATCACATCGCCGACCTTGAGCTTGAGGATCTGCCCCAGGCTGATTTCCGCCCGGCCCAGGTGGGCGGCGATTTCCACCTCGGCGCCCTGGAGCTGCTTGCGCAGAGTGGTGATCCAGCGCTTGTCGGTGGAGAGCTGGTCGCTCTGCATGGTGCTGTAGAGCAGGTCGCGGATCGGCTCCAGCATGGAATAGGGAAAGCAGATGTGCATGTCCGCCGTGGCGCCGCCGAATTCCAGGGTGAAGGTGGTTGAAACCACGATCTCCGAGGGTGTCGCGATATTGGCAAACTGCGAATTCATTTCCGAGCGGACATACTCGAACTGGATGTCGCACACCGGCTTCCAGGATTTCCCATACTCGTTGAACACCACGGTCAGCAGGCCCTGGATGATGCGCTGCTCGGTGGGGGTGAAATCGCGCCCTTCGACCCGGGTGTGGAAGCGGCCATCGCCGCCGAACATGTTGTCCACCACCAGGAAGACAAGATTGGGGTCGAAGACGAAGAGCGCCGTGCCGCGCAGGGGCTTGGCAACCACCAGGTTGAGGTTGGTGGGGACCACCAGGTTGCGGATGAACTCGCTGTATTTCTGCACGCGGATCGGGCCCACCGAAATTTCCGCATTGCGGTGCATGTAGTTGAACAGGCCGATGCGCAGGTAGCGGGCGAAGCGCTCGTTGATGAGCTCCATGGTCGGCATGCGACCGCGGACGATGCGCTCCTGGGTGCCCAGGTTGTAATTGCGGACGCCACCGCCTTCCTCGCCGCCGGATTCGGGTTCGTCGACCTCCCCGGTGACCCCCTTCAGGAGGGCGTCTACCTCGTCCTGGGAAAGAAAGTCGCCGGCCATGGCCCCTACTGGATGATGAAGGAGGTGAACAACACGGACTTGGCCGGCCCTTCTTCGGAGATCTTCTCGCCCTTCTTGTTGCGCTTGGGCGGTTCGAGCACGTCATTGACCGTTTCCAGCAACTCCTCGGCGAGCTTTTCCTTGCCTTCCCGGCTGATGAGTTCGGAGGCCTTCTTGCCCGAGAGGAGCAGGGTGATGTTGTTGCGAATCTTGGGCATGTGGGCCTTCAGCGCTGCGTCGGCGGCGGGATCCTCGAACTCGACGGAGAGCGCGACCTGGAGGTACTGATCGCCGGTTTCCGGCACCAGATTGACGGTGAAGGGGTCCAGCGTGGCGAAGATGGGATGGGCTTCCTTCTCTTTCTTCTTGTCCTTTTTCTTGGGCTTGGCGGATTCCTCGGGCACTTCCTCGTCGTCGGCGTGCTCATCGCTGCCTTTCTTCAGGAGGAAGAAGGCCGCGCCCCCACCCCCCAGGACGAGAAGCAGCACCACCGCCACGATGATGATAAGCAGTTTCTTGCTTTTCTTGGGTGCTGCCGCCTGGTCTTCGCCTTCGGCGGGCTTTGCGTCTTTGGCCATCTAGCTGTCCCCGTTTTTGAATGTCTCCCCGCGGCGCAGAGCTCAGGCGAAGAGATCCACCATGCCCCTGCCCCGTTGCATCGGAAGGGGAACTGCGCCCCCGCCCGGTGCGTCGCCGGTCGCGGCAAGTATAGCCGCATCATTGCCGAAGCGGGGACTGGCAGGGCTTTCCGGCCAGTTCCCGCTGCGCTCCTGTTGTGCCTGGGCGCCCACGTTGGTCTGGCCGAGATCGATGCCCGCGCCGGCTAGCATTTCCCGCAGGCGGGGCAGAGCATCGGCGATGGCCTGGCGCACCTCGGCGTGGGGCGAGGTGAAGCTCGCGCTCGCCTGGTCGCCGCTCAGGTTGAGGGTGATCTGCAGGGGGCCCAGCTCGGGGGGATTGAGGTTGATGCGGGCCGTCTGCTCGTCGTGGCGGGCCATCCACACCACCCGGTTGCCAAGATCGTCGCCCCAGCGTGGGTGGGTAACGGGGGTCTCCAGGGGGCCCGTGGCCTGCGGGGCGGCCGTGTCGGGCGCCACGTGCCGCAGGGGCAGGGCGGCGTGCAGGGGCGCGGCCGTCGGCGGGGTTTCCGCAGGGCTGCCGGCCACAGTCGCTGGCAGCGCCTCCGGCAAGGGAGCGGCAAGTTTTGCCGCCGGGCTGTCGTTGCCGGTGCGGTTCATGCCGGCCAGGTGGCTGGGCAGGGCTGCCGGGAAGGCGCCATCCGCCGGGGAAGTCGGATCATGGTCGGCGCGGGCGGCAGCACCGCGCTGGGAACCGGGTTCGATGCCCAGGGCGGATTGCGGGCCGCCGCGCAGGGGAAGGCTGCGGGTGGATTCCAGGTCGGCGGGAAGATCGGCGCGGGCCGGGGGGCGGGGAAGGGCGCCGTCGGGCGGCAGCGGCAGCCCCAGGGCAGCCAGGGCCGCGGGATCGGGACCGGTAAGGGAGCTGGCGGGGTCAAGGGGCGCAGCTTCTCCGTCCGCGTTCAGCGGCACTTCGCCTACGGCTTCGCCGCGGGCGGCCAGGGCCGGGGCAAGGGGTATGCCCATCTGGGCGAGGAAGAGGGCGGCAAAACCACCGGCCGAAGGGTCCGCCGCGGCGGCGTTGGACCCGGGGGGCAGGGCGTTGCCCGGAGCGGGCGGAGTGCTGACGGCGGGAATGGCCATGGACTGTCCTCGGGCGACGAAGAAGATGGCAGCGAATCAGCAAAAGACATGCCAGAGGCTCCGGCGCTGTTCCGGCGGGTCCGGACCGGGTCAGGCGTCGTCGGGCTTCTGCCCTTCCCGCGTGCGGGCGGCGTACTCGTCCTGCTCCTTCTGTTCCTGCCGGTTGTCGCGGTAGCGCTCCCGCGCCTCGTGGCGGTCGGAAAGGGTGTCGATGGCCTTGAGGCGCTTGTTCTGTTCCTTCCAGGCGGCCTGGCCGGCAGCCGTGCCCTGCTCGGAATCGGCCACGGCCTGCGCCTGTTGCCGGATGGCGTCGTCGATGCGGGCCATGAAATCCTGAAAATTGCGCAGGGCCATCGGTGTGAGGCCGCCGGAAACGGCTTCGCGGTAGCGCTGGGCGTATTCCTCCCGGTACTGCTCCAGGAGCGCGAGCCGGCTGCGGGCGCTTTGCTCGGCGGAGATGAGGCGACCCAGACGACGGGTCGCTTCGTCGCTGCGGGTCTGCATAAGGTCCAGCAGGGGTTGCAGGGTGAAGGGGCGGGTCACGGGGGGCTGGCGCTTAGAGCAGCGAGCGCAGGTAGGCCGCGCTGGCGGCGAAATCGGCCCGCTCGGCCAGCGGTTGCTGCAGGAAGGCTTCCATGCGCGGATAGAGCGCGATGGCCTGGTCGAGGACTGGATCGGAGCCGGCCACGTAGGCCCCCACCGAAATCAAGTCCCGCGAACGCTGGTAGCGGGCAAAGAGCACCTTGAAGCGGCGGATGAGGTCCAGGTGGCCCGGCTCCACCAGATTGACCAGGGCACGGCTGATGGATTGTTCGACATCCACCGCAGGGTAGTGGCCGGCGTCGGCCAGGGCGCGGGAGAGAACGACGTGACCATCGAGAATGGCGCGGGCCGCGTCGGCGATGGGATCCTGTTGGTCGTCGCCCTCGGTGAGCACCGTATAAAAGGCGGTGATGGAGCCGCCGCCCTCCGGCCCGTTGCCGGCCCGTTCGACCAGTTGCGGCAGGCGGGCGAAGACCGAGGGCGGGTAGCCCCGGGTGGCGGGCGGCTCGCCGATGGCCAGGGCGATTTCGCGCTGGGCCATGGCGTAGCGGGTGAGGGAATCCATGATGAGCAGGACCTGCTTGCCCTGGTCGCGGAAGTGCTCGGCGATGGTCGTCGCGTAGGCAGCGCCCTGGAGACGCATCAGGGGGCCGGTGTCGGCGGGGGCGGCAACGACCACCGCTCGGGTCATGCCTTCCTCCCCCAGAATCTGGTCGATGAATTCCTTCACTTCCCGGCCGCGCTCGCCGATCAGTCCGACGACGATCACGTCGGCCTCGGTGTAGCGGGCCATCATGCCGAGCAGGACCGACTTGCCTACGCCGGAACCGGCGAAGAGGCCCATGCGCTGGCCGCGGCCTACGGTGAGCAGGGCGTTGATGACGCGGATGCCCACGTCCAGGGGCTGGGCGATGGCGGCCCGGGCCATGGGATTGGTGGGCCGGCTTTGCAGGGGACGCAACTGCTGGCTGAGCAGGGGGCCGCGGCCGTCCAGGGGGCGTCCCACGCCATCGACCACCCGGCCCAGGAGCCCTTCGCCCACCGGTACCTGCTTGGCCCGGTCGATGGCGCGGCGGCGCTGGGGAATGGCGGCCCCCACCCGGGGCGGCAGGCCCGGCGTCTCGAAGGCCACCACCTGGGCACCCGGCGACAGGCCATAGACATCGTCGGAAGGCATGAGATAGAGCTTCTCGCCGGCGAAGCCCACCACCTCCGCCTCGACCGGGGTACCGCCCGAGGGCAGCACGCGGCAGGAACTGCCCAGGGGAAGCTTGAGTCCGGCGGCTTCCATCACCAGGCCGTTGATGCGGGTGAGGCGGCCGCTGGGCCATAGGGGTTGGGCACCGCTGGCGGCGCTCTGACAGTTGGCCAGAAACTGGCGCCAGCGTCCGGCGTGGTCGGGAAGCCCGCTCACCGCTCCTCCCGCCGCTCCTCGGCGGGCGCGGCGCCGACGGCTTCCAGGACCCGCTTCCAGCGCATCTCCAGGGTCGCGTCCACGTCGCTGCTGCCGGCCTTGACGAGGCAACCGCCGGGAGTGATTTCGCGGTCGTCGAGGATCTGCCAGCCGGAATGGGAGAAGGACTCGCCCAGGTGGGCGCGCAGGCTGGCGCCGTCATCCGGATGGACGTGGACGACCACGTGGCCGTGGTGCAGGGGCAGGGCGGCCAGGGCCTCGCGCACCACCGGGAGCAGGGCATCCCGGTCGACGGCCAGGGTTCTGCGCAGCACCTGACCCGCCAATTCCACGGCCAGGGCGAGGACCTCGTCGGCTAGCGTCTGGTCGATGTTCCCCAGCGACTGGGAGAAGTCTTCGGCCAGGGCGGCGAAGCGCTCGGCAGCCTGCCTTGCCTCGGCCAGCCCCTCGGCGTGGCCCGCCTGGTAGCCTTCCTCGTGCCCGGTGGCCCGGGCTTCTTCGTGGATGCGCTCGATGTCCTCGGCGGTGGGCAGGGCCACCCCGGCGACATTTTCCCCGGCATCAGGGATAGGCTCGGGCTCCGGCTGCGGCGGCGCCGCAACGGGCTCGGGCGCCTCCCCCAGGTCGAAGGCGTCGGCCTGCCAGCGGCGGTAGCTGTCGAGTTGTTCCTTGGGGATATAGGCCGGCATGGGAGACCCGCGGGGGGCTTAGAGCATCTGCTCGCCGCCGGCGCCGCCCAGGACGATCTGGCCCTCGTCGGCGAGGCGGCGGACCGTCTTGAGGATTTCCTTCTGCTCGGCTTCGACCTCGGAAACCCGCACCGGCCCTTTGGATTCCAGATCCTCCCGCAGCATCTCGGCGGCGCGCTGGGACATATTGCGGAAAATCTTCTCGCGCAGGGCCTCGTTGGCACCCTTCAGGGCCAGGACCAGGGAGTCGGACTGCACTTCGCGCAGGATGATCTGGATCGAGCGGTCGTCGATGTCCATGAGGTTTTCGAAGACGAACATCTCGTCGAGGATCTTCTGGGCGAGGTCCGGGTCGTATTCGCGGATGGCGTCGATAACCGAGGTTTCGTTGGCGGTGCCGATGAAGTTGAGGATTTCGGCCACCGTGCGCACCCCGCCCAGGGCGGTCTTCTTCATGCTGGCGGAACCGGCCAGGATGCGCGCCATGGCGTCGTTCAACTCGCGCAGGGCCGCCGGCTGGATGCCTTCCAGGGTGGCGATGCGCAGCACCACGTCGTTCCTGAGGCGCTCGGTGAAGTGGTTGAGGATTTCGCTGGAATGATCGTGTTCCAGGTGTACCAGGATGGTGGCGATGATCTGGGGGTGCTCGTTCTTGACCAGATCGGCCACCGTGGCGGCGTCCATCCACTTGAGGCCTTCGATGCCCGAAGTCTCGCCCCCCTGGAGAATGCGGGAAATGAGGTTGGAAGCCTTGTCGTCCCCCAGGGCCTTGGTCAGCACCGAGCGGATGTAGTTGTCGGTATCCACATGGACGGCGGCGTGCTCGACGGCGATGGTGTGGAACTCGTCCAGCACCGCCTCGACCTTGGCCCGGGGCACCGACTTCAGCGCCGCCATGGCGTGCCCCAGTTTCTGGACCTCCCGCGGGCCCAGGTGTTTGAGCACCTCGGCGGCGTGGTCTTCGCCCAGGGCGATGAGCAGGGTGGCGCTTTTCTCGACGCCTTCTTCCGCACTAGCCATTGGCACCCATCCAGTCCTTGATGATGTTGGCCACCGCCTTGGGATCGGCCTGGGCGATGTCGCGGGCCCTCTGCAGCTTGGCGGCGTAGTGGTCGATGGTCACCTTGTCCTCGCCCTCCAGGCCGGCGGCCAGGGGGCCGCCCTCGCCGATGAGATCTCCGGCCAGACCGCCTTCGCCCGCAGCCGCGGCTTCGGCGGGAGGCGGGAACATGGTCTTGAGCAGCGGCTGCACGATCTTGAAGTAGATGAAGGCCAGGATGCCGGCGATCAGCAGGTATTTGACCATATCCCGGGCCAGGGAGACGTTCTCGGGATCCTTCCAGATGGGCAGGCCGGCCTCACCCTTGTCGCTGGCCGTGAAGGGGGCGTTGGCCACCGAGAGGGTGTCGCCCCGATCCTTGGAAAAGCCCATGGCTTCGCGGACGAGGTCGTTGATCTGCTTCATTTCGGCCTCCGGCAGGGCCTTGGCGGCGGACTTGCCGTCCTTGCCCGTTTCCAGCCGGTGATTGACCACCACCGCCGCCGAGAGGCGGCGAATGGCCCCCATGTTCTGCTTGGTGTAGCGGACCGTCTTGTCCACCTCGTAATTGACCGTATTGTTCTTGGTGGTGCTGATGGGCTGGCCCGCGGCGGCCATGGGGGCGCTGATGCCGGCGACTTGCACCTTGCCGGCAAGATCGCCAGGCTTCGCCGCCTGGCCCGGGGCGCCGCCAGTGGGCGGCGTGGTCAAGGGCGCGGTGGCGGGGACCGGCGGCTGGTTGGTGAGGGCGCCGGGGACGCCGCCGGGGGTCTGATTCACCGCCGCCGATTCGCTGCTCTGCTGGCTGCGGATGGCCGTATTCTCAGGCGTATTGTTGGGGCGATAGCTTTCGGCGGTCTGCTCGCTCTGGGAAAAGTCGATGTCGGCCGCCACCTGCACCTTGTAATTGTCGCCGCCCAGCACGGGTTTCAGGATGGCATCGATGCGGGCGATAACGCTGGCTTCCACCTCGCGCATGTACTTGAGTTGCGCCGGATCCAGACCCGCCTCGGTGAGCTTGCTCTTCAGTTGCGAGAGCAGGCTGCCGTTCTGGTCCAGGACGGTGACATTGGAAATCGGCAGTTGCGGCACGCTGGCGGCCACCAGATTGGTGATGCCCACCACCTGGGCCGCATCGAGCACTCGTCCCGGGTAGAGGGTCACCAGGACGGAGGCGGTGGGTTTCTGCTCCTCGCGCACGAAGACCGAGGGCTTGGGGATGGCCAGATGGACGCGGGCCGCCTGGACCGAGCCGATGGACATGATGGTGCGCGCCAGCTCGCCTTCCAGCCCGCGCTGATAATTGACCTGTTCGGCAAACTGGCTGATGCCGAATTTCTGTCCTTCCATCAGCTCGAAGCCGACCATGCCGCCCCGGGGCAGGCCCTGGGACGCGAGTTTCAGGCGGACCTCGTGCACCTTGTCGGAAGGGACCAGGACGGCGCCGCTGTCCGACATGCGATGGGGGATGTTCTGCTGCTCCAGGGCAGCGATGATAGCGCCGCCGTCCTTTTCCGAAAGATTGGAGAACAGCACCTTGAAGTCGCCGTGCTTGGCCCACAAGGCGGCGCCCACCAGGATGGCGACGATGGCGGCGATGGCCGCGGCGAACATCATCTTCTGCCGGCTGTCGAGACGACCGAGGGCCTCGCGCAGGCGGTCCAGCGCTCCGACAGTCGGCGCGGCCCCTGCGGTGGTTTCAGTCGTCGCTGCCATCTAAGCCGGTAAAACCCTGGAAAACAGAAGAAGAATCAATCGGGAAGCCCCATTTTGCTAGAAATATTCTATATTAGCCGGGCCGAAATGCCGCCAAACTTTTTCGATGCCCCCCGCCGCTCCCACGATTGCCGATACTGACAGCAAGACTGCCGAACTGCAACGGGCCTTCGACCTGTTCAACCAGGTCTCGGCGGAGCTGACCAGCGCCTACGGCGCCCTCCAGGACCGTGTTGCCTCCCTGACCGAAGAACTCGCCGTGGCCAACGGCGAACTGCGCCGCCAGTACCAGGAAAAAGAAGCCCTGTCGGAGCGTCTGTCGCTGCTCCTCGACGCCCTGCCGGCCGGCGTCGTGGTGCTGGACGGCGGCGCCCGGGTCACCCAGGCCAACCCGGCGGCCCGCGCCCTGTTCGGCGAGGCGGTGGTGGGCAGCCATTGGGGCGACGTGGCCCGCGCCCACCTGGAACCGACCCTGGCGGTGGGCGAGTGGCTGGTGGGCGAGCGCCGCGTGAGCCTCGCCGAAAGCGCCCTGGCGGCCAGTGGGGGCAAGATTCTCCTGGTGCACGACGTCACCGCGGCCCACGGCATGAAGACCGAGCTCGAACGTCACCAACGCCTGGCCGCCATGGGTGAGATGGCGGCCTCCCTGGCCCATCAACTGCGTACCCCCCTGGCCGCGGCCCTGCTCTATACGGGCAATCTCGGCCAGCCCGGCCTGGCCGACGAAGCCCGGGCCCGCTTCGCCGACAAGGCGACGGGCCAGTTGCGCCGTCTGGAGCGGCTCATCCAGGACGTGCTGCTCTTTGCCCGGGGCGAAACCCTGGGCCGCGACGTGTTCCCGGCGAGTGAACTCCTGGCCGACGCCGCGGCCACGGTCGAGCCGCTGCTGCGGGAGCAGGGCGTCGCCTTCAGCCTGCGCGACGACAGCGCCGGCGCCGTACTGGTGGGGGGGCGCAAAGCTCTCTTCGGCGCCCTGGTGAGTCTCCTGGAGAACGCCCAGCAGGCCCTTGCCGGGGGCGGCAGGATTTGCCTCTCCGCCACTCTGAGCGGCGACGGCCTTGCCCTTTCGGTGGCGGACGACGGGCCGGGGATCGGCCCCGAACTGCGGGACCGCATCTTCGAACCCTTCTTCACCACCCGCGGCCTGGGTACCGGCCTCGGCCTACCCATCGCCCTGGGGGTCGCCCGGGCCCACGGCGGCAGTATCGAACTCCGCTCCCAACCCGGGGCGGGGGCCGAATTCATCGTTCACCTCCCCGTCGCGCCGCCGGAGACCGCCAGCCCATGACCGATTCCGCCCTGCCCATCCTGGTGGTCGAAGACGACCCCTGCCTGCGGGAGGCCCTGTGCGACACCCTGGAACTGGCCGGCCGCGCCTTCGTTGCCGCTGATGGCGGCGAGGCCGCCCTGCGGGCCCTGGAGGCCCAGGCCTTTTCCATCGTGGTGAGCGACGTGCGCATGTTGCCCATGGACGGCATCGCGCTGCTGAAGGCGGTGCGGCAGCGCCTGCCCCATCTGCCTGTGGTGCTCATGACCGCCTTCGCCGAAGTGGAGAAGGCGGTGGACGCCATGCGTTCGGGAGCCTGCGACTTCCTGCTCAAACCCTTCGAGCCCGCCGCGTTGCTCGCCGTCATCGACCGCTACCGCCTGGCGGGAGGCGACGCAGATGCCGGCGTGATCGCGGAGGATGCGGCGAGCCGCGAGCTTTTCGCCCTGGCCGGGCGGGTCGCCCTCACCGACGCCACGGTGCTCCTCAATGGCGAGTCGGGCGTCGGCAAGGAAGTCGTCGCCCGCCACATCCACCGCCAATCGGGCCGCAGCGCCGGTCCCTTCGTCGCCATCAACTGCGCCGCCATTCCCGAGAGTCTCCTGGAAGCGACGCTTTTCGGCTACGAAAAGGGGGCCTTCACCGGCGCCCAGCAGGCCCAGGCGGGCAAGTTCGAGCAAGCCCAGAAGGGCACCCTGCTCCTCGACGAGGTGACCGAAATGCCCCTCGGCCTCCAGGCCAAGCTCCTGCGTGTGCTGCAGGAGCGGGAAGTGGAGCGGGTGGGCGGCAAGCAGCCCGTGGCCCTGGATATCCGCATCGTCGCCACCACCAATCGCAATCTCGGCGAGGCGGTCGCCAAGGGCATCTTCCGCGAGGATCTCTACTACCGGCTGAATGTCTTTCCCGTCAGCATCCCGGCCCTGCGCCAGCGGCCGGCGGACATCGTTCCCCTGGCGCGGCGCTTCGTCGCCGTCCATGGCGCCCGTTTCGGCCGCCCGGCCATGGTGTTGGCGAGCGGGGCCGAGGCGGCCCTGCGGGCTCATCCCTGGCCGGGCAATGTGAGGGAACTGGAAAACGTGGTCCAGCGGGCACTAATCCTGGCCCCGGGCAGCACCATCGAAGCCGCCCACCTGGGCCTTGCCGACCTGCCGTCGGCCCCGCGTCCCGCGCCCGGGGAACCGGACCGGGCGGACAATATGAAGGATCTGGAGCGCGAGCACATCCTGCGCACCCTGGCGGAGGTGGGGGGCTCGCGCAAGCTGGCGGTGGAACGCCTGGGAATTTCGGAGCGCACCTTGCGCTACAAGTTGCAGCAGTACCGGGACGAAGGATTTTTTTCCGAGTGATCTGGCCCGGGCTTTGCTAGCATGAGGAAGTGACGAGAGGCCGTAGGCGGCCAGGAGCGGGAAACATGGATACCAAGGGAATCGAAGACATGCTGGGCGTACTGCGGGCCACCGCAGCCCAGGCGGCCGGAAAGCCCGCCGAATCGGCTTCTCCGGCGGGAGGTGCGGATTTTTCCCAGGTGCTCAAACAGTCCATCGACAAGGTCAACGCCACCCAGGTCCAGGCCCAGGGCATGGCGGAAAAAATTGCCGGCGGCGATACCTCCCAGAACCTGCACGAAGTCATGATCGCCCTGCAAACCGCCAGCGTCTCCTTCCAGGAGATGGTCCAGGTGCGCAACAAACTGGTGAACGCCTACCAGGACATCATGAACATGCAGGTCTGACGCCCTGCGAGGGTATGGCGGGTTTAGGCGGGGATTTCCTTCCGCCAGGTGCCTATTCAGGCAGATGGGCACCATCCAGCATGTCAAGTTCCTTGCGGTAAATCGTTGTCTCGATTTCCAGCAGGCCGAGAATGGTGTGAAAAAGATTGTCGTGGGTGAAACGCTGCTGAAGTTTTTTGGCCAGGGCGGGGACATCCACGTCCCGGTTGGATTGGCCAAACCAAAGGATTGCCGGTACGTGGAACTGGCTGTCGGGGGCGATCACACGGGGCAGTCCGTGCAGGTAGATGCCCCGTTCGCCCAGGGATTCGCCGTGATCGCTCACGTAGAAAAGCGCAGTGTCGAAGCTTGAGTCGTTGCGCTTGAGCAACTCGATGACCTGTCCCAGGAAATGGTCGGTGTAAAGAATGGCATTGTCGTAGGCGTTGCCGATCTCTTCGCTGCTGCAGCGGCTCAGATCCTTGTCGTGGCAAGCCGGACGAAATTTTTCGAATTCGGGTGGGTAGCGTCGATAGTAGGCGGGGCCGTGATTTCCCATCTGGTGGAGGACGATCAGGATGTCTCCTTTGGGGCGTGAATCGATATAGTCCTGCAGGGATGCCAGCATTCCCACGTCACGACATTCGTCGTCACAGCGTGGATTGTTTTTCGGGGTCCGGTAATCGACATAGGGAACCCGAAGCGCGACGCCTTTTGAGCTTGAATTGTTGTCCAGCCACAGGACGTTCACGCCGGCTCGTTGGGCGATGTCCAGGAGGTTTTCCTGCTGGAGGGCTACCTGGGGGTCGAATTTCTCCATCCCGAGGGCGGAGAACATGCAGGGCACCGATACCGCGGTGGAAGAGCCGCAGGCCCAGAAATTCGTGAAGCTCAACACCTTTTCCTGTCGCAAATGTGGCGTCGTATCCCGTGCATAGCCATTGATGGAAAGCCGATCGACGCGTGCCGTTTCGCCAACCACCAGGAGGATCAGTTCGCGTCCCGCATCGTTGGCGGTGAGGTGGGAGTCGCTCGCGATGGGCTGTACGGTGGTGGTGTCGGCGGCCCCCGCGAGCCCCGCCTTACCGTAGCGGACTGCGGCCACCAACGGGGCTGCTGGATTGGCATAGGCACGCAATGCCTTGTGCTCCCGCAGGAAGGAGGCAAAAAAATCGCCGGCGGCGGTAATTGAGAGGCCTGTGATCGCGGACAGGACAGCGACCAAAACCAGGCGGTGCAAGATTTCCTTCCGCCATCCGAGCCATTTCAGGGGGAGCAGCCAGAGCAGTGTGGCCGGTCCAAGGCCAAGGAAGACGATGTAAGCCAGCAACTTGGGAGTAACAAGATCAAGTGCTTCGTCCCATTGTGTTTCGGCTGCATTGCGCAACATGTCCCCATTGATCGCCACGCCGAAACTGTCCATGAAATAGGCGCACACCGCAGCCACTAGGAGCAGGACCGTCAGGATGGGCTTCGCAGCACGGCCGAGAGTGAACGGGGCGAGCAGCAGTGCGGTGACGGCGATCAGCGATACCGCCAGGGAAGCGATGGCGAGTAGGGTCGTCCCTTGTGGCGGAAAGGCTGCCACGACTCGCGAGAAGAACGCCGCATTGGCGCAGGCAACCCAAAAGGTTGCCACCGCCAGAAGCATGGTGTGGGAAGTCATTTCCCGGCGGCACAGGCGGGAAGTCATCCTGGAAACCTCAGTAGGACGAGCCCGATGGGGTGTTCGTCGGGGAAGCGTCCGGTGCGCTGGGACGACGCGGCAGGCTCACCCCTGCGCGGAGGAGCGACAAAGCCAGGCGCCCCCCGGATGCGCCAGCGGGCTCGTGGAGATGCCCCCCGTGGGGCAATGGGGGGGCATGTGGGGCGCGCCGAAACACGCTGCACCGGTGTGGCTGAGGCCGGGGCTCAAGGGCTGTCACGGCTGGTGGCCGGGCTCCCGGGTCCGGAAGCCCTGGCGCTCCAGGCGTGTCACGAAACGCTCCACCAGTGCCCGTTGCGTGCGCGAGAGTTCGACGAACTCGCAGCCCAGACGACCGTGGGCAGGACCGGATTCCGCCGTGTGTGGGACTAGGCTGCGCGCGACCAGACCAGCCGCGACGACCCCGGCTTCCGGCAATTCGATACGACAGCGGCCGGTATGGGTGCCCAGCGGGAAGAGAGGCGCCAGGGATTCGGGCAGGGCGAGGCAGACGCCACCCCCGCTGATGTCCAGAATGCGCAGGATTTCCGTCAGCGGGGCCGCATCCGGACGAGGCAATTCCAGCCGGCAGGTGAGTGCCGGTGCGAGCGGGGTGTCGAGACGGAAATATTCCCGCCTCTGCAATCGCAGCAGCGACGCCGGCAGGGGGGCGGCAAGGGCCGGTTTTCCCTCGTGGTTCAAGGTTTCCAGGCGCGCCAGGTAAAACTGGACCTTTACCCGATCCTGGCGGGCCGCGACGATCAGCTTCGTGGCCGCCAGCGCCTGCTCATTGGCCCCGGCGCTGTTGCCCAAGTCCAGGATCAGGCGGTCGGCGGCGTCGTCCACGGCGAGGATGCTGGAAAGGAAGAAGTGGCCGGCCGCATCGTAATAGACCGTCACCAGGGCCTTTTGGCGCAGAAGGGCGCGCAGGACGAATAGAATCTCCGTCCTGCGTTCCAGGAGGTAGGAGCCAAAGCGCTCGCTGTGCTCCAGTTCCAGGTCGGCTGGCGGCGAGGGCTGCGGGGAATGCGGAGGAGGGGCAGTCAAGTTCGGCGCGCTCCGGGAGGCAGAGGGGCGAGTTTACCCCAGCCCAGCCCGCTCAAAGCGGCTCGGCCTCTCCCTGTTCCAGGCGGTAGAGCCAGGCCAGCAGTTCGGCGACTGCCCGGTAGAGCTGGGGGGGGATGTGCTGGTCCAGGTCCACCTGCATGAGCAGGGAGACGAGTTCCGGCGATTCATGCACATAGACGCCGTGCTCCCGGGCGCGGGAAATGATTTCCTCGGCCACCAGCCCCCGTCCCCGGGCGACGACCCGGGGCGCCGCGTCGGTCTGGCGGTAGGCGAGGGCGACCGCCTCGCGCTGGGGGTCATTCTCCGGCGGCGGCATGATCGAAGTGCAGGCCGGTAAGGCTCAGGCCGGCATCGGCCAGGCGGCGGGCCAGGAGATCCCCGCTGCCGGTGAGCAGGGCCGTGGTGGCGCCGTCACCGGCACTCAGCTTGAGATCCACCCTGCCCTGGGCGTCGAGACGCAGGGTGGCGTCGATGGCGCCCAGGCGAGGCAGGGTGAGGCGCAGCCGGGTGGTCCAGCGGCGGCTGTCGGCACCCTCCTCCCCCGGGCGCGACTGCGGCGAATCCTCGATGTCCCACTCCAGGGTCTGGCCGGGCCAGATTTGCCCCTGCCAGGACAGGACCTGGGTGGCCAGGGCGTCCAGCTGTTGCTGTACCAGGGGGGTCAGGGTCGCCGGCAAACCCGGGGCCATGACCTGCTGCCCCTCGCGAATGCCGCTTGCCACGGGCGTTTCGGCCGGGGCTGGCGGGGCGGGGACGGAGCCCTCGGCCAGGGCAGCCCTGGCGGTGGCTCCCGCGGCGGCGGCAAGGGAAGGCGCTTCGGCCTGAAGCGCCTTGCCGTCCGTTATCTGGGCGGCTTGAGGATGCGCGACCAGCGGCGTCGACAGGCGCCCCTGGGGTTCCTCCAGCAGCGCCGCGGTGGGCATCTGCCCGGCGACCCAGCGTGCCTGGTGGGATTCGTAGAACAGGCCGCTCTTGACCACGGCTTCCTGCAGGACCGGGGCCAGTTGGGCGGCGTCGCCCGGGGCTCCGGCCAGGAGAGGGTGGCTGGCGTTGAGGGGGGCAGGGGGAGCCCGGTCGCCGGGGGCGCCGATTTCGGACATCAAGGTGCCGATGAGGCGGGCGGCGGGGCTCAGGGTGGTGGCAACCGAATCGCCCGAGGTTTTCGCCGTCTGGGTGCTGCGCTCGGCGATGGCGGCGAGGACGAGGCGATTGCCGCGTTCGACCACCTCCAGTTCCAGGGTGTCCCCCGGCTTGGCCGCGAAGGGCAGGGCGAGGGTGATTTCGCGCTGGGCGACGGCAGCCCGATAGGTGCCATTGGGAAGCAGGGCCTGGATTTCGGCCAGGATGCGCTGGCCGGGAACCAGGTCGCTGAGGACATCCTTGAGCTGCTGGGCCGGGATGGCCGGCTGCGGTGCGGCGGGCTGCTCCGGGAGGACGAGCCGCAGGCGGGCGGCGACATCGGCGGGGATCATCCTAAGTCGGTCTGCCCAGGGTCTCCAGCAGGCGGCCCACGTCAGCCAGCCAGGGAACGGCGTGTCCGGATAGCGCCGCGTGACGATCCAGGGTGGCCGCCAGGAGCGACCTGGCTTCAGCGCGATCGGCGGCATCCAGGACCGGAGCACCCGATCGGGCAAAGGCTTCAAAAAGAAGCTGGTGGCGGGGTGCCTCCTCAGCCAGGGCCTCCCACTGGCCGCCCTGGGCCAGGTTCAGGAGCTGTTCCGCGTGCCCGGCGAGAGCCCGGAGGCTGTCCAGGTAGGCGGCCATGGCGAATTCAGGGCGCGGTGCTGGCGGCGGGGCCGTCGCTGACCTTGTCGCCGATTTCGACCCAGGCCGAATGGATTTCGCCCAGCAGGCGGGCGACCTCGTCCAGGGCGGCGAGGTCGTTGTGCAGATTGGCGTGCAGGAGGCGCCGCCCCATGTAGTCGTAGAGGGCGCAGAGGTCTTCGGAAAGCTTGCCGCCGCCTTCGAGATTGATGCTCGCCCGCAGGCCGTTCTGGATGATGTCGATGGCCTTGGAAATGGCCATGCCCTTCTTGGGAATGTCCCCGGCTTCCATGCCGTAGCGGGCGCCGGCGAGGGCCTGCTTGGCCCCGTCGAAAAGCATCAGGATGAGCTGGTAGGGACTTGCCGAGCGGACGGCGGTCTCGAGCCCAACGGTTTCGTAGGCTTTGAGCGGATTGAGCTGGGAGGCGAACATGGGGCTATCTTACCCGATCAACCGAGGCTGGCCAGTTGTTGCGTCAGGTAGGCGGACTGGGTTTGCAACTGGCTCATCAGCTTGTCCAGGGCCGTGAACTGCTTGGAATAGCGCGCCTCGACCGCATCGACCCGGCGCTGCAACTCCTCGCGCCGCGTCTCCAGGTTGTCGATGAGCGTATCCAGGGACGCCTGGCGGATGGTGATGGTTCCTTCCAGGTCCACCAGGGCTTCGGCGGCGGTCTGGAAGGCCGAACCGAAGGCCGTGACGGTGCTGCTGACGCCGCTCAGATTGGCGGCCAGGGCCTCGCTGAATTGGTCTTCGTCCAGAAGCAGGCTGCCGTCGGATTGCAGCGAGATTCCCAGGTCGGCCAGGGTGGGGTAGGCGGTGCTGATGCCGCTGGGGGAGGAAAAGAGCACTTCCCGCAGCTTGTTGTTGACCGTGCTGACCGTGCCGTCGCCCGTCAGGACCGAACCGGACTGGGTTGTGGTGTCGTACTTGGTCAGCTCCTTGGACAGGCTGTTGAGGTCGTTCCAGGCCGTGACGAAGGCCTGGATGCGTTCGATCATGCCGGCGTTGTCGTTGCCGATGGTCAGCGTCGTGGCGTCGGTCGGTTGCAGCGGGTCGTGGGCCTTCTTGAGCGTGAGGGTCACGCCGGTCATGGCCTCGGACAGGGTGTTGGTCGATGAAGTGACCAGAACGCCCTCGACGTAGGCTTCGGCATCCTGGGCGACGGACTTCTCGGTGAAGGCGACGCTGGGGCTGATGGGGTCGTAGGTGAGGTCCACCAGGCCGCCCGAACCTGTGAGGCGAATGGTGTTTTCCACCCCAGTCTCGTCGCTGGTGAGCATGAGCTGCTTGCCGCCTGCACCATTGATGATGGTGGCCGAGATGCCGATGTCGGCATCGTTGATTGCTGCCCGCAGTTCTTCGATGGTGCTGCCGGTGAAATTGATGGTGACCGGGGAAGTGCCGCTCTTGGCGACAAAACTGCCGCCGGAGATATCACCCAGTTCCAGGGTGAGCGTTCCGGCCGAAACCGAAGGGGCGGTGGAGGACAGGAGCTTGTTGGCTTGGGCGAGCTGTTCCACGCGCAGCGAGAAACTGCCGGGCGCGGCATAGCCGGTGGCGGAGGCGGAGGCGTACTCCTCGTCCGCCACGGTGGCGGAAAAGCCCTTGAATCCGGCCTCGGTGGCGATGTCCTGGGCGGCGCTGGCGAAGGTCTCGACAGCGCTCTGGATACGCCCGATGGCCGAGAGCTGATTCTTGAAGCTCGTCTGCCGGGTATTGAGCTGGGTGATGGGCACGCTTTCTGCGGCCACCAGTTTGCTCAGGAGGGAACTGAGATCGATCCCGGTTCCGACACCGAGGGATGAGACGCTGGGCATGGCGCCCTCCTTGCCGCGGGACCGCCGCCGGTCAGGCGGTCTGCTTGATGATGAGTCCCTGAAGCTTGTCCAGGGCCTTGGCCAGTTCGACCACTTCCTTGGACGGCATCTGCCGGATGACTTCCTTGGTTTCCTTGTCGACGACCTTGATGACGCGAATGCCACTATCTTCGTCGACAGAGAACTGTACATCGCTGGCGGCGCTTTCGACGAATTTCTTCACCCGCTCCACGGCGTCGCGCACCGTCTTGGCGTCGGGCTCGTCGCGGGCCTCGGACTTCTGGGCATTGACCGCCACCGAGCGCTTATCCACGGCGGCGACGACGGATTCCTGACCGTCGACGCCTTGTACGCGGGCACTGGCGGCGTCTTGAGGCAGGTTGGCTTCGGTCCGAGCTCCCTGTCCGGGCAGGGGCAGCGGAACGACGCCCTGGGCGGTAACCGATGAGATGGCCATGATGTTCCCCTGTGTGTTGCGGCGAATCGGCCCCGGCCTGCGCGGCGGGGGCCGATCCGGTCTTCCTTAGGTCGTTCCCGTCGTGCTTAGCGGAGCAGGCTGAGGACGTTGTTGGGAATCGCGTTGGCCTGGGACACCATTGCCGTGCCGGCCTGCTGCAGGATCTGGTAGCGGGTCAGCGAAGCGGTTTCGGAAGCGAAGTCCGCGTCCATGATCCGGCTGCGGGCAGCGGTCTGGTTCTCACGGGCCGATTCCAGGTAGGTAATGGTGCTGTTCAGGCGGGAATTGACGCCACCGATGGTGGAACGCTGGGAGGCCATGGAGTTGATCCAGGCATCGACACTGGACAGGGCCGTCGAGGCGCCGCCGGTGGTGGAGACGTCGGTCCCGGTGATGTCGGTGCTGGTGAAGGTGGCCGACAGGGTATCGGAAGCGTTGGAGCCGACCTGGAAGGTGAAGCTGCCGAAAACGCTGGTGCCGTTGATCTGGGCGGCGCCCTGCACGCGGTTGGCTTCCGCCTGGAGCTGCGAGAATTCGTTGTTGATGAAGCCCCGCTCGGTGTCGCCGATGGCGCCGTTGAGCGACTGGGTGGCCAGTTCGCGCATACGCTGCAACATTTCGCTGACGCTGGCCAGTGCGCTGTCGGCGGTTTGCGCGTAGGAAATGCCGTCGGAGGCGTTGCGCATGGCGACGGTCAGGCCGCGGGCCTGGGCTTCCATCTTGGAGGCGACGGCCAGACCGGCGGCGTCGTCCAGGGAGGAGTTAACCCGCAGGCCGGAAGACAGGCGCTCGATGGCGGTGGAAAGGCCCATCGCATTCTTGTTCAGATGGCGTTGGGAGTTGAGCGAATACACGTTGGTGAAGACGATTGAGGCAGGCATTTGGATTCTCCTCGGTTCCGGTGACTGAATCTCCGATGGGTCGAAGATGTTGCGGGATTGCTCCCTTGGACCCAATTACGACGCCCTGGAAAGAAACTTTAGGCCCTTCGTCCACATTTTTGAGCGCCCCCCGCCAGCCACGTTCCCGGGGGGCGCTTTGTCCGTTTCCCGGGAGTGCTACACTCGCCGCGGATAAAAAATTGAGGGCGAGGACGCGCAATGAGCCAGCAGGATGCCGAGTTGGCCCGGGTCGAGGAGGAGGTGCGCGCCGCGCTGGCCGGGCGCCCCGACCAGGCCGGACTATGGGCTGCCCTGGGCCTGGTGCGCATCGACCGGGGCGACCTGGCCGGCGGGGTCGATCATCTGGCCCGGGCGGCTTCCCTGGCGCCGGACGACGGGCGCATCCAGTCCGACTACGGTGCCGCCCTCACCACGGCCGGGCGCGCCGCCGAGGCCGAATCAGTGCTGCGCCGTGCCCTTGCGTTGACTGGCGGGGACGACAATCTGCACTTCAATCTGGCCCGCAGCCTCCACGTGCAGGGCAGGACCGACGAGGCCCTGGCCGCCCTGGCGCGGGTGCGGGAGCAGGCCGACGATGTCCTGAAGCTCTCCGGCGACCTTCATCAGGCGAAGGGCGACTGGCAGCGGGCGGCGGCCGACTACTTCGCCGCCCTCTCCCTGCGCCCCGACCATCCCGCCTACCTCAACGACCTGGGCGTGCTCCTGGAACTGAACGGTGGCGCCAGCGAGCACCTCGCGCTCTGGCAGCGCCTGACGGCAGGGGGGGATGCTCCCCCCGTCGCCTGGTTCTTCCTCGGCAACGCCCTGGCGGCCCAGTCCCGCATGAGCGAGGCCCTGGCCGCCTACGAGCGCGCCACGGCCCTGGACCCCGATTTCGCCGAGGCCCTCAACAATCGCGCCCTGGTCCTGGGCAAACTGGGCCGTGAGGACGAGGCCCTGGCCTGCCTGGGCCGGGCCACAGAAATCGATCCCGGCCTCGTGGCGGCCCGCACCAATCTGGGCTGCATCCTCTCACGCAACAACGCTTTGGCCGAGGCCGAAGCCATGCTGGCCCGGGCGGTGGCCCTCGACCCCGCTTCCACCGACGCCCGGGTCAATTATGGCGCCCTCCTCATGCGCCAGCGGCGCTTCTCCGAGGCGGAGGCGCTCTTTCGCGCCGTGCTGGCTGAAGTTCCGGGGCACCCCTCGGCGGAACTCAACCTGGGCCTGCTCAAGCTCAACCGGGGCGAGTTGGAGCAGGGCTGGCCCTATTACGAGAGCCGCTGGAAGATGCCCCAGATGGCCGGCAAGCGGCCGGCGCTCACTTCGCCGGAATGGGACGGTCGCCCCCTGGATGGCCGCACCCTGTTCGTCTTTGCCGAACAGGGCTTCGGCGACAACCTCCAGTTCGTACGCTACCTGGACGAAATCCACGCCCGCTTTCCCAGCGCCCGGGTGGTGTTCTACGCCCTGCATCAATTGGCGGCGCTGCTGGGGGCGTGCTACCGCAGCGACTGGTGCCGCGTCATCCCCTGGGGCGAGCCCATCCCGCCCCACGACGCCCACATTCCCTTGCTGTCCCTGCCCTGGCGCTGCGCGACCGGGGTGGCGACGATTCCCGCCCGGGTACCCTACCTGCGGGCCGACACCGCCCGCCTCGCCCCCTGGCGCGCCCGGCTGCAGGCCGCGCCCGGGCTGCGGGTGGGCCTGGTGTGGTCCACCAGCGAGACCTTCATCTACCGTTCCGCCAAGACGGTGGCCCTGAAGACTCTGGAGCCGCTTCTGGCGGTACCGGGGGTCAGTTGGGTCAACCTCCAGTTCGGCAAGGACGCCGAGGAAATCGCCGCGCTGGGCTGGGGAGGGCGTTTTCTCGACCCCATGCCCGAGGTGCGGGATTTCGCCGACACGGCGGCGCTGGTCGAGGCGCTCGACCTCGTCATCTCGGTGGATACCGCGGTGGCCCATCTGGCCGGCGCCCTGGCGCGGCCGGTGTGGATGCTCGACCGCTACGACACCGACTGGCGCTGGCTGCCGCCCCGGGAAGACAGCCCCTGGTATCCCACCCTGCGCCTCTTCCGCCAGGAAGCCTTCGGTGACTGGACGCCCGTCGTCCGTCGGGCGGCGGCGGCGCTGCACGACCTCAGCGGCCGACCCCTCGCCGCCGCCCTCTCTTCTTGCAAGGAATCGCCGTGACGCCCAAGCCGACCAAACTCAAACTCAACCTGGGCTGCGGCCAGCGCAAGATGGACGGCTACGTCAACGTCGATGCCTCCCCCGTTTGCGGGCCGGATCAGGTCGTCGACCTGGAAAAGACCCCCTGGCCCTGGCCGGACGACGCCGCGGATACGGTGAAGCTCATCCACGTCCTGGAACACCTGGGCCAGCAGCCGGCCACCTTCCTGGCCATCCTGAGCGAGCTGTGGCGGGTGTGCTGCGACGGTGCCCTTGTCCATATCGAAGTGCCCCATCCCCGCTCCGACGAATTCCTCGGCGACCCCACCCACGTCCGGCCCGTGACGCCGGATACCCTGGCCCTCTTCAGCCACCGCAACAATGCGGAATACCAGCGCATCGGCGCCGCCAACACCCCCCTGGGCCGCTACCTGGGCATCGATTTCGAAATCGTCTCCTCGTCCCTCACCCCAAGGCAGATCTGGCTCGATCGTCTGAACCGGGGAGAGATCGACGAAGCCGCCCTGCGGGAAGCCGGCGACAGCCGCTGGAACGTCTATTCCAGCATCCAGATCACCCTGGAAGTCATCAAGCCGGCGGGCCGCCGGGTGGCGGCGCCCGAGGACGACATGACCGTGACCGTCCTTGCCGACGCCGCCCAGGCGGCCCTGAACGAAGGGCGCAGCGCGCACGCGGCCAGCCTCCTCGAACGCCTGTGCGAACTGCGGCCGGATCACCTGGAAGCGCGCTGCCTCCTCGCCTCCTGCCTCCAGTCCCTGGGCCGCCTCGCCGAGGCGAGGGCCCACTACCAGGCGGTCGTCGACCGGGGCGGGCGGGCCTACGAAGTGTTCAACAACCTGGGGGCCGTGAGCCTGGAACTGGGCGACGCCACCGCCGCCTGCCGCCACTTCCGCGCCGCCCTGGACCTTGCGCCGGGGGACCGCCTGGTGCGCACCAACCTGGCTGAGGCCCAGGCCACCGCCGGGGACGTGCGCGACGCGGTCGACCTCCTCGCCACCCTGGTCGAGGAAAAACCCGATGACGGTGCGGTCTACCTCACCCTGATCCAGGTTTTCCTCGACCAGGGCTGGTTCGCCGATGCCGCCAACGCCGTCGCCCTGGCGCGCCGCTTCGGCATCGACAGCCCCGACCTGGCCAACCAGGAGGGCATCTGCGCCCGGGAGCGCTTCGACTACGCGGCGGCCGTCGCCGCCTTCGAACGCGGGCTGGCTGCCGACCCCGGCAATGCCGCCCTAGCCACCCACCGGGCCAATGCCCTGGCCTGGCTGGGCCGCGACGGAGAAGCCGACGCCGCCTACCGCGCCGTCGTCTCCGGCGCACCGGATTACGCCGAAGGGCGCTTCGCCTACGCCTGCTTCCTCCTGCAACGGGGCTGTACCGATCCCGGCTGGGCCCTCTATGAATCCCGCTGGCAACGGGGCGGCCCCCAGCGGCTGCGCCCCTCGCCCTCCCGGCTTCCGGCCTGGAAGGGCGAAACCCCCGACCCCGCCGCCGACGACCTCCTGGTCTTCTGCGAACAGGGCTACGGCGACAACCTCCAGTTCGTCCGCCTCCTGCCCCTGGTCCGCCCCCGCTTCCGCCGCGTGGCCCTCGTCGCCCGCCCGGCCCTGGCAGCGCTCTTGGCCCGCAATCTGGCCGGCGTCGTCGATGTTCTGAGCGCCCCTCCCGCCGATGCCGGCTTCCGCTGGCAACTGCCCCTGCTCTCCCTGGCCGGCATCCTCGGCCTCGACCTGGCGCGCTGGGGCCACGGCCCCGCGCCCTACCTCCTGCCCGACCCGACCCAATCCGGCCGCTGGCGCGAGCGCCTGCCCAACGACGGCCGGCGGCGCATCGGCCTGTGCTGGTCCGGCGGCAAGCCGCCCCGTACCCGCCACCGCTTCGACCTCCCTCTGCCCCTGGTGGAATCCCTGCTTGCCGCATCCGACATCGCCTGGGTCGGCCTGCAAAAGGAAGGCGCCGAAGCCTGGCGCCAGGACCAGGTCGCCGCCGGCCGCCTGACGGACCCCATGGCCGAAGTGAGCGATTTCGATCAAGCCGCGGCCCTCGTCGCCGCGCTGGATGCCGTGGTCACCTGCGACACCGCCATCGCCCACCTGGCCGGCGCCCTGGGCAAACCGACCCTGCTCCTCTTGTCCAGCGAAGGCGAATGGCGCTGGCTACAAAATCGCGCCGACACCCCGTGGTACCCGAGCCTGCGCCTGCTGCGCCAGCCAAGGCCGGGTGACTGGGCGGGACTAGCGGCGCCGACGTTGGAGTGGGTGAGGGGGAGGTAGGGGGGCGGCTCGTCGGCCTTTGCCGCCATTGCCCGATCACTCGATATCGGTCAGCAGTCAGGCGGTAAGCTGCCGTTGGCGCCTGCATCACGGTGACCGGCTGCTTTCTTGTTCGTCGAATACGTGCTCCCGACCCTATCCAGACCGTGAATGATTTAAGACTTCATGGGCATGTTGCTGAGGGAAGCAGTCGTTTAGTTGCCGCGTCTCTCCAACCACACTAGCAACGTCTCGTAAAGCTTGTCCGGATTGACTGGCTTGGTAAGGTGGTCGTTCATGCCGGCATCAATGCAGACTTGGCGATTTTCATCAAAGGCATTGGCGGTCATCGCCAGAATTGGTGTATGCGCGTAGGTGGGGAGTGCCCGGATCGCCAAGGTTGATTCGACACCGCTCAAACGAGGCATCTGCATGTCCATCAGAATCAGGGCGTAAGTATTTTGTTTGGCCAACTCAATGGCTTGCTGTCCGTCTTCGGCCAGATCGACCATAAGGCCAGCGTCTTCGAGCAGGACACGCGAAACCTCCTGATTTATCGGCTCGTCTTCGGCAACCAGAATGCGGGTTCCCGCGTATCCGCCGAGCAAGCGTTCAGCTGCAGTCTTCCTGTTAAATGTCGGCGCTGGAGGGATGGCCCCCGTGGCCTTGCCGAGCCGGACGGTGAACCAGAACGTGCTGCCCCGGCCAACTTCACTTGCGATACCGATCTCGCCCCCCATCAGCTGCACCAAGCGTTTGGTGATGGCCAGCCCCAAGCCTGTGCCACCATACTTGCGGGTCATTGATCCGTCGGCCTGTTCGAAAGCGTTGAACAGGCGTTTTTGATCTTCCGGGGCAATACCGATACCGGTATCAGTGACTCTAAAGCGAATCGAAACAGCATCTGGAAACGCCTCAACCAACTCAACCGAAGTCGTGACACGGCCTTCATTGGTAAATTTCACGGCATTGCCAAACAGATTGAGTAGCACCTGCCCCAGCCGCAACGGATCACCCCGCACTTGCAGGTCGCCAATGCTTATGTTGCGGTCGACCTCGAAAGCAAGCCCCTTTTCAGCTGCCTTCGGATAAATAAGGTTCTGGGCGTTGTCCAGCACCTCTCCCAACCGGAAATCGATCATCTCCAATGTCAGCCGTTCGGCCTCGATTTTCGAGATATCGAGGATGTCATTGATGATCGCCAGCAGATGATGTGATGAGCGGTCGACTTTGCCGAGCATATCCTTGACGCGTTCATCGGTGCTGCGACGCGCCGCCAATCCGGTCAATCCGATGATGCCGTTGAGCGGCGTGCGCAGTTCATGACTCATTGTGGCAAGGAAAGTCGTCTTTGCACGGCTGGCCGCTTCGGCCGCCTCCTTGGCAATCGACAGATCCAGTGTGCGCGCCTGCACCATCGCTTCGAGGTGCGCTCGGTACTCGGCCAGTTCCGCCTCGATCTGCTTGCGCCCGGTCACGTCGGTAATGAATCCATGCCACAGCGTCCCACCATCGGCCTCCCGTTCGGGCAAGGCATCGCCAAACAGCCAGCGCACGGTACCGTCCTCGAAACGGACCCGATACTCGTGGCGCCAGGGCGTCAGTGTTTCCGCCGAGTGCTGGATGGAGGCAACGATATCCGCAACATCCTCCGGATGCAGGATGGCATAGACAGCCGATGCGTCGTCGACCACGCTTTCCGGGCTGACCCGATAGATCTTCCGGATCGCCTCGCTGGCGAAGGGAAAGCAGGACGTGCCGTCAGGACGCAAGCGGTATTGATAGACTACGCCGGGAACCCGGCTGGCAATCTTTCGGAGGCGGTCGAGCAACTCGTCCTTGGCTAGCTCAAGCTGCTTGCGCTGGGTGATATCAGTCTTGACCGCAACATAATTCGTGATGTGGCCTGCCGGATTTTTGACCGGCGCAATCTGCGCCTCTTCCCAATACAACTCACCATTCTTGCGCTTGTTGAGCAACTCGCCCTTCCAGGGCTCGCCTGCGCTCAGGGTGTTCCAGAATTTCTCGTAGGTTGCCTTGTCCGTCTTGCCTGACTGCAGAATCCGGGGATTCTGCCCCGTAGCTTCCGCAGAACTGTAACCGGTCACTTCAGTGAAGCGCGGATTGACATATTGGATGCAGGCTTCAAGGTCGGTGATCACCACCGAGGCTGGGCTTTGCTCGACCGCCGTAGACAGATTGCGCAAGGTTTCGAGCTGGCTGGCCAGTTGATCCCGCTGCATTGCCACTTGCTGACGCAGGCTTTCCCGATCAATCAGATTCCGGATGCGCTGACGGGCGATACCAACGTTAAGCGGCTTAGCCAGAAAATCAGAGGCACCCAATGCCAGACCTCGCGACTCGGATTCGGTATCCGACAGCGCGGTAATGAAAATAACTGGAGTCAGCTTCAGTTGTTCATCCGCCTTCAGACGCCGGCATACTTCAAAGCCATCCATCTCCGGCATCATGACATCGAGCAGGATCAGATCGGGCCGGATCGACGCAGCTAATTCCAGTCCATGCACTCCGAACGTGCTGATACGCAAATCGAATTCGCCGGCCAGCGCCGAGCCCAGCGTCAGCAGGTTGGCCGGGGTATCGTCTATTGCCAGAATGACCGGCTTGGTTTCTCTCATCCTTTATTCCCCCATCCGTTCGCGATGGCCACCTTGTGCAAGCCGACCAGGGCTGCGTCAAACCTGAATGTATTGATCAGGCCGGCAAGCTCCCCGATTTCCGCTGCCGCCGGGTGTCCTTTCAGCATGATTTGCAACTCGCGAAAACGTCCGATCGCATCAAACTTGTTCTCCCTCAGCAATCCTTCGATTTCGCTGATCAGCGCATCCAGACCGGCAGCATCGATCCGGCACGCCTCACCTGACGACGTTACAGCGTTACCGGCAATCCCATCGGGATTTTGCAGCAAACGCTGCATCAGGATGCTACGCAGCACCTTGAGCACGACCGGTTTTGCCAGGAAATCGTCCATACCGGCATCCAGACATTGCTGACGGTCATCTTGGAACGCATCGGCGGTCAAGGCAATGATCGGCAGGCGTGAACGTCCTTCTGCAGCTTCGCGCTGACGGATCACTCGGGTCGCGTCAAACCCGTCCATGACCGGCATCTGAATATCCATCAGCACCAGGTCAGGACGCTCCCC
>JAEUNZ010000049.1:0-66695 GCA_016790965.1 Dechloromonas sp.
CACCGAGAAATAGATGATGGGCACGTTCACCACGCCGACCAGGGAGATGATGGCCCCGGCCTTGTCGGCCCGGCGCGGGTCGTCGATGGCGGCGGTGAGGGCGATGTAGCCGATGTAAAGGAAGAACAGGATCAGCTCGGAGGTGAGGCGTGCATCCCACACCCACCAGGCGCCCCACATGGGTTTGCCCCACAGGGCACCGGTCCACAGGGACAGGAAGGCGAAGAGGGCGCCGGTGGGCGCCAGGGCCGAGCTCATCATGCCCGACAGGCGGGTGTTGAAGGTGATGCCAATGGCCGCCCAGAAGGCCATGACGCAATAGATGAACATGGACATCCATGAGGCCGGCACGTGGATGAAGATGATCCGGTAGCCCTCGCCCTGCTGGAAGTCTGTGGGGGCTACCAGCATGCCCAGCCACAGGCCGGCCAGGCCGAAGACCAACGAAACGGCGGCGAAATAGGGCACCAGAGCCCCGGCCAGGGGATAGAAGGCGGACGGTGCAGCGAAGCGGTAGAGCTTGAAGGCGTCTTTCATTCGAGGGCGATCTTCAGGGCGGCGGCGGCAGCCCAGGGGGCGAAGCCGAGGGCGGCGCAGGTCAGGGCGGCCAACAGGGACAGGTGGGCCTGGCCACCGAGACCGGATACGGCGGCATCCACCGCACCGGCGCCAAAAATCAAAACCGGAATATACAGGGGCAACACGAGGAGCGACAGCAGCACGCCGCCGCCCCGCAGTCCCAGGGTTAACGCGGCGCCGATGCCGCCTATTCCCGAAAGGGCGGGGGTACCGAGCAATATCGAGCCCGTGAGCACCAGGAGCCCGTCGGCGGAGAGGTCGAATTGCAGGCCCAGGATGGGGGCGAGCATGGCCAGGGGCAGGCCCGAGACCAGCCAGTGAGCGATCACTTTCCCGAGAACCACGAGCCCCAAGGGGTGGGGCGCCAGGGCCAGTTGCTCCAGGGTGCCATCCCTATGGTCGTCGGCGAAGAGCCTGGGGAGCGAGAGCATGGTGGCCAGCAAGGCGGCGACCCACAACACCCCGGGGGCGAGCTTGCGCAGCAGATCGGGTTCGGGGCCGACGCCCAGGGGGAAAAGGCTGACCACGATGATGAAGAAGAACAGGGCAGAGACGATATCCGCCTGCCGGCGCAGGGCGAGTCGCAGGTCGCGGCCGATGACAGCGGTGACGATGGAGAGCATCAAGAAAGCCGTAATTCCTTGACCGCCCCGGCGGGGATGTCGACGGCCTGGTGGGTGGTCATCACGGCGACCCCGCCCCGTTGTAGGTGGGCGCCGATAAGTCCGGCCAGCCACGCGACGGCACCGACGTCCAGGGCCACAAACGGTTCGTCCAGAACCCACAGGGGGCGCTTTTCCTTGACCAGCCGAGCCAGGGCGACGCGGCGCTTCTGGCCCTGGGAAAGATACTTGCAGGCCAGGTCTTCTCGGCCGGCGAGGCCCACCTGCTCCAGAGCGTTGAGGGCGTCATCCTCGGACAGGTCTTCCTCGGCCAGCCGGGCGGCGGCCAAGAGGTTTTCCAGGGCGGTCAATTCTTCCTTGATGGCGTTCTGGTGACCTAGATAGCAGAGATCCGCACGGAAATCGTCGCCCAGAACTTTGATCGGCTCACCCCTCCAGCGGATGGTGCCCGCTTCAGGCGGCAGTAGGCCGATAAGCATGCGCAGCAGGCTGGTCTTGCCGGCGCCGTTTTTCCCTTGCAGGTAAAGCAATTCACCCGCGGCGACGCGAAAGCCCACGCCGGCGAAAAGGCGGCGGTCGCCGCGCACGCATTCCAGATTGTCTGCTTCCAGCATGAAAAAACCGCGAAAAATCAGGGCCGAATTATGAGGGCGCCAGTGTACCGGCAGAATGACCGGAATCAAAAGCTCTCAGTGAGTCGCGGCGGGCAGGGTCGCGGAGTGCAGCAGGGCGGCCAAGTCCGCCGCGGGCATCGGCTTGGCGAAGTGGTAGCCCTGGGCGTGACGGCACCCGAGTTCCAGCAGTTTCTCCGCCTGGCCTTCGGTTTCGACACCCTCGGCCACGACCTGCAAGCCGAAACGCTGGGCCAGGGAGACGATGGCGCCCACGATGGCTTCGTCCTGGGGGTCGGTGGTGAGATCGCGGACGAAACTGCGGTCGACCTTGAGTTGGTCGACTGGAAAGCGTTTCAGGTAGCCGAGAGAAGAGTATCCGGTGCCGAAATCGTCCAGGGCAATTGGGAATCCTGCGTTCCGCAGCGCGGCGAGTTTGGGGACCGCGGCTTCGGCATGGGGCATGAGCGAGGTCTCGGTCAATTCGAGGGTGAGGCATTCGGCGGGAATGCCGCGCAGCCGAATGGTGCTCAGTAATCGAGCCAGCAGGTCGCCCTCATCGAAATCCAGCGCCGAGAGGTTGATGGCGATGGACCACTGGGGCTCCAGGAGACCGCGGGAGCGCCAGTCGGCGATCTGATCGCACGCGAGTTCGAGGACGCAGTGACTGATGGCGCGGATCAAACCGCTTTCTTCGGCCAGGGGGATGAAGTCCGCCGGGTAGAGCAGGCCGCGCTCGGGGTGTTGCCAACGAATCAGGGCTTCCGCCCCGACCATCCGGCCACAGGCGAGATCGACGCGGGGCTGGTAGTGCAGGAGGAATTCCCCCTGCGATATCGCGCGGCGGAGGTCGGCTTCCTGCTGCAGGCGAGCGCTGGCCGCCTGACCGGCGTGATTGCTGTAGAAAACGAAGCTGTCGCGGCCCAGCTTCTGGGCTGCGTGGCAGGCTTGCTCGGCGTGCTCCAGAAGGGTGGCCACATCCCCGCCGTCTTCGGGATAGAGGGCAAGGCCCACGGAGGCGGTGATGATCGATTCCTCGTTGCCGAGCTGAACGGGCTGACGAATCGTGGCCAGAATGCGTTCGGCCAGCCCTGAGGCATCGGCTTCGCGACGCAATTGAGAGAGCAGGACCAGAAACTGATCGCCGCCTGCTCTCGCCGCGACTTCGATACCCTCCGGGGTATGGACCATTCCCTTGCGGTTCGCCTCGCGCACGGTCGAGATGATGCGGAAGGCCATGGCCTTCAGCATGGCGTCGCCCGCGTCGTTGCCCAGGCCGATGTTGATTTCCTTGAAGTGGTCGAGGTCAATGAACAGCAGGGCGCATTGCCCGGATCCATTGCGCGCCTGCTCCAGGGTATGCGCCGCAACTTCCAGGAAGAACTGGCGCGAGGGCAAGCCAGTGGTCACATCATGATACGACAGGAAGCGCATGCGCTCTTCGTAGGCGACGGTTTCGCTGATGTCTTGCAGGATGGCTTCGACCCTGTGCGATTGCCCACCGTTTTCGGCCAAGCTGCGACCCGACTCCAGAAAGTCGAGGGTGCCCGACACCGGGTGGGCGTAACGGTAGCGCACCTGATAGTTGCGCCTCTGGGTGAGGGCGCAGCACCGGGCAGCCTCCAGGGCCTCGCGATCCGCGGGCAGGACGCGATCGAGCAGTTCTTCAGGGCCTCCCCGTTGCAGGGCATCCGCACTCAGGCCCGCCAGGGCGGGGAGTTGCCTGGAAAAGGTGAATAGGCCTGCATCGGGCGACCACTCCCAACTCCCCATGCGCGCGAGACGCTGTGCATTGTCGAGGCGACTGCGGCTCGCGGCCAGTTCAGAGCGGACCTTCGCCGCCCTCAGGTTGAAGCGTACCCGATGGATCAGCAGGCTCCAGTGGATGGGTTTGGTGATGAAGTCGTCCGCGCCGCTGCGGTAGGCGCGCTCGACAGAATCAGTATCGTCCAGGCCGGTGAGCATCATGATCGCCAGATCGGGGCCCCCGGGGAGCGACCGTAGCCGCCGGCAGGCTTCGAAGCCGTCAATGCCGGGCATGAGGATATCCAGCAACACCAGGTCGGGTTGCGCCTCGCGGCTCAGTCGGAGCCCCTCTTCGCCGTTCGCGGCTTCGGTTACGGTGAAGCCTGCCTGCACCAATGTTTGCGCGGCCATGGTGCGCAGAACCAGGTCATCATCGACGAGCAGGATGCGGAAGTTTTCCAGGGGCGCGTTCATGGTGAACATTGTTCCGGGGAAAACCACTGGGGTGCAAGGCCCGTGGCGGCCCGCCTGGCCTGATCGAGGCCTTGGAGCAACCGACCGGATTGGGGTGGGACGCTTGCGCCGTCGCCGGAGTTCAGGAGCGCTTCCGCGTCCCGGGCCATGCCGGCGAGGGACCGGGCGCCGACGGCGCCCGCCGAGGACTTGAGGGTGTGGGCGAGACGCCGGCAAAGCCCAAGGTCGCCAACCCTTTCGGCGGCTTCCATCTCGGTGAGCATACGGGTGGCTTCCGCAAAGAACATGCCCAGGAGGCGTGCGGCGAGGGGGTTGCCGCTCTGGGCTGCAAATCCTCCGAGCACAGTCGGATCGAATGCCTCGCTCGCCTCGGGGGGGCTTGCTTCGGTTGTGACGACCTTCTCTGGGGGGCTGCACTGGCCGGTGTGGCGACTCAGCATCGCTTCGATCTGCGGCCGGGTGAAGGGCTTGGCAAGGTGATCGTTCATGCCTGCTGCGAGGCAGCGCTCCCGATCACCCGGCATGGCGTTGGCGGTCAAAGCGACGATGGGGAGGGGCTTGCGCTCCGCCTGGGCGGCCTCCCAGTCTCGGATGGCGCGTGTTGCGGTATAGCCGTCCATGACTGGCATTTGGCAGTCCATGAACACGAGGTCGAAGGGGGCGCCGCTCTGGACGGCGGCAAGGGCCTCTTCTCCATTTTCGGCCGAGGCGACGGTACAGCCGAGTTGCTGGAGCAGGGTGACCGCGAGCAGGGTATTGACCGGATTGTCCTCGACGACCAGGATTTCGAGGCCGCGATAGGGCGCCGTGACCGCGCTCGCAATCGTGCCAGTTTCAATGGGGCGATCGGCAGTGAGGACGCGCCGCAGGTCTTCAAGAACGACAGGTTTGCGTAAAAGCGCCGCGCCTTCCATACCGGCCCGACCGATGGCGTTTCCTTTGAGCGGAACCATGACGATGATCCGCTGCTCCGGGCGCCCTGGTCCGATGTGGCTGGCGAGGGCATCGTCCACGACGATCAGGTCGAATTCAGCGCAGTTGTCGGGAACCGTCGCGGCTCCCTCGGCGCGGGCGCCCAGAACGGAAAGACAGGCGGCCAGGTGGCGCCTCGCGGTATCTCCCGGGTGGATGATCAGCGCCCGTTGCCCCGCGATGGGCGGGGAGACACTCCCTGGCTCCGGGTGGGGCAGCGGCCCAGGTCGTGCCGGGAGGATGATCCAGAAAGCGGAGCCCCGTTCCGGTGTGCTGTGGAATCCGACCTGCCCGTGCATCAGTTCAACCAATTGGCGCACGATGGCCAGCCCCAGGCCGGTGCCCCCGAACTGTCGGGTGGTGGAGGTATCCGCCTGGGAAAAAGCAGAGAAGATCGAGGTCGCGGCCTCCGCAGGCACCCCGGTGCCGGTATCCCGCACCACGACGGCGAACTCGCCCGGGCCAAGAGCGCTTCCGGGCGGCAGGTCTTCGGGTCGATCGGTGACCAGGATGTCGATTTGCCCGGTGGTGGTGAATTTCACCGCGTTGCTGACCAGGTTGCCGATCATCTGCTTCAGACGGTAGGGGTCGCCGGTCAGCGATGGCGGGACTCCCGGCGCTACGGCGCAGGCGATTTCGAGTCCCTTGTCCTGGGCGGGGCCCGCGTGGGCCACGACGACCTCTTCGACCAGGGGGCGGATCGCGAAGGGAGCATCTTCGAGCTCCAATTTGCCCGCTTCGATTTTGGAAAAATCCAGAATATCGTTGATGAGGCGCAGCAGGGTGTCGGCCGAGGTTCGCACCGTTTCGGTGAAACGTTTTTGGTCGGGAGAGAGGGGCGTTGCGAGGAGGATTTCGGTCATGCCGATGACGCCGTTCATCGGAGTCCGGATTTCATGGCTCATGTTGGCCAGGAACTGGGATTTCGCCAGGTTGGCCGATTCGGCCTGTTCCTTGGCCAGCCGCAATTCCGCCGTACGTTCCGCCACAAGCAGTTCCAGGTGCTCACGGTGGCGCTGCAGTTCGGAGTCCCGGATGACGACTTCGTCGAGCATGCGGTTGAAGCCTTCGATCAGGGTGTCGAGTTCGCTGATCCCCCTTCCTCCCGGGACGCGCAGGTCATAGCGCTTTTCCTCACCGATGCGGCGCGCGGTGAGCGCCATGTCGACCAGGGGCTGGCTGATTCGCCGCTGCAGATGCGTCGCCAAACCGAGGGCGACGGCGAAGACCGCGACCGTCACGGCGAAGCCGAAAAGCAGGCTTTGGTAGGCGTGGGCCCACATGGCGGAAAGGTCGACGGCCAGGATCAAGGTTCCCAGCGCCTCCCCCCGGTCCTCGATCGGCTGCCTGAGTCTCAAGGTGTGGGCGAGGGTGAAGGGCTGCGGCAAATTGGCATCCAGAACGGGCGTGTCTGTCCAGCTAGACGGATCAGAGCTGGGGGGGAAACGGGCCAGCAGGCTGCCATTCGGTCTGAGAATCCAGGCGCCTTCGACCCCTTCGCGCCGGTCGAGGGACTGGAGCAGGGCCTGGGCAGCGTCAGGATCGTCGAAGCGCAAGGCGGCTTCGCTATTGCGGGCGATGACTTCGGCGAGTGCAGACAACTGCCCGATCCGCGCCGACTGTTCCCGCACCAGGCCGCTGAGGGAGAAATACGCCAGGAGCAAAACCAGGCCGAAGCCCATGGCGAGGGCGACGATCCACTGGAGCTGAGCGCCCAGGGGACGTTCCGAGCGTATGGCCTTGGCGTTCATCGCGCTCTTCCGTCCACGACACTGCGCGCCAGCCGCAGGAGCTGGGAACTGGCCTTCAACTGCGCCTGGGAGAGCACGGCGAGGTTGATTTCGAACTGCAGGCGATTGTCGGCACGGACCAGCCCGATCATGCCCCCCACTTCGATGAAGCCCTCGGCGTCGCTGATGGTCAGCACCGGGCTGGAGTGCAGGGCGCGCAACACGCTGACGAAACGCCGGCTGTCCTGATCGGGGACGTAGAGCGCGTGGCAGCCACGGGCGTCTTCGGCACCGAGTGCCGGGCGGACCGAGACGGGATGCCCCTTGACGAATTTTCCCGAAATTCCGGTGAAGGCGCTTGCCGCATCACTCCCCAGGATGCCGAGGACTAGAGGCGAGTCCGCAGTGGGCAGCAGGCGTTCGGGCCAATCGACATAGCGCAGGAAGTTGAGCAGATAGGCCCCCAGCAACTGCTGGTCGCTCAAGACCTGCTGCTACGCGAAACCTGCCGGGCTTGGGCACAAAGGGGCAAGCCCGGCCGCGAGAATCCGGCGGAACAGCCGGCGGCGTTCGCTCATGGCGGGCTCAGAAACGATGTTCCAGGCGGATGTAGGCACCGCGCCCGATTTCGATCGGAGCCGAGGGCAGCGTGTCGGAGAGATACTCCAAGGTGCGGTGGTGGAGCATGTTCTGACCGACGACGGACAGATCGGTGCAGCGATCGATCGCCCAGGCGTAGCGGACATCCAGGTTGGCCCGGTCGGGAATGCCGAAGGCCTCGATGCGGCTCTTGTACTTGATCCAGAAGTCCAGTTGGTGGGCCTTGGCGAGGTTGTGCTGGGAGCGCAGGGAGAGCAGGTGGCGGGGAATCTTGCCCTCGTCACGCGAAGCGAGGTCTATCGAGGCCGGATTGCGACTCCCCCGAATGCTGGCGCGTTGCCAGGTGTAGCTGGGTTGGAGGCGCCACGAGGGCATGATCTGGGCAAAAGCGGCGACCTCGAGTCCATAGACATGGCCGCGCTCGTCGTTGGTGGAAACGAGGGGAAGCTGGGCGTAGCCCAGGCCCAGGGTGCTCAGGTCTACGCTACCCGAAGACAGGGAAACCACGTCGCGGTAGCGGTGGATGAAGGCGGAGGTGTCGAGCGACAATCTCGGGCCAAATCGCTGGCGGTAACCCAGCTCTGCCGCATCCATGCGTTCGGATCGCAGTGATCTGCCGTTGTCGCCCAGGTAGGTGGCCAGCAGGGGGACCGGGAGGGAGACGCTAGGGGGAACGACCCTGGCAACGATGATGGTGTCCATGTCGGCGCGGGAGGGGGTTCTATTGGCCTTCGAAACGGCGCCCCACACCGTTTGGTCGGCGTTTGGAGTCCACAGGAAGCGCGCCGTGGGCTGGAAGGCCGCGCCCGAGAAATTGTTGTGCTCCAGTCGTGCGCCGAGGCTGATGCGCAGACGTTCCGGAATCAGCGTGATTTCATCCAGGGCGAAGACGCTCATTAAGGTGAATTCGCGATCGGTATCGCGAAAGCGCAGAAAATCCGACGCGGTGGAAATGGAATCTCGGGAACTCCTCGCATTTACGCCCACGATCAGGTCGTGGGTACCCAAGGGGGCGAAATGGTACTGGGCGTCGAGATCGACGGTGGTCCTGCGCTGAGTGCTGGTGTGTACCGAATCGAGGTAATCGTGGACGAGGTAAGCCTGGAGAGACCACTCGGAACCGTTGTCCTGCAGGGAGTCGAAGCGTGCCTGCAGATATTCGGAGTGCAGGTGCAGGGTCGAAGGCAGCGCGGTGATGTAGCTTGGAGGCTGGAGCGGGTCCGCAAAACGATAGATGTCGTCGCCGTGTTGTCGCGCGACTCCGCCGGTGAGCATCAGGCGGTTTCCTGGGGCCGTGACGAAATCCGCGCGGAATCCTGCCATGCCCAGGTCGCTTTCGTCATCGCCCCTGCCGCCCGACGGGGAAAATCCGGCCCGGCGCTGCACGGCCTTGCCAAATACGCGGATATGGCCGTTTTCGCCAAGAGGTGCACCATAGCGGGCGACGACATTGCCCCGATCCTCGCTCCCGGCAAGCATCGCTATCAGGCCGCCCTGGGTGTCTCGCGCCTTGCGGGTGATGATATTGATGGTTCCATTGACCGCGTTTGATCCCCAGCTTGCCGCGTTGGGCCCCCGGATGATCTCGATGCGCTCGATATCTTCGAGCACCATGTCCTCGACTTCCCAAAAGACGCCCGAAAAGAGCGGGGAATAGAGGCTGCGGCCATCCTTCAACACCTGGAGCTTGTTGGCGAAGCGTCCGTTGAAGCCTCGCGCCGAAACCGCCCAGCGGTCGTTGCCGATGCGCGCCACCTCGATACCGGGTGCCATGGCCAGAAGATCCGGCAGATTGCGCGCCCCTGAACGGGCGATATCTTCGCGGGTAATGACGAAAACGGCCGCCGCGACGCTCTGCTGGCTCTGGGCCTTGCGCGAGGCGCTGGTGACTTCCGTATTGAGCAGTTCCTCCAGGCTCATGTCCGGTACGGCCCCCCCGGACTCGGCCGTGGCACGCGCGCAACCCAGGGCTGCGCAAAGGATTGCGAAGATCCAGCGATTTCGATATGTGGGCATGGCTTTTCCGTGAGCGCCGCGACGCTCATTTTTCTATTACTTTAGTAATGCCCGATGGTGCCATTGTAAATTCCTTCAGGCACGCGATGTTTCTTCCTTGTCAGGGATTTGTACCGGTTTACCCGGATTTTCTGCGGCTTGTACCCGGGTGATGCCCAGCTTCCCGTGCAAGGGAGCAGTAAGGGCTTGTGGGGCATAATTCTGACTCCCGCCTGCTCCCTCTGCACGTCGTCATGCTTTGTGGCCTCGCTCTCTCCGTTATCGATGGACCGTGCGCTTATGGCGCCGAGGACGGGGGTTTGGCCGCATTTCATGGTGTGGTGTGGCTTGGTGCCGCTCCTGCCCGGATGCTCGGCGGGCCCCGGTCGTGCCGCACCCTGCTGCGCCTTCGCCCATGAACGCGGTCGGCAGATTGACGGTAGGCGCCCGTTATTCCGAGGGGCGACTTTCGGTGCTGGAAGTCGCTCTTCAACGGCCGCAGGTGACTCGGCTGTTCTTGGGAAAGCCTGCCGCAGTCGTGGTCGGGACCGTGCCCCACCTCTTCAGCTTGTGCGCCCAGGCGCAACGCAGGGCTGCCGAGGCGGCCCTGGCCGAGGCCGAGGGCAAGACCCTGCCCCCGGCCGATCCGCTCCCGTTGTGGGGTGAAATGCTGCACGAGCACCTCTGGCGCCTCCTCCTCGACTGGCCTCTGGCCCTCGGACTCCCGCAGGCCATGGAGGCCTTCGCCGCCTGGCGCGGAGCCCGGGGTGGCACCGGACTCTCTGCCGCCACCGATCGGGTACTGGAACACACGTTGCTCGGTGTCGCGGCGCTCGCCTGGGAGGGGGCGGCCCACCCTCGTTCCCTGGCCAGCCGCTGCCTGGACGTCCTTGGGCAAGGTCCGGGTTGTGCCGAATTTGATTTGCCTTCTTTGTGTCCCGCCGATTGGCTTCCATACTGGAAGAACCCGACGCTGGCGGCGCCGCCAGCCAAGGGGCCGGCCACGGTGGCCGCCGCCTACCGCGAACGCCTGGGCGCGGTGGTTCAAGCCGCCCGGTCCCTGGCCAGTGGAGCGCCATATCCGGTGGCGGTGGCGGGTGGCGCTGGTTGGGGAATCGGACAGACCCTTACCGCTCGCGGCGTGTTGACCCACGGTACGCGGCTGGAAGAGGGCAGGGTGGTGGCCTACCGTGTCTGGGCTCCCACCGACCGCCATTTCGCCGATGCCGCGGCCCTGGCGGCCCTGGTGGAGGGCAGCCGATGGCCGGACGAGGGCGCGGCGCGGCGTGGCCTCGAGCAAGCCGTTCTGGCCCTGGACCCCTGCCTGCCCTATGAATTGAAGGTGAGTGTGAGCAATGCATGAAATGTCCCTCGCCGAGGGTGTGCTGCAACTGGTGGAAGACACCGCCCGCCGCGAGAATGCCTCGCGGGTGAAGACAGTGGTCCTGGAGATCGGCCGCCTGTCGTCCGTGGAGCCCGATGCTCTGGCCTTTTGCTTCGAAGCCGTGACCCACGGCGGCATCGCCCACGGTGCTGCCCTGGAAATCGTGCCCGTTCCGGGGGCCGGCTGGTGCATGGTATGTAGCGCCACGGTCCCCATGGACGAATTGTGGGGGGGCTGCCCCACCTGCGGCAGTCATCAGGTTCAACCCACGGCCGGCACGGAGATGCGGGTCAAGGAAATCGAGATCGAGTGATCGGATAGGAGACGAGACGATGTGTACGGTTTGCGGATGCGGGGCTGGTGAAACCCGCGTCGAGGGCGATGCCCTCCACCCCCACGAGCACACCCATGTCCATGCCGACGGCACGGTTCACAGCCACAGCCATGACCACGGCGACGACCACGCCCACAGCCACGGCGACGGGGCTCTGTCCGGTGCCCACGAGCACATGCACACCCACGCCGACGGCACCACCCACAGCCACGGCCATGTGCACGACGGCGACCACGCCCATCCCCACGCCCACGGTCACGAACATGTCCACGCACACGAGGACGGCACCGTCCACAGCCATGCCCACGACGAAAGGCACGGCCACCGCCACGACGCCGGCACGGTGCACACCCACACCCATGTTCATGCGGGCGACCACGAGTACGGCCATAGCCACACGCACGAATACGGCGTCGGCGGCGACCTCGACTACGGCACCGGCCCCGCCCGCGCCCACGCGCCAGGCATGAGCCAGAGCCGCATGGTGCAGATCGAGCAGGACATCCTCTCCAAGAACAACGGCTACGCCCGGGCCAACCGCGCCTGGTTCGACGAGCGTGGCATTTTCGCCCTCAACCTGGTTTCCAGCCCGGGCTCCGGCAAGACCATGCTGCTGGTGAAGACCATCGAGGCCCTGAAGGACAAGCTCGCCATCACCGTCGTCGAGGGCGACCAGCAGACCTCCAACGACGCCGAGCGCATCCGCGCCACCGGCGTGCCGGCCCTGCAGATCAACACTGGCAAGGGCTGCCACTTGGACGCCCACATGGTCGGCCACGCCCTGCAGCGGCTGCAGCCGGCCGACGCATCCCTCTTCCTCATCGAGAACGTCGGCAACCTGGTCTGCCCCGCCGCCTTCGACCTCGGCGAGCAGCACAAGGTGGCCATCCTCTCGGTGACCGAGGGCGAGGACAAGCCGCTCAAATATCCCGACATGTTCCGCGCCGCCGACGTCATGCTCCTCAACAAGTGCGATCTGCTGCCCTACCTGGAATTCAACGCCGACCTGGCCGAGGAAAACGCCCGCAAGGTGAATCCCAAGCTCACAGTCTTCCGCGTCTCCGCCACCAGCGGCGACGGCATGTCCGCCTGGCTGCGCTGGATCGAGGCCGGACTGGAGGCCCAGGCAGGCAAACGCTCCGACACGGTGGATGCCCTGAAGCGCCGCATCGCCGAGCTGGAAGCCAAGCTCGGCGGCCCGTCCGCCTGACCGTCGCCGTCTCGCGCAGGCACGACAAGGTGGCCAGCCAGCGCATCCGCGTCCGCGGCCTGGTGCAGGGCGTTGGCTTTCGCCCCTATATCTGGCGCCTGGCCCGGGAACTGGATCTGGCCGGCTGGGTGCGCAACGATGGGGAAGGCGTGGAGATTGCCGCCTGCGGAGACCCGACGGCCCTCAAGGCGCTCCTCGACCGCTTGCCGGGGGAAGCACCCCCGCTCGCCCGTATCGACGCCATCGAGGCGGCCGCCGCCAATGACGAGGGATTTTCCGGCTTCGCCATCCTCGACAGCGGCAGCGGCGCCGTCGCTACCGCCATCGGCCCCGACGCCGCCATTTGTCCCGCCTGCCTCGCCGACCTCTGCGATCCCGCCAACCGCCGCTGGCGCTATGCCTTCACCACCTGCACCCACTGCGGTCCGCGCTACACGGTGAGCGGCGGCATTCCCTACGACCGGGAAAAAACGAGCCTGGCCCCTTTTCCGCTCTGCGCGCCCTGCGCGGCCGAATACACCGACCCGGCCGACCGCCGCTTCCACGCCGAGACTACCTGCTGCCCGGACTGCGGCCCCCGCCTGCGCCTGCTCGACGCCAGCGGCGCCGAACTGCCCGGCGACGCCGTTGCGGCTACCCTGGCCCTCCTGCAGGCGGGCAAGATCGTCGCCCTCAAAGGACTGGGCGGTTTCCAGCTCGCCTGCGACGCCCGCAACGCTGCCGCCGTCGCCGAACTGCGCTCGCGCAAGCAGCGGGAGGAAAAGCCTTTCGCCGTCATGGCCCTCAACCCGGTGTCCCTCGCCTCCTTCGTTCGGATCGGCACGGCCGAGGCCAAGCTGCTGGCGGACCCGGCAGCCCCCATCGTCCTCTGTCCCAAGGCCGAAGCCGAATTGCCCGGCATCGCCCCCGGCCTCGCCTGGCTGGGCGCCATGTTGCCCGCCACGCCGCTCCATCTGCTCCTCTGGCACGAAGCCGCCGGCCGCCCCGCCGGCACCGCCTGGCGTGAAGTGGCCAGCGACCTGCTGCTGGTGATGACCAGCGCCAACCCCCACGGCGAGCCCCTGGTCATCGCCAACGACGAAGCGCTGCAGCGCCTGGCCGCGAGTGGACAACAAATCGCCGACGCCTTCCTGGTCCACGACCGGGCCGTCGTGGTGCGCTGCGACGACTCGGTAGTGCGCCCGAGCGCCCAGGGCCCCGCCTTCATCCGCCGTGCCCGGGGCTACACGCCGCTGCCCATCCCCCTGGCGGAAGACGGCCCCGCGGTGCTGGCCTTCGGCGCCTACCTGAAGAACACGGTGTGCGTCGCCAAGGGACACCAGGCTTTCCTCTCCCAACACATCGGCGGGCTGGACAACGCCGCGGCCATCGGCTTTCTCGAAGAGACCGTCGCCCACCTGCTGGCCATTCTCGACGTGAAACCCGACCTCGTCGCCCACGACCTGCATCCGGATTTCCCGTCCACCCGGTTGGCCCAAGCCTTCGCTGCGGAACGGGGTATTCCCGCCATCGCCGTCGGTCACCACCATGCCCATATCGGCGCCATTGCCGCCGAACATGGCCACAACGGCCCGCTCCTCGGCCTCGCCCTCGATGGCGTCGGCCTGGGGCCGGATGGCGGTGCCTGGGGCGGCGAATTGCTGCGAGTGGATGGCGCGGATTGCCAGCGCCTCGGCCACCTCGCCCCCCTGGGCCTGCCCGGCGGCGACCGGGCCGCCCGGGAGCCCTGGCGCATGGCGGTTTCCGCCCTCCACGCCGGCGGCCACAGCCACCGCATCGGCGCCTGGCTGGCCAGACGCCACCCCGGCCACGACGCCGGGCCGCTCCTCACCATGCTGGCCCGGGATCTGCGCTGTCCCCCGAGCAGCAGCCTGGGGCGCTTGTTCGATGCCGCTGCCGGCCTTCTCGGCACACGCGCCGAAGCCCGCTACGAGGGCCAGGCTGCCATGGAACTGGAAGGCCTGGCCACCGCCCATGGCGTTGCGGAGGCGCTGGCGGGCGGGATAAGGCTAACGGACAATATTCTGGATTTCGCGCCGCTGCTATCCTTCCTCGCCGACTTCAACGATGCCGCCCGGGGCGCCGCCGTCTTCCACGCCACGGTGGTGCGGGGGCTGGCCGACTGGGTGGTCGCCGCAGCACAGAAAACGGGATTGGTCAGCGTCGCTTGCGGGGGTGGTTGCGCCATGAACGCCATCCTCATGGCCGCCCTGCGCGGGCATCTGGAAGACGTCGGCCTGACCCTGCTGGAAGCCCGGCGGGCGCCGCCCAACGACGGCGGGCTCGCCCTCGGCCAGGCCTGGGTGGCCAGACGCCTTTCCCATGGTTCTGTGCAATAATCTGGCCATGTCCAATTTTCTGTACAGGAGCTAGCATGCGCGCCATCACCTACACCGAAGCCCGCAACAATCTGGCCGCCGAACTCGACCGGGTGGCCAACGATTACGACGTGACCATCATCACCCGCCAGAAGGCCGAAGCCGGCGTCCTCATGTCTCTCAAGGAGTACGAATCCTTGATGGAGACGGCCCATCTGCTGCGCAGCCCCAAGAACGCCATGCGCCTGATGAAGTCCATCGAGAACATCGAGAATCGCCGCAAGATCACCCGCCGGGAGTTGATCGACGAATGATCTCCTTCGAAGACGCCGCCTGGGACGACTATCTCTACTGGCAGCAGAACGACAAGGCCATGCTTCGGCGGATCAATGCCCTGATCCGCGACATCCAGCGCGATCCCTTTACCGGCATCGGCAAGCCCGAGCCGCTCAAATTCAATTTCAGCGGCTACTGGTCGCGGCGCATCGACGACGAGCACCGGGTGGTGTACAAGGTGGCCGACGAGGACATCATCCTCGCCCAGTTGCGCGGGCATTACGACTGAAAGGGCAAGCACCATGTGTCTGGCGATTCCCGCCCAAGTGATCGAACTGCGCGACGGCGACAATGCCGTGGTGGACCTGGCCGGGGTGAAGAAGGAAATTTCCCTCTCCCTGGTCGATGGCGTGGCGGTGGGCGATTACGTCATCGTCCATGTCGGCTATGCGCTCAACAAACTCGACCCCGAAGAGGCTGCCAAGACCCTGGCCCTCTTCGCCGAGATGGGCGGCGCCTTCACTCCCGACGATCCCGTGGTTCACTGATGAAATACATCGACGAATTCCGCGACGGCGAAGTGGCCAAAGGCCTGGCCGCCGCCATCCGCGCCGAGGCCGACGCGAGCCGTCGCTACCATTTCATGGAATTCTGCGGCGGCCATACCCACGCCATCTCCCGCTATGGCGTCTCCGACCTGCTGCCCGACAACGTGCGCATGATCCACGGCCCGGGCTGCCCGGTGTGCGTGCTGCCCATCGGCCGCGTGGATCAGGCCATCCGCCTGGCCCTCGAAGAAGGCGTCACCCTCTGCACCTATGGCGACTGCCTGCGGGTACCCGCCTCCGACAGCCTGTCGCTGCTCAAGGCCAAAGCCCGGGGCGGCGACATCCGCATGGTCTATTCCAGTGCCGACGCGGTGTCCCTGGCCCAGAAGCACCCGGACAAGCAGGTGGTGTTCTTCGCCATCGGCTTCGAAACGACGACGCCGCCGACGGCGGTGGCGATCAAGCAGGCCCAGTCCCTGGGGCTGACCAATTTTTCCGTGCTCTGCTGTCATGTGCTGACCCCCTCGGCCATTTCCAGCATTCTCGAGTCGCCGGAGGTGCGCCAGTACGGCACCGTCCCCCTGGACGGCTTCGTCGGCCCGGCCCACGTCTCCACCATCATCGGCAGCCGCCCCTACGAGTTTTTCGCCGAGGAATACCGCAAACCGGTGGTCATCGCCGGCTTCGAGCCCCTGGACGTGATGCAGGCCATCCGCATGCTCATCCGCCAGGTGAACGAGAGCCGTGCCGAGGTGGAAAACGAGTTCTCCCGCGCCGTGTCCCGGGACGGCAACCGCAAGGCCCAACAACTGGTGGCGGAGGTCTTCGAGCTGCGCCGGGCCTTCGAGTGGCGCGGTCTCAACGTCGTGCCCTACTCGGCCCTGCGCATCCGCAAGCAATTCGAAGCCTTCGACGCCGAGAAGCGCTTCCCGCTGGATTACCAATCCGTACCGGACCACAAGGCCTGCGAATGCGGCGCCATCCTGCGCGGGGTGAAGAAGCCCCAGGACTGCAAGATCTTCGGCACCGTGTGCACGCCGGAAAACCCGGTCGGCTCCTGTATGGTCTCTTCCGAAGGCGCATGCGCAGCCCACTACACATATGGTCGCTACAAAGACGTGGCCGACCTGGTTTCGGGGTAGGCTAACGTGAGCAACGCGAACGTTAAGGCGCTCTGCGCCGGCCGGACCCAAGACCCGGTCGGCTCCTGCATGGTGTCGTCGGAAGGGGCCTGCGCCGCGCACTACACCTACGGCCGTTACAAGGACGTCGCTTGAGGCCGGAGCCCATCATTTACGCCGAGGAGGCCACAGCCCCCTGGCAGGCGGTGAGCGGCACCGGGCTGGTGGCCGTGGCCCTGGTCTGCGCCCTGCTGCTGGGCGTCCACGCGACTTCCCGCGACGGCTGGGTGCCCCTGCTGGATTCGGCCAACCTGGCCTTCCACGAGGCGGGACACCCCATCATCGGCGCCTTCAGCGACCGCCTCATGGTCTATGGCGGCACGATCTTCCAGCTCGCCTTTCCCGCGGTAGTGGCCATTCACTTCGCCCGCCGCGGCGAACCGGCGGGGCTGGCCATGGCGGTCGTCTGGTTGGGGGAAAATCTTCTCAACGTAGCCCGCTACATGGCCGATGCCCGCGCCCAGGAACTGCCCCTGGTTGGCGGCGGCGAGCACGACTGGACGGAAATCTTTCTGCGTTGGGGGGTATTGGCGAAGGACGTGAAAATCGCCGGCTTCACCCGCTGGCTCGGTGTCGCGCTGATGGTCGGCGCCGTGGTCTGGCTGTGGCGGCGCTACCAGGAAAACAAACAGGAGACACGGTGAACGAAGGCAAGGTGCGGGCCGGTTACGTGCGGCCCCTGGACATCAAGCACGGGCAGGTGGACATGGCCCACGGCTCGGGGGGCCGGGCCATGGCCCAGCTGATCGAGGAACTGTTCGCCCGCGCGCTGGGCAACGAGTGGCTGGCCCAGGGCGACGATGGCGCCGTGTTGCCATTGGTGACAGATTCGCCCGGCGAGGGCCGCCTGGTCATGGCCACCGACAGTCACGTGGTGTCGCCCCTGTTCTTTCCCGGCGGCGATATCGGTTGTCTCTCGGTGCACGGCACCTTGAACGATGTGGCGGTCATGGGGGCGAAGCCCTTGTGGCTTTCTGCCGCCTTCATCCTGGAAGAGGGCTTTCCCCTCGCCGACCTCGCCCGCATCGTCCAGAGCATGGCGGCGGCAGCCTTTGATGCCGGCGTGCCCATCGTCACCGGCGACACCAAGGTGGTGGAGCGGGGCAAGGGCGACGGCGTCTTCATCACCACCACCGGCGTCGGCGTGGTGCCCCCGGGACGCGAATTGTCGGGACGCAAGGCCCGGGTCGGCGACGCCATCCTGGTATCCGGCACCCTGGGCGACCACGGCATGGCCATCATGGCCCAGCGGGAAAGCCTGGGTTTCGATTCCCCCATCGTCTCCGACACGGCGGCGCTCCATGGCCTGATCGAGGCGGCGCTGGCCAGCGCCGCCGACATCCACGTGCTGCGCGACCCGACCCGGGGCGGCCTGGGCACGACGCTGAACGAGATCGCCAAACAATCCGGCGTGGGGATGATGCTGCAGGAGAAGGCCCTGCCGGTAAAACCGGCGGTGGCGGCGGCCTGCGAGTTCCTGGGCCTGGACCCGCTCTACGTGGCCAACGAGGGCAAGCTGGTCGCGATTTGTGCCGGCAGCGACGCGGAAAAGCTGCTGGCCGCCCTCAAGGCCCACCCCCTGGGCGTCGACGCCGCCATCATCGGCGAGGTGCGGGACGATGCCCATCATTTCGTCCAGATGACCACCGCCTTCGGCGGCCGGCGAATCGTGGACTGGCTCTCCGGCGAACAACTGCCGCGGATCTGCTGAAACCGTGAAAAGCTCGGTGCAAGGTGGAGTCAACAGTAATTTTGCGCAGCCCGTCGCTTACTGTGAACACACCCTAATGTCGGACAGCGATCACTACTGCCCGAACACCCTCGAGTTCGTCGAGGACCATGGCGCGGGCGTCGGCCATGTCGTCGGCGTTGCGTACCCGGACCAAGTCTCGGGTGCCGTCGTGGTAGCGCACGGCGGCAATGTATTCGGCGGAGCGGCGCCCCGGTTTTCGGCTGCCTTTGGGGCTGGACCCCGCAAGAGGTTTGGCGGTCATGGCTGTTTCTCCCTGGTTTTTATTGCGTGACGGAATCCATCTTAACCAAAGCTAAGCAACTGAAAAATAAGGCGAAGGTAATAGATTTATGCGCCATGGAAAGTTCTTCGCCGCAATCCCTTGTGCGGTGCGGCATCATTTTTTCGGCATGACCTGAAAAAAACCGTTCGGTATGCGAATTCTCCTCCTCACTCATGCTTACAACAGTCTGGCCCAGCGCATCCACTGCGAACTTGCGGCCCGGGGCCACGCCCTCAGCGTGGAATTCGACATCGCCGACTCGGTAACCGAGGAAGCGCTGGCCCTCTACCGTCCCCATCTGGTCGTCGCGCCCTTCCTCAAGCGGGCCATCCCGGCGTCGGTCTGGCAGGCGGTGCCTTGTCTGGTGGTTCATCCGGGGATCGTCGGCGATCGTGGACCCTCGGCCCTGGACTGGGCCCTGCAGGAGGGAGAGAAGACCTGGGGCGTGACCGTGCTCCAGGCGGAGGCCGAAATGGACGCCGGCCCGGTTTGGGCCAGCGCCGAATTTCCGCTGCGGAGGGCGAGAAAGTCGTCGGTCTACCGGCACGAAGTGACCGAGGCGGCGGTCGCCGCCGTGGTGCTCGCCGTAGGGCGATTTGCCGCGGGGGATTTCCAAGCACAGCGTCCCGGACCAGGAGCCCGGGGGCGGCAGCGCCCCCTGATGCGTCAGGCGGAGCGGCGCATCGACTGGCAGGTCACGAGCACGGCCGAGGTGCTGGCGCGCATCGGAGCCGCGGACGGCTTCCCCGGCGTCCTCGACAGCCTCTTCGGGCACCCTTGCCGGCTCTACGACGCCTGGCCGGAGGCCGAACTGCACGGGGCGGCGGGAACCCTGCTGGCCCGGCGGGAGGGGGCCGTCTGCCGCGCCACAGCCGATGGGGCGGTATGGATCGGTCAGGTGCAGCGGGAGGGGGACGATGCCTGCAAGCTGCCTGCCACCGTCGCGTTTCCGGAATCCGCAGCGCTGCCGGAAGTCCCCCTGGATGGCTGGTGGAAGCGCTCCGCGCCTACCTGGCAGGACATTGCCTATGAGGAGGCCGAGGGCGTGGGCTTCCTCAGTTTCGAATTCCACAACGGTGCCATGGGAACCGCCCAGTGCCGGCGCCTGGGCGATGCCTTCCGCTGGGCGGCGGGGCGCCCGACCCGGGTCATCGTCCTGCTGGGGGGGGAAGATTTCTGGTCCAATGGCATCCACCTCAACCTGATCGAGGCGGCGGAAAGCCCGGCCGACGAGTCCTGGGCCAATATCAATGCCATGGACGATCTGGCGGAGAGCATCCTCAACTGCGCCAGCCATCTGACCATTGCGGCGCTGCGGGGCAACGCGGGGGCGGGAGGCTGCTTCCTGGCCCGCGCCGCCGACCAGGTCTGGGTGCGGGAGGGGGCCATGCTCAACCCTCATTACAAGAACATGGGCAACCTCTACGGTTCGGAATTGTGGACCTATCTGCTGCCCCCTCGGGTGGGCGAGGCGGGGGCCAGGGCCCTGATGCAGCATCGCCTGCCCATGACCGCCCGGGAAGCCGTGTCGCTGGGCTTCTACGACGCCTGTCTGCCGGGGCCCGCGGCAGCCTTCCGGGTGGACGTGGCCCGCCGCGCGGCGGAGCTTGCGGCGGCCGCCGACTTTACCCTGCGCCTGGCGGCAAAAGCGGAGAAACGCGCCCGGGACGAGGCAGTCAAGCCGCTTTCGGCCTATCGCGACGAGGAATTGCGCGAAATGCGGCGCAATTTCTATGGCTTCGACCCCTCTTACCACGTGGCGCGCTATCATTTCGTCAGAAAGTCGCCCCATTCCTGGACCCCGCGACACCTTGCCCGCCACCGTGACCTGGGATGGGAGACTCCGCCATGAACCGCAGTAGCGCCGCCCCCAAGCTGCCCGTCGTCCTCGTCATCGACGACGAGGTGCGCTCCCAGGAGGCGCTGCGCCGTACCCTGGAAGAGGATTTCGAGGTGTTCTGCGCCTCCTCCGCCGAGGAAGGGGGCGAAATCATGCAGCGGGAGTGGGTGCAGATCGTCCTTTGCGACCAGCGCATGCCCGGCACCACCGGCATCCAGTTCCTCAAGGAAGTGCGCAGCCGTTGGCCCGACGCCATCCGAATCGTGCTCTCCGGCTACACCGACGCGGAGGACATCATCGCCGGGGTGAACGACGCAGGCATCTGGCAGTACCTGCTCAAACCCTGGCAGCCCGAGCACATACTGCTCACCCTCAAGCGCGCTGCCGAACTCTGGCGCCTGCAACAGGATAACCAGCGCCTGACCCTTGAGTTGCGCACCGCCCTGCCGGAATTGAAGACCCGGGTAGCGGGCAAGGTCGAGCGCGCCCGGGAAACCTTCGGCATCGCCGGCCTCACCCGGGCCAAGGACAGCCCCCTGCATGGCGTGTGCGAGCTCATCGCCCGGGTCGCGCCCTACGACCTCTCGGTGCTGGTTACCGGAGAGTCCGGTACCGGCAAGGAGATGGTGGCGCGGGCGATCCACTACGAGAGCCGCCGCTCGGCCAAGCCCTTCATCCCCACCAACTGCGGCGCCGTTCCTGACACCCTGCTGGAGGCCGAACTCTTCGGCCACAAGCGCGGCGCCTTCACCGGCGCCGTCGAGGACCGTATCGGGCTCTTCCAGCAGGCGGACGGAGGTAGCCTCTTCCTGGATGAAATCGGCGAAACGAGCCCCGCTTTTCAGGTCAAGCTGCTGCGCGTTCTGCAGGAAGGCGAGTTCCGCCCCCTGGGCAGTTCCCGGTCGGTGGATGTGGACGTGCGGGTCATCGCCGCCACCAACAAGGATCTGGAAGAGGAGGTGCGGGCCGGGCGCTTCCGCGAGGATCTCTATTACCGGCTGGCAACCATCCCCCTCCATGTTCCGCCTCTGCGCGAACGTCCCATGGACATCCCTCTCCTGGCCGAGCGCCTCCTGGAATCCGCCAGCCGCGCCCTGGGGCGTCCCCTGGAGGGCTTCAGTGCCGAGGCCCTGGCCTGCCTGGCCGCCTACCGCTGGCCCGGGAACGTGCGCGAATTGCAGAACGAAATCCTGCGCATGGTGGCCCTGAGCGACGGGCCCCGCCTAGGCGCCGAACTGCTCTCTCCCCGCGTCCTGCGGGCGCCTGTGGGGGAGACCCAGGCGGCCGAACTGGCCTGGCTGGCGAGCCTTTCGGGGGGGCTCAAGGAACGCATGGACCAACTGGAAGCCCAGGTGCTCAAGGAGGCCATGATCCGGCATCGCTGGAACAAGTCCCGCGCCGCCCGGGAACTCGGCCTGTCCCGCGTCGGCCTGCGCAGCAAGCTGGTGCGCTACGGGCTGGAGCAGCAGTGACACCCGCGCTGCACTCACGTCGTTCGGTGCCCCCGGGGGGGGCGTGGGCTCGCCTCGGGGCGGCCCATCGGGAGGTCTGATGCTCAAGGTGCTGTGGCTCCAGAGCGGCGGCTGTGGCGGCTGTACCCAGTCGCTCCTGGGCGCCGACCCGCGCCCCTTGTTTACCGAACTGCGCGAGGCCGGCATCGAATTTCTCTGGCACCCGGCATTTTCCGAACAGACGGGGGCGGAAGCCTTGGCGTTGCTGGAGGATTGCGCCAGCGGGGCGCGTTCCTTCGACATCCTGTGCGTCGAGGGCGCCCTGTTGCGGGGGCCGGGGGGCAGCGGCAAGTTCCACCTCCTGTCCGGCGACGGCCGCCCCCTTACGGACTGGGTCGGGCGTCTCGCCCGGCGAGCCCGTTGGGTTTTCGCCATCGGTTCCTGTTCGGCTTACGGCGGGTTTTCCGCCAGCACACCGGGGAATCCCCTCGAAGCCTGCGGGCTGCAATTCGACGCCGAAGAGCCGGGGGGGCTGCTGGGAGCCGGCTTCCGTTCTCCAGATGGCCTCCCCGTGGTCAATATCGCCGGCTGCCCGGTCCATCCCGGATGGGTGGTGGATAGCCTGGAGAAGCTCGCCCTGGAGGGGCTCTCGCCGGCGGATCTGGACGACTTCCAGCGCCCCCTGCTGTATGCCGAGCAACTCGTCCATCACGGCTGCCCCCGCAACGAATATTACGAATTCAAGGCCAGCGCCCAGAAGGCTTCCGACCTGGGTTGCCTCATGGAAAACCTGGGCTGCAAGGGCACCCAGGCCCATGCTGATTGCAATCTCAGGGCCTGGAACGGCGCCGGCTCCTGCCTGCGGGGCGGCTATGCCTGCATCTCCTGCACGGAGCCGGGCTTCGAGGCGCCCGGCCATCCCTTCCAGGAAACCCCTAAGCTCGCCGGCATCCCCATCGGCCTCCCCACCGACATGCCCAAGGCCTGGTTCGTGGCCCTGGCGGCCTTGTCCAAGTCGGCCACGCCCCGCCGCGTGCGGGAAAACGCCGTCGAGGACCATGCGGTGGTGCGCCCGCCCATTCGCAAGACGGGGCTCAAATAGTGGCGGGGCAGGGGAATCAGGGGCGGTCATGCGCATAACCGTCGGTCCCTTCAATCGGGTCGAGGGAGACCTCGAACTCGCGCTCGACCTGGACGCCTCCGGCCAGGTGGTCGAGGCCCGCGTCAATTCGCCCCTCTTCCGGGGCTTCGAACAGTTGCTCGTCGGGCGGGCGCCGGCCGACGCCCTGGTGATCGTGCCCCGCATCTGCGGTATCTGTTCCGTTGCCCAGTCGGCCGCCGCCGCGTCGGCCCTGGCCGAGGCGGCTGGCCTCGTGCCGGCGCCAAACGGCATCCTGGCGCGCCACCTCATCCAGGCGACGGAAAACCTGGCCGACCACCTCAGCCATTTCTACCTGTTCTTCATGCCCGATTTCGCCCGCCCCGCCTACCGAGGTCGGCCCTGGTTCCCCGCCCTGGCCAGCCGATTCATGGCGGTGAAGGGCAGCGCGGCCGCCGAGCTACTCCCGGCACGGGCCAATTTCTTGAAGCTCATGGGCTTCCTCGCCGGCAAGTGGCCCCATACCCTGGCCCTTCAACCCGGGGGCAGCACCCGTGCCATCACGGCGGCCGAGCGCATTCGCATCCTGGCCCTGTTGCGGGAATTCCGCAGCTTTCTGGAGACGACGCTTCTGGGGGATTCCCTGCAAGCCGTCGCAGCCCTCGACAGTGTCGATGCCCTGAGGGCCTGGTCCGCCGGGCGGCCCGGCGACTTCCCGGCCTTTCTTGCCGCCGCTGCAGACCTGGGCCTGGAGCGGCTGGGTCGATCCGGCCACCGCTACCTCTCAAGTGGCGCCTACGGACTCATCCCTGGCGGTACCTGGGCGCCGCAAGGGGAAGGGGAGGCGCTCGACCCCGCCAGGATCACGGAAGATGTTCACCACGCCTGGCTCGCCGATGGTCCGCCATTGCCCCCGGCCCACGGCGAAACCCTGGTGGCGGCGGACAAGCCCTCCGGCTACACCTGGTGCAAGGCACCCCGTTATGCTGGCAGCCCGGTGGAAGTCGGCGCCCTGGCCCGACAAGTGGTTGCCGGCCAACCTCTGCTGCGGGACATGGTGCGCAGCCGAGGCGGCAGCGTAACGGCGCGTGTCGTGGCCCGTATGGTTGAACTCGCCACAATCCTGCCCGCCATGGAAACCTGGGTACAGGCCCTGCGGCCCGGCGAGCCCTTCTGCACCCACGCCGATCTGCCCGAGGAGGCTGCCGGAGCCGGTCTGGTGGAAGCCGCACGGGGCACCCTGGGGCACTGGGTCAGCGTGCGCCGTGGCCGCATCGAGCGCTACCAGATCGTCGCGCCCACCACCTGGAATTTTTCCCCCCGCGACCACCTGGAGCAGCCCGGCCCCCTCGAGCAGGCACTGGTCGGCCTGCCCGCCGGGGAGGGCGCCCCGCCCACCGTGCAGCATGTGGTGCGCTCCTTTGATCCGTGCATGGTGTGTACGGTGCATTAGTTTCAAGACCGGGCATCACGGCGCGCTTCCCCTCGCCAAGCCCGCGGCGTCGAGATTTTCTGAACGCCTGGGTTCCGCACCCTATGCGCGGCCATACCTTCTTCTTGATGGTTGTGCAGACCGGGGACATGGGTTGCTAGAAGACAGCAGGAGGAAACGAGCCGACCGCACTGCCCGCCGAACTGAGGTTTCTAGGATAATTCCCCCAGCGGTCTGCGTACCGCCCCATGAAATCCGGCGCCACGGCGTCACGTAAGCTGCCTTGAGTTCCGCGGGGTGGCGGTTGTCGTTCAATTCGGAGTCCTTATGAACTTTTGCACCCGGCGCCGTGTGGCGCTCAAAGGGGTGGTGGCCCTTGCCGGCCTGCTTTCCCTCGTTTCACCCCCGGTATGGGCCGAAGACGTGCTGCGGGTTTCCGCCATCCCTGATGAGTCCCCCACCGAACTGCAACGAAAATTCGCTCCCCTGGGCCGTTATCTGGAAGCCCAGACCGGTATGAAGGTCGTGTTCACACCGGTTTCCGATTACGCGGCGGTGGTCGAGTCCTTGGCTACGCGCAAGATCGATCTCGCCTGGCTGGGAGGCTTCACCTATGTGCAGGCCAGGATACGCACCAATGGGACCGCCAATCCCCTGGTGCAACGGGAGGAAGATGCCAAGTTCACTTCGCGCTTCATCACCGCCGATCCGGCGATCAAATCTATGGCCGACCTGAAGGGGCGCAGTTTCGCCTTCGGATCGCCGTCCTCCACCTCCGGCCACCTCATGCCGCGCCATTTCCTCCAAGAGGCTGGCCTCAATCCCGACAAGGATTTCAAGGCGATCGCCTATTCCGGCGCCCACGACGCGACGGTGGCCTTCGTTGCCGCAGGAAAGGCCGAGGCGGGGGTGCTCAACGCTTCAGTGTGGGACAAGCTGGTGGAGCAGAAAAAGGTCGATCCGGACAAGGTTCGCGTTTTCGCCACCACGCCCCCGTATTTCGACTACAACTGGACGGTGCGCGGCGACCTCGATCCGGTTCTGGTCAACAAAATCGCGGACGCCTTCCTGAAACTCGACCCGGCCAATCCTGAGCACAAGGAAATCATGGCCCTGCAACGGGCTTCGCGTTTCATTCCTACCCGCAAGGAAAATTATGCGGGAATCGAGAAGGCCGCCCAAGCCGCGGGTCTCCTCAAGTGAGCTTCGCGCTGGCCGGGGTCGACCTGGCCTACGGCAATGGCGTCAAAGCCCTTTCGGAGGTCGGCCTGGCGGCGCGGCAGGGCGAGCAGATCGCCCTCGTCGGCCCCTCCGGTGCGGGCAAGACCACCTTGCTGTCGCTCCTGGGCAGCGCTCTGGCGCCAACGGCGGGGGAGGCCATCGTCCTGGGCAGGCGGGCGGGGGGCTTGCCGGCCGGCGAATTGCGCCGCTTGCGCAGCCGTATCGGCACTGTGCATCAGGCACCGCCCATCCCGGGCAGGCAACGGGTGGTCACCGCCGTCCTGGCAGGGCGCCTGGGCCGCTGGCCGCTGTGGAAGGGCGTGGCCTCGCTGTTCTATCCCCTGGATGTGATCGGTGCCCGCGCGGTTCTTGAACGCCTCGACCTGGCCGACAAGCTGTTCGAACGTTGCGACCGTCTCTCCGGCGGCCAACTCCAGCGGGTTGGCGTGGCCCGGGTCTTGTACCAGGAAGCGGAACTCATCCTCGCCGACGAACCGGTCTCGGCCCTGGACCCTGCCTTGGCCACGGCCACGGTACGCCTGCTCTGTGCCGAGGCCCGCGCCCGCGGTGCCACGCTGGTGGCCAGCCTGCATGCCGTTGACCTTGCCCTGGCGTCCTTTGCCCGCATCGTCGGAATCAAGGGCGGGCGGGTCGCCTTCGATTTGCCGGCGGACCGCGTGGATGAGACGCTTCTGCACGATCTCTATGCCGCCGAGGGCCAAGCCCTGCCTATCCTGGCAGCGGAGCAGCGGGCGGACGTCCGGGCGGAATCGGCTGCAGCAGCCCGCCGGGCGGCGTGCTGCTGACGAGCAGGGATCGCCCGCTTTCCCAATGTCGAGACACGCTGCCCTGCCCATCCAACGGTCCCCTGGACCCTTTCCCGCACAAGGGGAGCGAGGAGTTGGGGCGGCGATCAAAAAAATGGCCCTGCCGTGGGCAGAGCCTGGGTTGGGGTGGCCGCTGCGGCTATTTCTTGGCGGGTGCCCTCTTGGCGGCAGTCTTGGCGGGCGCCTTGGCCGGGGCTTTCGCCGCCTTGCTCACGGCCACGGCCGTTGCCTGACCGGCTTCGGCGAGTTGCCGGGTCATGGCGGTGACCTGATCGTAGGCCGAATTGGCCTTGCTCAGGGCATCCTGCATGGCGCTGACGAAGGCCTCGGACCCCGCGGGAGCGCCTTTGGTGGCCTGCTCCAACAGTCGCCCGGCGGATTTCTGGAAGGCGCTGAACTGGGCCTCGACCAGCTTGGCCAGTTCGTTCCGCGCTTCTTCGGAAACCTGTTGCAGGGCCTGCGTATAGGCCACGGCGCTGTCGATGGCGGGCTGCACCATGGCTGACTGTGCCTCGGCCGCTTCCTGGGGCGTCTTGGCCGCGAGAACCTTCTTGGTGCCCTGGGCGGAGTTCTTGAGGGAGCTGCGCACGGTGTTCATGTTGAGGGTGGCGATGCGCTCGACAGTTTCGAGCGCAGCGTTGGCCACCGACAAGAGGGCGTCGAGGGCAGCCAGATTGGATGCGGATAGTTCCTTCGGATTGATTGCCACGAATAGATCTCCTTTGCGAAATGAAGCGACGGAAAACCGCGCCCTCTTTCGACGAGGGGCTGCGGCAAAAAAGCGATCCTCCCGACATGCCCTGCGACCTGGCGATCCCCTGCGGGCTGCCCCGCGACTTCCTGCCACCCGGCCACAGATGGCGCCATTCTACTTGCGTTGTCGCGTTCCAGGGCGCCATGCCTGTGGATACACATCCCCGTTTACCCGCGCCGCCGACTTTCGCGCCACGGCGCCGCACAGTCGCCCGGGCGAGGGGCATGGGGCGACTGCCCGCCAGATGATCCTAGAAACCTCAGTTGGCCGCTGGTCAGTCCCCGGAATGCCTTGTGCCTCGAACCTCCGCGCACCTCCCCAACGCGCACCCGTCGGGTCCATTGGTGCGAACCCCAAGAGCCTGCCGCGTCGTCGCTGCGCGCCAGACACCCGCCCGCACGCCCCATCCGGCTGGTCCAACTGAGGTTTCTAGGATGATGATTTTTGCAGCCTGGCCACTTTCCTTCCCCCTCGGCCCTTGCCCGGAATGCTGGCGCGGGGTGGGCGATTCGGTGTGGCGCGGAGATCCAGAACAGAAGGCATTTCGGGCATCGACTAGCGGTCCGCCGAGGTTTGCAGGATGAGTGCACCGGCCCACCGCGACCCTGCCGCCCGCCTTCGTCTGGGTGCCGTTCTCGCTGCGGTGGCGGTACTGTGGCCGCTGTTTCGGGCCGCCGAGGTCCAGCCAGCGGTGCTCTTCGACGGCGCCAATGTGCGGGTGATCGGTGCGTTTCTGGCCGGCTTCCTGCCCCTCGCCAGCGATGCGGAATTTCTCTCCATCCTGGGGCGGGCAACCCTGGAAACCCTGGCCATCGCCACGGCCGGGATGGCCCTGGCCTTCGTCATTGCCGTGCCTCTGGCGGGCTGGGCCAGCGGTGCCGCCCGGGAGCGGGTCAGTCTCAATCCCGTGGCGCGCGCTCTGCTCGTCGTGCTGCGGGGAATCCCGGAATTGGTTTGGGCCCTGGTGTTCGTACGGGTCTTTGGGCTTGGTCCGGCCGCCGGGGTTCTTGCCCTGGGGCTCACCTACGGTGGCATGTTGGCCAAGGTCTATGCCGAGATTCTCGAATCCGTAGACCCGCGGCCCGCCGAGGCTTTGCGCCGTAGTGGCGCCCGCCGGATTCCGGTTATCCTCTACGGACTGTTGCCCCAGGCCGCGGGCGAACTCCTGTCCTACACGGTCTATCGCTGGGAGTGCGCCATCCGGGCCTCCGTGGTGATGGGCTTCGTCGGCGCCGGGGGGCTGGGCCAGCTCATGGATCAGGCCATGAAAATGCTCAATGGCGGCGAAGCGGCGAGCATCCTGCTGGTCTTCGTCCTGCTGGTGTTTGCCGCCGACCAACTGTCGACCGTGCTGCGGCAGCGGCTCGACCGCCCACCGGAGGTGCGCCGATCTCCCTTCGGGCCATTCGCCTTGGGGCTGGCGGTCGTGGTGGGCGCTGCCGTGGCGGGTAGTTCGGTCTATCTCGGGCTCCAGTTCGGCGCCCTGCTGACCCGGGAGGCCGCGACATCCATTGCGGGGTTCGTCGCCGAATTCATCCCTCCCGACCTGTCCGCCGACTGGCTGGCCCGGGTCGCCCGGGGGACCTGGGAAACCCTGGCGATTGCCACGGTGGGCACCCTGCTGGCGGCGGCGGGAGGGTTGCTCCTGGCGCTGCCCCGCTGGCGCTTGCCTTGCTCCCTGGTCCTCAACGGCCTGCGTTCGGTGCCCGAACTGGTCTGGGCAACGCTCACGGTTCTGGCGGCGGGCCTGGGTCCTTTCGCAGGGGCCCTGGCGCTGGCCCTCCATACCACCGGTGTTCTCGGCCGCCTCTATGCGGAAGCCCTCCAGAATGCTTCGCCTCGGCCCCGGGCGGCGCTCCAGGGGGCGGGCGCCGGCGGCGTGCTGGCGTTTCTCTACGGAACTCTGCCTGCCTCCCTGCCGCAGATGCTCGCCTATACGCTGTACCGCTGGGAAATGAATCTGCGCATGGCGGCCATTCTCGGCTTCGTGGGTGCCGGGGGCCTGGGGCAATTGCTCTACGTCGAGTTGTCGCTCTTCCACCACACCCAGGCCGCGACCGTCATTGCCGCCATGCTCCTGCTGTCGATGGCGGTAGACGGGGCGAGCGCCCTATTGCGGCGCGGCCTGGGTTAGGCACGGCGTGGGCTCGGCATGCCGACGACGATGGGGAGCGCGCCCGGCAGCATCGATGAACCCCCTGCAAGACCTTGATGATCAACGTCCTGTTGGCGAACCTCGGCCCGATTCGCTAGTCTTACCAGTGCGCAACCCGCGCGCTGGAGGAGACAAATCAACATGAACGTTACACGGCGACAGTTCTTCAGAGTCTGCGCCGCCGGGCTGGGTGGGTCGTCCATCGCCATGATGGGCTTCTCGCCGACCGCTGCCCTGGCGGAAGTGCGGACTTTCAAGCTGGCCCGCGCCACCGAGACACGGAATACCTGTCCGTACTGCTCGGTGTCCTGCGGCGTCCTCATCTACACCACCGGCGACAAGTCCAAGAACGCCCATGCAGAAATCATCCACATCGAGGGCGACCCGGACAATCCGGTTAATCGTGGCACGCTCTGCCCCAAAGGCGCCGGCTTGAAGGACATGATCCACAGCGCCAACCGCCTCAAGTGGCCGGAAGTGCGCGAGCCGGGTACGGCCGAGTGGAAGAAGATCTCCTGGAACGAGGCCTTGGACCGCATCGCCAAGCACATGAAGGCAGACCGGGACGCCAATTTCATGGCCCAGAACGCCGACGGCGTGACCGTCAATCGCTGGACCACCACCGGCTTCCTGGCCTCATCCGCCGCGCAGAACGAGACGGGCTACCTGACCGTCAAGACGCTGCGGGCCCTCGGCATTACATCGCTCGATACCCAGGCGCGCATTTGACACGCTCCCACGGTGGCCAGTCTGGCCCCGAGTTTTGGGCGTGGCGCGATGACCAACCACTGGGTTGACATCAAGAATGCCGATCTTGTCTTCGTCATGGGCGGCAACCCCGCCGAAGCGCACCCCTGCGGCTTCAAGTGGGTGATCGAGGCGAAGAAGAACCGCAAGGCCAAGCTGGTCGTCGTCGATCCGCGTTTCAACCGCACGGCATCCGTCGCCGACTATTACGCGCCGCTCCGCGCCGGCACCGACATTGCCTTCCTGGGCGGCGTCATCAATTACCTGCTCTCCAACGACAAGCTGCACCACGATTACGTCAAGGCCTACACCAACGCGTCCTTCCTGATCGACCCGGCCTTCAAGTTCGAGGACGGCATCTTCTCCGGCTACAACGAGGAGAAGCGCAGCTACGGCAAGGACACCTGGAAGTACCAGCTGGGCGACGACGGCTTCGCCAAGGTGGACGACAGCCTGCAGGATCCGCAGTGCGTCTTCCAGTTGATGAAGGCCCACTACGCCCGCTACACGCCGGATGTCGTCAGCAAGATCACCGGCACGCCCAAGGATGCCTTCCTCAAGGTCTGCGAATACGTCGCCGACACGGCGGCCCCCAACAGGACGATGACCAGCCTGTACGCCCTGGGCTGGACCGAGCATTCCGTCGGCTCCCAGAACATCCGCTGCATGGCCATCATCCAACTGCTGCTGGGCAACATGGGCATGGCGGGGGGCGGCATCAATGCCCTGCGCGGCCACGCCAACGTCCAGGGCATCACCGACTTCGCCCTCTACGCCCAGAATCTGCCGGGCTACCTGGGAGCGCCGCTGGATGCCGACAAGGATCTGGCGAGCTTCCTGGAAAAGCGCACGCCCAAGCCCCTGCGCCCGGGGCAGATGAACTTCCCCCAGAACTTCCCCAAGTGGTTCATCAGCCTGCAGAAGGCCTGGTGGGGCGACGCAGCGACCAAGGAGACCGACTTCGCCTATGCCTACCTGCCCAAGCTGGCGGGCGCGTCGGACACCCTGTCGATCTTCAACGCCATGTTCGAGGGCAAGATCAACGGCTTCTTCTGTCAGGGCTTCAACCCCCTGGCCTCGGTACCGAACAAGAGGAAGGTCGGCGACGCCCTGGCCAAGCTGAAGTACTTGGTGATCATGGACCCGCTGGCCACCGACACTTCGGAATTCTGGAAGCCCCACGGCGAATTCAACGAGGTCGATCCGAGCAAGATACAGACGGAAGTCTTCCGCCTGCCGACCTCGCTCTTCGCCGAGAACGCCGGCACTTTCACCAATTCCGGCCGCGTCATCCAATGGCGCTGGAAGGCGGCGGACGCCCCCGGCGACTCCAAGGACGACACCGAAATCCTGGCCACCCTCTTCTTGAAGCTCAAGGAAATGTACGCCAAGGACGGCGGCGCCTTCCCCGATCCCATCCTCAAACTCACCTGGGCCTATACCCAGCCGGCCAAACCCTCGCCGGAAGAGTTGTTGCGGGAGATCAACGGCAAGGCCCTGGCCGACGTGCTCGATCCCAAGGACCCGACCAAAGTGCTGGCCAAGGCCGGCGAGCAGTTGGGCACCTTCGCCCACCTGCGGGACGACGGTTCCACCACCTGCGGCAACTGGATCTACTGCGGCGTCTGGTCCCAGGCCGGCAACAACGCGGCGCGGCGCGACAACGCCGATCCCTCGGGCCTGGGCCAGACCCTCAACTGGGGCTTCGCCTGGCCGGTGAACCGGCGCATCCTCTACAACCGGGCCTCGGCGGACCTCGCCGGCAAGCCCTGGGATCCTAAGCGCACGGTGCTCAAGTGGGCGGGCGACAAGTGGGCCGGCAACGACGTGCCCGACATGCGCCCGGACGCCAAGCCGGAAGAGAACGTGATGCCCTTCATCATGAACCCGGAAGGCGTCGGCCGCCTGTTCAGCCGCGAGCTGATGGCGGAAGGCCCCTTCCCCGAGCATTACGAACCCTTCGAGACGCCGCTGGAAGCCAACCCCCTGCACCCGAAGAACCCCAAGGCCACGAGCAATCCGGCCGCCCGGGTGTACAAGGGCGACATGGAGGCCTTCGGCAAGGCCAAGGACTTCCCCTACGTGGCCACCACCTACCGCCTGGTCGAGCACTTCCACTACTGGACCAAGCAGAGCCTGATCAACGCCATCATGCAGCCGGAACAGTTCGTGGAAATCGGCGAGGAACTGGCCAAGGAGAAAGGCATTGCGGCCGGCGACAAGGTGAAGGTGCGGTCCAACCGGGGCTTCATCCGGGCTGTGGCCGTGGTGACCAAGCGCATCAAGGCACTGGAGGTGGAGGGCAGGAAAGTACACACCGTTGGCATCCCTATCCACTACGGATTCAAGGGGGCGACGAAGCCGGGCTTCCTCACCAACACCCTGACCCCCTTCGTGGGCGACGCCAATGTGCAGACGCCGGAGTACAAGGCGTTCCTGGTCAACATCGAGAAGGCGTAAAGGAGAACTGTTATGGCACTGCAATCGCTAGACATCAAACAGCGCTCCGCCACCACCACGCCGGCGCCCCAGGCCCGGCAGACGGTGGAGGTCGCCAAGCTCATCGACGTTTCCGCCTGCATCGGCTGCAAGGCCTGCCAGGTGGCGTGCATGGAGTGGAACGACGTGCGCGACGAAGTGGGTAACTGCCACGGCGTCTACGACAACCCCATGGACCTCACGGAAAACTCGTGGACGGTGATGCGCTACTCCGAAGTGGAGCAAAACGGCAAGCTGGAGTGGCTGATCAGGAAGGATGGCTGCATGCACTGCGCCGACCCGGGCTGCCTGAAGGCCTGCCCGGCCCCCGGCGCCATCATCCAGTACGCCAACGGCATCGTGGATTTTCATCAGGAAAACTGCATCGGCTGCGGCTACTGCGTGACGGGCTGCCCCTTCAACGTCCCCCGCATTTCCAAGAAGGACAGCAAGGCCTACAAGTGCACCCTGTGCTCCGACCGGGTGGCGGTGAACCAGGCCCCGGCCTGCGCCAAGGCCTGCCCGACCGGGGCCATCCAGTTTGGCAGCAAGGAGGACATGAAGGACTACGCGGCCAAGCGGGTCAGCGACCTCAAGGAACGCGGCTTCGACAAGGCGGGGCTCTACGATCCGGAAGGGGTCGGCGGTACCCACGTCATGTACGTGCTGCACCATGCCGACCAGCCGACCCTCTACGCCGGCCTGCCAGCCAGTCCGTCGATCAGCCCGCTGGTCGCACTCTGGAAGGGCGCTGCCAAGCCTCTTGCCACCCTGGCCCTGGCCGGGGTCGCCCTGGGCAGCCTGTTCCACTACGTCACCAAGGGCCCGAACGAGGTTTCGAAAGAAACCGAAGACGAAATCGAACGTGAGGACAGGGAGGCAGCGAGATGATCCGCGATCCGAAAGACCTGCAACGCTACACGGCGCCGGAGCGGGCCAACCACTGGGTGGTGGGCATATGCTTCATCCTGCTCGCCCTCTCCGGACTGGCCTTCTTCCACCCGGCCTTCTTCCCGCTCACCCAGCTGTTCGGCGGCGGCGTGTGGGCCCGCATCCTCCACCCCTTTATCGGTGTGCTGATGGCGGTGAGTTTCCTTGCCCTGTTCTTCCGCTTCAAGCACCTCAACGCCATGACGCCGGCGGACAAGGAGTGGCTATCCCGGGCCGGCGAGATGGTCAGCGGTAACGACCATGTCATGCCGGAGCAGGGCAAGTACAACGGCGGCCAGAAGGCGCTCTTCTGGGCGCTCTCCCTGTGCATGCTGCTGATGACGGTGTCGGGCGTCTTCATCTGGCGCGCCTACTTCGGCTTCGACATCACCCTGGTGCGCCTGGGGGCCGTTGTCCATGCCGCCACCGGCGCCGTGATGATCGCCCTCATCATGGTCCATGTGTATGCCGCCATCTGGGTCAAAGGCACCATCCGGGCCATGTGGTACGGCACGGTGACCCGGGCCTGGGCCCGGCAGCATCATCGAGGATGGTATCGGCAGGTGACGGGCAAATAAGAGGCAGGAGGCCGAGGCATGCGAGCGTGCCCTGGCCTGGCCTAGTAGTCAGTTACACAGGTTCAGCGATGTTCGGCACGCCCCGCATCCCCGCTCGCTTTGTCGCTCATCCTCGCCATAGCTTCGGCTATGGCTGTGGTTCGCTTCGCGCGATCCGGGCGCGGATGCGTGCCTCGGCATCGACGCAATGCTATGTGACTGACTACTAGTTCGTTTGTTCAGCTTGCGCTGACGGGGCGCCCGGGTCATCATCCCGGCGCCCCTTTTCCTTTCCCCGCCATGTCCTCGAAAATTTTCGAAATCAAACCCTCGGGCGACGTCCCCGCCATCCGCCTGCCCGATCCGGCCCGCATCTTCCTTGACCGCGCCGAGCGTTTCGACGCGCTGGCCAAGGAACACAGCCTGGGCGAGTGGCTGTCCTTCCTCGGCCGCCTGTCCCGGGCGCAGCACGAGGCCCTGGAGGAGGTCGCCGACGTCGGCCTGCCCGACGCCGATGAACTCGACCGCGCTCGCAGCCACGGCATGCCGCCGCTCACCGCTGCTTCCTACAAGCGTCCCCCCTCCTGGCGCGCCGCCCTCGGCCGCATCGTCGAAACGGTGCAGCCCGATGCCCCCGAAGGCCTGCGCGACACCCTCGCCACCCTCCTGGTCACCAGTAGCGACGGCCTGGAGAAGCTGGCCGACCAGCTCCTCTCCAGCGAGCCGGACAAGAACGACCTGAGCCGCCTGCCCCTGGTGGCCGCCGCCCTGCAGGTGCTGTTCACCCACCTCGCCGCCCAGCTCGACGCCGCCCGCCTGCCGCCCATGGAAGCCCGCAGCATCTGCCCCTGCTGCGGCAGCCTGCCGGTGGCCAGCATCATTCGCGCCGACGGCCCGGTGGAAAACCTGCGCTACGCCCACTGCACCCTATGCAACACCGAGTGGAACGTGCCCCGCGCCACCTGCGTCCTGTGCGGCGACGACGAACAGCTCGCCCTGCACGAGATCGACGGCGACGACGGTATCGCCCGCGCCGAATCCTGCGACGCCTGCCACAGCTACCTCAAGATCATCTACCAGGGCCACAATGCCCACGTGGACCCGGTGGCCGACGACCTCGCCTCCATCGCCCTAGACATGCTGGTGGACGAAGCCGGTTTCGAGCGCGCCGGCCCCAACCTCTTGCTCATCGGCGCCGGCGGCGAGTAAGCTGAGCCGGGCTGCTCCCGCGCACCGTTCGGGCTGAGCCCGAAAGCCCATCACGCGCCGCCCTTAGACAGGCTTGTCCTGAACAATTCGAAGGGCTCGGGGCGACCGGGCGATGCTGCCTGTAGGTTTCGAGAATAGTCGTTCCCTTCCACGCTTTCTGCCCGGTCCGGGTGAAAACGATGACCTCACCAAAACCCCACCTCCCTTCCGTCGACCGCCTGCTCCAGCAACTGGCCGACGCCATCGATCGCCACGGCCGCCAGCCGGTCACCGCCTGCGGCCGGTGTTCAATCTCAGCGGCACCGTGCTTCACACCAACCTGGGCCGCGCCCAACTGGCCGAGGAAGCCATCTCCCGCATGGTCGAGGCCGCCCGCGCCCCCTGCGCCCTGGAGTACGATCTCCCCAACGGCGGCCGCGGCGACCGGGACGACCTGGTGTCGCCCCTGCTGACCGAGATCGTCGCCGGTGGCGACCCGGCCATTGCCGCCACGGTGGTCAATAACAACGCCGCTGCCGTTCTGCTGTGCCTGAACGCCTTGGCCCAAGGAAAGGAAGCCGTGGTCTCCCGCGGCGAACTGGTGGAAATCGGCGGTGCCTTCCGCATCCCCGACGTCATGCGGCGGGCCCAGGTGCGGCTGGTGGAAATCGGCACCACCAACCGTACCCACGCCAAGGATTATGCGGAGGCCATCGGCCCCCGGACCGCGCTCCTCATGAAGGTCCATACCAGCAATTACGCCGTCACCGGCTTCACCGCGGCGGTGCCCGAGGCCGAGGTGGCGCGCATCGCCCACGGTGCCGGCTTGCCCTTCCTGGTGGATCTGGGCAGCGGCACCCTGTGCGACTTCGCCGCCTACGGCCTGCCCGCCGAACCGACGCCCCAGCAGGCCCTGGCCGCCGGGGCGGACATCGTCACCTTTTCCGGCGACAAGCTCCTGGGCGGACCCCAGGCCGGCCTCATCGTCGGCCGCCGGGACGTGATCGCCAAGATCAAGAAGAATCCCCTGAAACGGGCGCTGCGGGTGGGCAAGACGACCCTGGCCGCCCTGGAGGCCACGCTGCGCCTCTACCGCGACCCGGACCGCCTGCGGCAACGCCTGCCCACCCTGCGCTTCCTCACCCGGCCCCAGGCCGGCATCGCTGCCGCCGGTGAACGCCTGTTGCCTGCCATGCAGGCCACCGTCGGCGCCATGGCCACCGTTACCGTCGAACCCTGCGCCAGCCAGATCGGCAGCGGCGCCCTGCCGGTGGAGCGCCTGCCCTCGTCGGCCCTGGTACTGCGCCCAACGGCCAAACGTCCAGGCAAGGCGCTGCAGTCCCTGGAAGCGGCATTCCGTGCCCTGCCGGTACCGGTCATCGGGCACGTCCGCGACGACGCCTTCCGCCTCGACCTGCGCTGCCTCGAGCCTGCCGACGAGGCGCGCTTCCTCGAGCAGCTCGCCCATCTGGAGTTGCCGTGAGACAGACGATCAGTTTCGTGACTCTAGGCGTTGCCGACCTGGAGCGCAGCCGCAACTTCTACCATGCTCTCGGCTGGCGGGAATCTTCCGGCAGCCAGGCGGCGGTCGCCTTCTTCCCGGCCGGCAGCGTCGCTTTCGCACTGTTCGGGCGCGAAGCGCTGGCCGAGGATGTGGGCGTCCCGGCCAACGGAAAAGGTTTCGCTGGCTTCACCCTGGCCCACAACGTCGCCTCGGAGGAGGCGGTCGATGCCACCCTCGCCGAAGCCGTCGCGGCCGGCGGCACCCTTGTCCGGGCCGGCGAGCGCGCCCCCTGGGGAGGTTTTCGTGGCTATTTCGCGGACCCTGACGGCTTCCTGTGGGAAGTCTGTTTCAATCCCTTCTTTCACCTCGACGCCAATGGCTTCGTCCATCTACCGGAATAACGCACCATGATCGTCGGCACGGCCGGCCATATCGACCACGGAAAGACCACCTTGGTGAGGGCCCTCACCGGGGTGGACTGCGACCGGCTCAAGGAGGAGAAGGCCCGTGGCATCACCCTCGATCTTGGCTACGCCTACACGCCGCTCCCCGGCGGCGGCGTCCTCGGCTTCATCGACGTACCCGGCCACGAGAAACTGATCCACAACATGCTGGCCGGCGCCACCGGCATCGACTTCGCCCTGTTGGTGGTGGCCGCCGACGACGGCCCCATGCCCCAGACCCGGGAGCACCTGGAAATCGTCGAGCTACTGGGCATCCGCCAGGGGGCGGTGGCCCTGACCAAGATCGACGCCGTGGCGCCGGAACGCATCGCCGCCGCCCGGGCCGAGATTGCCGAGCTCCTCGCCCCGACCGCCCTGGCCGGCGCCCCGATTTTTCCCGTAGCCGCCACCAATGGCACCGGCATCGGCGAACTGCGCGCCCATCTCGACCACGCCGCCCGGCAACTGGGAGACCGCCAGGCGGCCGGCGGCTTCCGCCTGGCGGTGGACCGCTGCTTCACCCTGGGCGGCATCGGCACCGTGGTCACCGGCACCGCCTTCGCCGGGCAGGTCGCCGTGGGCGACAACCTCTTGTTGTCGCCCCCCGGCAAATCCGTGCGGGTGCGCAGCCTGCGCGTCCAGGACCAGTCTGCCAAATCGGGCCAGGCCGGCCAACGCGTCGCCCTCGCCCTGGCCGGCGTGGAAAAGCAGGAAGTGGCCCGTGGCATGTGGGTACTGGCGCCCCCATTACACGAGCCGGTGCGCCGCTTCGACGCCATCCTGCGCGTGCTGCCCGGGCAGCCGCCCCTCAAGCACGGAATACCGGTACACCTTCACCTGGGCACCAGCGACGTGCCGGCCCGTGTCGCCCTACTGGAGGGCGACACCATCGCCCCCGGCAGCTGTGCCTGCGCCCACGTCCAGGCAGACCGGGACATCGGCGCCCTGGCCGGCGACCGCTTCATCCTGCGCGACGCGGGTGCACGCACCACCCTGGGCGGCGGCCAGGTGCTCGACGTCTTCCCCCCTGCCCGGCGCAAGCGCAGCCCGGAGCGCCTGGCCATGCTGGCGGCCCAGGCCGACTCCGATCCCGCAGCGGCGCTGCGCCTGGCGGCGGAGGGCCAGCCCGCCGGCGCCGACCTCGCCCGCTACGCGCTCAACTGCAATCTGGATGACAGTACCCTGTCCCGCCTGGTGGCCGCCCTGGGCCTCACCGTCATCGGCGGCACCGCCTTTGCCGCAACCCGCTGGCAGGCCCTGCAGGACCGGGCCCTTGAAGCCCTCGCCCACGAGCACGAGCGCGCCCCGGACATGCCCGGTGTCGAGCGCGATCGACTGCGCCGGCTGACCCTGCCGTCCCTGGCTCGCCCCGCCTTCGATGCCCTGGTGGAACGGCTCCTGACCGCCGGCCGCCTGGCCCAGACCCATGCCTGGCTCCACCTGCCCGCCCACCGGGTGCAGCTCGCCGCCGCCGACCGCGACATCTGGCAGACCCTCAAGCCCCTCCTAGACGCCACCCCCTACGGACCACCCCGTGTGCGGGACGTGGCACGGGCCACCGGCATCGGCGAAGACAGCGTCCGCGCCCTCATGAAGCGCCTCTCCCGCATGGGCGAGACCTACCCCGTCGCCCACGACCACTACTTCACGGCTGACGCGGTGGCCGACCTTGCCCGGCGTGTCGCCGTCCTCGCCACCCGCGACGGCGCCGCCCGCGCCGCCCCCCTGCGCGACGAAATCGGCGGCGGCCGCAAGGTGGCCATCCACATCCTCGAGTTCTTCGACCGGGTCGGCTACACTCGCCGCGTGCGCGACACCCACGTGTTGCGCGGCAGCCCCGACCAGTTCGGACAATCATGAACAAGGGAAGAGATCGCTCCCCGGTGGGACGGACGGTCTTCAAAACCGTCAGGGCCTGTCAAACAGGCTTGGGTAGGTTCGACTCCTGCTCTCTTCCGCCAGTTATCGCGCTTTTGCGACGCTTGCACCGGCCCACCGGCCGATCAGTCGCCGAGCCGTGAAATCCGCTCTGCTGCCACTTCGAGGTGGCGCATCAGTCCATCGATGCAGGGCGAAAACCTCGGGCTGAACCCTTCCGCGCCAAACAAAGCCGCGCAGTACTGATTGGCCAGGACAAGCGCATCACGCCACTCCCGAGCGCGAACGCTCCCATGGAGAATCGTTTGCGGCAGACTGTCGCTCATTGCGCCGCTACTGCGCGGCGCGAAACCCATGGGCGACATGTCGTAGCAGGGGGCCAGGTCGTAGGGCCGTCCACCCGTATCGGTCATGAAACACAGGTTGCCGAAGTGCGTGTCGGAATTGCCGATCAGCGACCCGAAGGCCCACAACCGGGAGGCGCCCACCGCCGCTTCCGGGTAAATGGCCTTTTCACTAACTAGCCGACGCGCCGCCGCCGGCCACGGACCAGTACCCAGGCCGACAAATTCGGCATCGACCGCCAGCAGCGAAAACAGGGCACGGCGCCCCCTGACGCCAACCCGGTCGAAGCGCTCGACTTCGAGGAAGCGTTGGCCGCCATGGTCGTGCCCCCAGCTGGCTGCCGCCGGCACCCCCGCGGCGCGCAAAGTCTGCAATGCAAGATATTCTGCCAGCAGCAAATCCCGCCACCGCTCCGAAATGCTGGTATCGACCGGATCGCTGAACTTGACGATCACATGCCGCGGACCATGCTCGGTCTTAGCGTAGGGAGTGAACTTGGGCTGCTCGCCACCGGCGGACGAACCGGGAACCTCCCCGTTGGCGGCTTCGGCTGCCAGCGCTATGTACGACAGCGGCTTTTCCACCCGGGAGACAAGCGACGGATCGTCAACGCTGGTAAACCGTGCCCGGGCGAGGTTGCCCAGCAGCAGGTTGCCGATCAGATCGTGCCCATGGGCAAGCAGCGCACGGACGGCATCCGAGTCGCTCCAACGGTTCACATCAGTGGGAAGAGCGAGCGCCTCACCGTGGCGCGCTGCATAAGCGCGACCGAGATAGCCCTGGGGCTTCATATGGATGGAGCCACCAGGGCAGACCTTCGCTGTAGACGGCCTCGCCACTCGTGCGGAACATCACATAACCCTCGGGACGTACGGGCACCAACTCGCCGATGTGACTGATCAGGCCATCCGCATCGACGCGATATACGGGGAGGTCGCCGAAGCCGCGGTTGCGGTCCCGCAGGGCATATTGAATAGATCGCGCTGCTCCCAGACGGACCACGTCATCGCCCAAAGCCGCCAATGCACGGGAAGTCGTTGGCTGGCTAACACCAATATTATCAACAAGTTGCTTCGCTGGAGTCGGACCAGAGGACAACTGTTGTCGAATCGCCTCCGCGTACTTTGACATCGCGTGTGAATGGATATGTGAATGAATAAATGAATTGATACTCGGAAATGGGCCTGGAACCCGAGCCGTTTGCCAGGGCATCAGGGTCGGCAGTCCCGCAGATCAGACGGTGCTTGACCCGGGCCGGCATTCCCGCTCCCCTCCAGGGCACGACCATCGCTGCAGGGGCCGAAGCGCCCTGCACAGTGCGACTGACCGTAGTTCTTTCGGATGAAAGCCCTCTGACCAGAAGACCTGACAAGTTGGATGTTCGGTGCCAGGGGGTTTGCGCTTCTTATTGCCCTTACGTGGCCTAAGGCCATGAATATTGGCGTTTTCGAATATCTGGCATGGCTTATGCACTAGAACAGTGCTCGCCTGAGCCCGGTGGCCCGTCGATCACGAAGGCGTGACGCAGCGGCACCGCCGGCAAGGCCTGAACAAGAACATTCCCCCCGACAGAGAGGGCGCCGGACCACCGGCCGCACAAAAAAAGGGGGAAACGATGGCAAACCAGAATCTGATCGCGCTGGAGACGGACGCGCGCATCGACGCCGCAGCGGCGCGGCTTTCCATGACGCGGCGAGAATTCCTGCAATTCTGCGCTGCGCTGTCCAGCGGCCTGGGACTATCCCAGGGCGCCGATGCAGCCGTGGCCGAGGCGGTGGCGACCAAGCCGCGGCCCAGCGTCATCTGGCTGCATTTCCAGGAATGCACCGGCTGCTCGGAATCCATGTTGCGGGCCGAGCACCCTACGCTGGAAAAGCTCATCCTCGACGTCATTTCACTCGACTACCACGAGACCCTTTTCGCCGCCGCTGGCCATCAAGTGGAAGCAGCGCGCCATGCGGCCATGGAGGCCAACAAGGGCAAATACGTCCTCGTCATCGAGGGGGCCATTCCGACCAAGGACAACGGTGTCTACTGCAAGATCGGCGGCAAGACGGCCATCGAGTTGACCAAGGAATGCGCCGAACACGCCGCGGCGGTAATCGCCATCGGCTCCTGCGCCTCCTGGGGCGGCATGCCTTCCACCGACCCCAATCCGACCGGCGCCTCCGGCGTCGCCAAGGTGCTGGGCAAGCCGGTGGTGACCATTCCAGGCTGTCCGCCCAATCCGTACAACTTCCTGTCGACGGTGGTGCACTTCCTGACCTTCGGCAGCCTGCCGGCGGTGGATCAGTTGGGCCGGCCCAAGTTCGCCTATTCCCGCCTCATCCATGAAAACTGCGAGCGTCGTGCCCACTTCGACGCCGGTCGTTTCGCCATGGAATTCGGCGACGATGGGCACCGGAAGGGCTACTGCCTGTACAAGCTGGGCTGCAAGGGGCCGGAGACCTACGCCAACTGCTCGGTCATCCTGTTCGGCGACGCCGGTGCCGGCACCTGGCCGGTGGCCTGCGGCCATCCCTGCATCGGCTGTACCGAGCAGGGGGTGGGCTTCCAGAAACCCATCCACATGGTGGCCAAGATGAAGAACATCGAGCCCAGCGTCTATCTGCCGCGCATCTCGGAGCAGAAGGGCGTCGGCGCCAGCCTGGGTTCCGCCGCTGTGCTTGCGGCGGTGGCCGGTGCGGCAGCTGGTGCGGGGGCCATGGTGGCCAGGAATCTCGGCCTTTCCCACAAGGCCGAGCAGATGGAAGTGCCCAAGAAGTCCGGCGAAAAAACGGAGGTCTGAGATGACCACACGTCGCAACTTTCTCAGAAGATGCCTGGCCGGCAGTGCGGCCGCTGCCGCGACCGTGGTCCCCGACGCAGCCTCGGCCCGGGAGACGCACCAGCGACCCCCGGAAGCCATGGGCCTCCTCTACGACGCCACACTCTGCGTTGGCTGCCAGGCCTGCGTTGCCGCCTGCAAGCAGGCCAACGAGAACCCGCCCGAGTTCAACGTCATGGACCACCTGTGGGACACCCCGCTGGATACCTCGGGCCACACCTTCAACCTGATCAAAATGTACCGCCACGGCACCATGGAGGCGAAGGACACTGAAGAGAACGGCTATTCCTTCATGAAGACCTCTTGCATGCACTGTGCCGATCCCTCCTGCGTCTCGGCCTGCCCCGTGTCGGCCATGACCAAGGATCCCGAGACCGGCATCGTCGGTTACGACGCCGATGCCTGCATCGGCTGCCGCTACTGCGTCGCTGCCTGCCCCTTCGGTATTCCCAAGTACCAGTACGATTCGCCCACCGGCAAGATCGGCAAGTGCGAGCTGTGCCGCCACCGCCACAAGGAAGGCCACTACTCGGCCTGCGCCGAGGTTTGTCCCACAGGGGCGACCCTCTTTGGCCGCACCGAGGATCTGCTGGCTGAAGCCAAGCGGCGCCTGGCGTTGAAGCCCGGCGAGTGGACCACCATTCCCCGTGGCCGCCTGCGCCACGGCCAGGAGCGGATTCTCGCCACCGGCGAGGACGGCAAGGGCGAGCGTCGCCGCCGCGGGTGGCGCGACGAGCCGGACCAGAGCTATCAGGCCCAGGTGGGCCATTACCTGCAGCACGTCTACGGTGAAACCGAGTACGGTGGCACCCAGGTCTTGAAGCTCTCGGCGGTGAATTTTCAGAAGGCCGGCATGCCCGACCTCAAGCCGACGGCCTCCGCCGCCACCTCGGAAACCATTCAGCACAGCTTGTACGGCGGGCTGATCATGCCCATCGCCGTTCTCGGTGCCTTGGCCTTCATCGCCCGCCGCAACGTGGTGGCCGAAGACGAAGGCAAGGAAGGAGGCCAGTCATGAGCGCCCATCGTCACGCAGCACCCGCCCCGGTGGGAGGCAGCCTGCTCAATCCGGCGACCTTTGTGTGCGGCATCCTGGTACTGGCCATGCTGGCCGTTCTGGTGACCCGCTTTCTATTCGGTCTCGGTGCGGTCACCAATCTGAATGACGGCTACCCCTGGGGCATCTGGGTGGTGGTGGACGTCATCATCGGTTCCGCCTTCGCGTGCGGTGGCTTTTCCGTGGCCATGCTGGTCTATATCTTCAACAAGGGCCACTATCACCCGCTGGTGCGGCCAGCCCTGCTGGCCAGTCTCTTCGGCTATACCCTGGCCGGCGTGGGGGTCATCTTCGATTTGGGGCGCTACTGGAACTTCTGGCACATCTTCTGGCCAGGCTACGCCAATCCCAATTCGGTGATGTTCGAGGTGGCCGTGTGCATCTCGGCCTACATCCTGGTGATGTGGATCGAGTTCTCGCCGGCGTTCCTCGAGCACTGGGGCATGAAAGATGCCCGCAAGAAGCTGGACAAGGTGCTCTTCTTCGTGATCGCCCTCGGCACCCTGCTGCCCATGATGCACCAGTCTTCCCTGGGGACGCTGCTGGTGGTGATGGGGCCCCAGGTGAATCCGCTGTGGCAGACACCGATCGTGCCCCTGCTCTACCTGCTGACGGCCATCGCCATAGGCTACGGCGTGGTGCTGTTCGAATCCTGTGTGGCCTCTTCCGCCTATCGCCGGGAGATCGAGATCCACCTGTTGGAGCCCATGGCCAAAGTCATGCTCGGCGTGCTCGCCATCTTTCTGATGGTGCGGGTCGGAGATCTGGTGGTGCGTGGTGCTCTTGGTAACGCCCTCCGGCCGAGCCTCGAGGCCTTTGTCTTCTGGATAGAGAACCTCGCTTTCGTCGCCCCCTTCTTTCTCGTCGGCTCGGCAACCACCCGGCGCAATCCGGCCCGGCTCTTCCTCGCCGGGGTGGCCATCATGGTGGGCGGCATCTTCCTGCGCATCAATGGCTTCCTCATCGGCTACGACACCGGCCTCGGCGTCGATACGGGCTGGAACTACTTCCCGTCTATCGCCGAGATGATCGTCACCGCCGGCATGTTCGCGCTCGAGGTCCTCGGTTACATCGTCATCACCCGCCGCTTCCCGGTGCTGCCCCGCGAGGGCGGTGCCGCGGCCCACTGATTTCCAGGCTTAGGAGATATCCATGAACAAACGAGTCACCATCGACCCGATCACCCGCATCGAGGGCCACCTCCGCGTGGACGTGGAAGTGGACGGCGGCAAGGTCAAGAAGGCCTGGGCCTCCGGCCAGATGTGGCGGGGTGTCGAGAACATCCTCATCGGCCGCGACCCGCGGGATGCCTGGGCCATCACCCAGCGAATCTGCGGCGTGTGCACCACGGTGCACGCCTTCGCCTCGGTGCGGGCGGTGGAAAACGCCCTGCAGCTGGAAATTCCTGTGAACGCCCAGTACATCCGCAACATGATCATGCTGGCCCACGCCATCCATGACCATATCGTGCACTTCTACCACCTCTCCGCCCTGGACTGGGTGGATGTGGTTTCGGCGCTGAAGGCCGATCCCAAGAAGGCGGCGAGCCTCGCCCAGAGCCTTTCCAACTGGAACAACAACAGCGAGGCCGAATTCAAGAAGGTGCAGGAAAAGTTGAAGGGCTTCGTCGGCACCGGCCAATTGGGCATCTTCACCAACGGCTACTGGGGCCACCCGGCCATGAAGCTGTCGCCGGAGGTGAATCTGCTGGCGACCGTGCACTACCTGCAAGCCCTGGAGGTGCAGCGCTACGCCAACAAGATCGTCGCCATCCTCGGCTCCAAGTCGCCCCACATCCAGAACGTGGCCGTGGGCGGCGTGGCTAACCCGCTTTCTCTGGATTCCCAGTCGGTGCTCACCGTCGAGCGCCTGCTGGCGGTGAAGGAGTGGATCGAGAAGCTCGACGACTTCGTCAAAAACGTCTATCTGGTGGATGTGGCCGCCGTCGGTGCCTTCTACGCGGACTGGACCAAGGTCGGCAAGGGCATCACCGATTACTTGTGCGTGCCCGACATCCCCCTCGACGGCAAGGGCACCGTGTTCGCACTGCCCGGAGGCTACATCGAGGGTGGCAAGCTGGAAAGCCACAAGCCGATCAAGACCTTCGGCGACAAGTATTTCGTCGACGGCGTCTCCGAGGCCATCAAGCACTCCTGGTACGACTACGCCGCCGGCAACGACGTGTCGCTCCATCCGTACAAGGGCGAGACCAAGCCCAATTACACGGACTTCCAGGATAACGGCAAGTATTCCTGGCTGAAGTCGCCCACCTTCTACGGCAAGCCCATGCAGGTGGGGCCGCTGTCCCGGGTGCTCAACATGCTGGCTGCCGGTCACGAGCCGACCAAGAAGTACGCCACTGCCGCCCTGGATCTGGTCTCCAGCCTGGCCGGCACCAAGGTGGGGCTGGACGCCATGCATTCCACCATAGGTCGCCATGCGGCCCGGGCCGTGGGTTGCGCCGTGCAGTCGGACGAACTGATGAACCAGTGGAATCTGCTGCTGGCCAACATGGCCAAGGGCGACCTCAAGACCTACAACAAGCCGACCTTCCCCAAGGGCGAGCAAATGGGCGTCGGGTTCCACGAGGCGCCGCGGGGCGTGCTGTCCCATTGGGTGGTCATCGATTCCGGCAAGATCAAGAACTACCAGTGCGTCGTGCCCACCACCTGGAACGCCGCGCCGAGGAACGAAAAGGACCAGCCGGGCGCCTATGAGGCCTGCCTCCTGGACAACCCGGTAGCCGATCCCGAGAAGCCGCTGGAAGTCCTGCGCACGGTGCACTCCTTCGACCCCTGCCTGGCCTGCGCCGTGCATGTGGTGGATCAGGAGAACAACCCTGTGGTGACCGTCAAGGCCGTTTGATCCAGGGCAACGAGTTCCGTCGTTTTGGGCGCGATACTTCTCGCGCCCCTTTTTTTGGAGATCCCCGTGGCGGTCGTGGTCCTCGGTATCGGCAACATCCTGCTTTCCGACGAAGGAGTCGGCGTGCGCGTCGTGGAACGCCTGGAGCGTGATTACCTCCTGCCCTCCGAGGTCAGGGTCATCGACGGCGGCACCTGCGCCATGGAAATGCTGGAGCAACTGGAGAATCTTGACGCCCTCATCGTGGTCGATTGCGTGCGCCACGGCCAGGCGCCTGGAACGCCGGTGCTGCTGAAAGACGACGATGTGCCGGTATTCTTCAGGACCAAGCTCTCGCCACACCAGGTGGGGCTTTCCGACGTTCTGGCCAGCCTGGAATTCACCGGGCGGGCACCCAAGCGTACAGCCATCATCGGCATTCAGCCGGGGTCAATGGAGTTGGGCATGGAACTGACTCCCACCGTCGCCGAGCGGCTGCCGGAGCTGCTGGCCATGACTGTCGCCGAGTTGCGCGGCCAGGGCCTCGACCTCCGGGAACGTGGCTGATGTGCCTTTCCATTCCTAAACAGGTGGTGGCCTGGGAAGGGGAGGGCGACTTCGCCTGGGTCGAGCGCCACGGCGAGCGGGAATGCCTCAACATGATGCTGGTGGGGCCGCAACCCGTGGGCACCTGGGTTCTCAGTGCTCTTGGATTTGCCAAGGAAGTGGTGGAGCCGGGTGAACTGGCTCTCATCGAGGAAGCCCTGGAGGCTCTGGCGGCCTCCCTTGACGGGGATTATGATCCGGACCGCTTCTTCTCCGACTTGAAACGCACGTGACCCAACGTATCCGCACTCCGGCCCTCGCGCCGCCGCCCATCCGTCCGGCGACGCCCCTGGACACCGATCCCTCCGCCTTCCTCGAAAACCACTATCTGCACGTGTGGGAAACCCGCATGCAGGACTTGCCCTTTGTGAATCCGAAGCTGGGAGTCGCGGCCGTGGGGTTCCGTCGCCATCGTGGCGACTGGTTGGGGGTGATGGTGACCCCCTGGTTTCTGAACCTATTCCTGCTTTCCGGCGGGGGGGAACTGTGGGGCGACATCCCGGCTGGAGAACGGCGCTACATCGACCTGCCCTGCGGGGCCTTGCAATTCATCGCCGACGACGATCCTGACTTGGGCCCCTACCAGTATTGCCCGCTGATTGCGCCAGTAACGGGTTTGGAGAGCATGATTGCCGCGCTTGGGGCGGCCCGGGACGCGCTGGCCGCGGCGTTTGTTCCACCCCCCGAGTCGCCTGCCACTGCAGCACCGTCCCGGACGGTGGAACCTGCTTCCCCGGTGCCTACTGCGGAACCGGATCCGCCGCCGCGACGGGCCTTTCTGCGACGCCTCGCGGGCAAGCGAACGTAACGGGAGGCTTCAGCACCCTTACCGCGGGTCCGGAGTGGGGGGCAGGAAAGACGTGTCGGACAGTCGCGCGCCTGCGCTGGCGCGCCAGTCAGCTTCCGGAGCCGGATTCCTTCTGTCGTTGCTGGTAAAGCAGGAGGTACTGCTCGTCCACCTGCTTCAGTCGCTCGGCGGCCAGGCGGAAGAAAATCTTGAGCAGTTCGGTCTGTAATTCGGGTGACGCATGGTGGAGCGATTCAAAGGGCCACTTGCCAACCACCACGTCGGTATTCGCAACGACCGTGGCGGCCCGCTGGGACGGAGCCTTTTCGGCGAAGGCCAGCTCGCCGAAAAGGGTGCCCGGGGACATCCAGGCAATCAGCTTGTTTTGCTGCGTAACCTTGGCATCGCCCTCCAGGAGCATGTAGCAGGATTTGGCCGGCGCGCCTTCCTTGATGAGCACTGTGTCCTTGGGCACCTGGTACCACTTGGAGAGGCGCAGCATCTCCCACAGTTGGGCGTCGTTCAGATCCTCGAAGATGGGCAGGCGGCGCAGGCGGTCGTAGGTTTCCGCCTGGGCCGGGCGCTTCGATTCCGCCGGCCGCTCCACCGCAGTCGCCGAGCGCAGCTTGGGCAGCAGTTCGGTGAGGGTCTTGAGGACTTCGTTCCAGTTGGGAAAGCGGTCTTCCAGGCTGCGGGCCAACATGCGGTCCACCAGGGATTCCAGTTCCACCGGCAAATCCGGGCGCAGGGCACGCAGGGCAGGGCGCTCGCCGTTGATGATCTCGTACATCAGCCCGGCCGGATTGTCCGCCTCGAAGGGCAGGCGGGCGGTGAGGAGCTTGAACAGCACCGCTCCCAGGGCGTAGATGTCGGCCTGGGGCGTCACCCACGACCGGAACAGTTCCGGCGCCATGTAGGCCAGGGAGCCGATGTCCATGACCTGGGTGGATTCATCCTTGTTCCAGTAGGCGGCCCCAAAGTCACCCACCTTGACCTCGCCGGGCCCCACGTATTGCAGGTTGGCCGGCTTGACGTCGCGGTGGACGATGCCGTTGCGGCAGGCGTAATCCAGGGCGCTGGCGCACTTATAGATGATCTCAAGGATTTCCTGGATGGACTTGAGGCGGTTGGGCTGGGTGAAGGGATCGAGGGTGCCCCCCGGCAGATACTCCATGACCAGCCAGGCGGTGTCCGGGTCGATGCCGGCGTCGAAGACCTCGACGATGTAGGGGTGCTTGAGGCTGCCCGCCAGATGGACCTCGTTGAGCCAGGCCTTGCGGGTGATATCGTTGGCCGCGGTGTCCCGGAAAATATGGGAATGGGCGACCTTGATGGCCACCGGCCGCTGGTTGTAGACGTCGTGGCCGAGATAGACGACGCCGCTCGCCCCGCTGCCGATCTCCCGCTTGAATTCGTAGCGGTGCTGGAGACTGGACGGAATCCGGGGGGCTTCGCCGGCTTCTGCCATGGTCACTCTTCCTTTTCGTACACGATGTCGGCGCGGCGGTTCTCGGCCCAGGATTCCTCGTCGTGGCCGCGGAGCTTGGGGCGGGATTCTCCGTAGCTCACCACCCGCACCTGCTTTTCCTCGGCGCCGCCGGCCACCAGCGACTCGCGCACCGCATCGGCGCGCTTCTGCCCCAGGCGGCGGTTGTGCTCCGCGCCGCCGCGCTCATCGGCGTTGCCCTCAACCTTGACCCGCAGGGCGGGATTGGCCTTGAGGTGCTTGGCGTGAGCCGCCAGAACCCCCGCGTACTCGTCCTTGATCTCGGACCGGTCATAGTCGAAGTAAATGCTGCGTTGGGTGCGCAGGCCGGCCTCGTCCACCTTCATGCCCGTGCGGGAGGCATCCGATCCTTCGGCACCGTCGGCCGTCACCCGCGCCCCCGTCCGCGCATCCTGGGGCTGCAATTCCGGCGGGACAGGCTGCCCGAGCAGCCCCGGATGAACCTTGAGATTGCCGCTCTGGGAAAGGTGCGGCGTGGCTTGCTGCGAAGCGCAGGCTGCCAGCAGGAGGCAAGACAGGAAGGCCGGGAGGTTGCGCAAGGGGTGGGGAGACATGACCGGGGGAGGGGACGGTTCGGCAAGAGGGCGATGATAGCTTTTCGGCCGCCCCGGGACCAGCCCCGTGCAGGGCTTCGGAAAGAGGGCACCAGAGCCGCCGCGGCACTCCTCAGGGCTCGATGTTGAAAGCGATAACGATTTGCTCTGGCACCTGCTTGAACTCGGTCGCGATCGCTCGCCTGGCCTTCGTTGCGATATCCGACAGAGCGGCATCCCGAGGGAGGCCTTGAAAGCTTACAGTGACAGACGTCAGGGAGCCGTTGTTCCAACTGAAACCGACAAACGATTTCAGGCCGAATGCTTTTTGCATTTGATCCGAGACGGCCTGGGAATGGGCAAAGCCTTCCTTCATCGTGTCTACCGCATCACAGGCGGAGAGCGTCGTGGCCAGTATTGCTGTAGCGATCAGTCGCTGAATCATGTGAACCTCGAGAGGATTGGTGCGTCATCAGTCGGATAGGCTTGTGCCGTTGCTGGGGTGCGTGGCCGTGTCCCGATCGCGCGAGCCGCGGCCATAGCCGATGCGATGTCGAGGATGAGCGACAAATCGAGCGGGGACGCGAGGGGGGCCGAACAGTGCAGCACCTATCTGACGGCCAGTGACAGCGTTGCTCAGGGCGGAGAATCGGGGACGTCTAATGCCCGGCGCGTTTTGCCGAATCAGGTCGCGTGTCGGCTCAGGACGGTGGGGGTCTTCCGGGGCGGGCAGGGTCATGACTTGGGCATGATAACTGGTGAGCGAAGACAGGTGCAATGCTGTGAGATGAAGTCCGCGGCGCGCGATTTAACGTGGCCTTTTAGCGCGTGCGGTTACGCCGCCTGCCTGGAGACTCCTGGGGGCCTTCGGGCGCTGCGCTATAATCCGGGCCGAATCCTGCTTCCCCGCGACCCGTGATCTTCACACTTGGCATCAATCACCATTCGGCTCCGCTCGCCATTCGCGAGCGGGTGGCGTTTCACGCCGAGGGGCTGCCCAAGGCGCTGGCCCACCTGGTGTCGGCGAAACCGGTGAAAGAGGCGGCCATCCTCTCCACCTGCAACCGGATGGAATTGTATTGCACGACCGATTCGCCCGCGGCAGCGGCAGACTGGTTGGCGGAATACCATCGCGTCGAGCGGGCGCGTATCGAGCCCTATCTGTATACCTATCCGCAGCCGGAGGCCGTACGTCATGCTTTTCGGGTGGCCAGCGGGCTCGATTCCATGGTGATAGGCGAGCCGCAGATTCTGGGGCAGATGAAGGACGCGGTGCGGGTCGCCGAAGAGGCCGGAACCCTGGGCACGCAGTTGCACAAGCTTTTCCAGCGCTCCTTCGCGGTGGCCAAGGAGGTGCGCAGCACCACGGCCATCGGGGCCAATATCGTTTCCATGGCGGCGGCGGCCGTGCATCTGGCGGAGCGTATCTTCGAATCGATGGCGCAGCAGCGGGTGCTGTTCATCGGTGCCGGGGAGATGATCGAACTGTGCGCGGCCCACTTCTGCGCCCAGAAGCCGCGCCAGGTGACCGTCGCCAACCGCACGGTGGAACGGGGACAGGCCCTGGCCCAGCGCTTCGGCGGGGTGGCGGTCCGCCTCGACGAGCTGGCGGAGATCCTCCCCCAGCACGACATCGTCGTGTCCTGCACCGCGAGTCCGCTGCCCATCATCGGCCTGGGGATGGTGGAGCGGGCCGTGCGGGCGCGCCGGCATCGGCCCATTTTTATGGTCGATCTGGCGGTGCCGCGGGATATCGAGGTCGAGGTGGGTGAACTCGACGACGTGTTCCTCTACACCGTCGATGACCTGGCTCAGGTGGTGGAAAGCGGCCTGGAATCCCGTCAGGCGGCGGTCGTCCAGGCCGAGGCCATCATCAGCAGCCGGGTGGAGAACTTTCTTTCCTGGCTGGATTCCCGTGATTCCGTGCCGGTGATCCGCGCCCTGCGGGATAGCGCCGAACGCCTCCGACGCCACGAACTGGAGCATGCCGCAAAGCTGCTTGCCCGCGGTGAAGCGCCGGACAAGGTGCTGGAACATCTCTCCCATCGGCTGACCAACAAATTCCTGCACGCGCCGACCCAGGCCCTCAATCTGGCTGAGGGCGAAGAGCGGTTGGACCTCCAGTCGGCCGCGACGCGCCTCTTTCACCTGCATCGGGAAGAATAGCCGGCGCTCCGTCGGACGAGGCCGTATGCCGCCCAAGGCGCGCTTCAGCGCCTTGGTGCCCATCCCTCCCCGGCAAACCCAGTCCCGCCGGTTACCGTGAACACGCCCTAAACCCCGGCGCGGGCGACCGGGCGGGGTAGAGCCGAGATCACCAGATTGCGCCCCGAGCGCTTGGCGACCAAAAGCGCTTCATCGGCGGCGGTGATGAGCAATTCGGGATCTTCTGCGCTGGCTTTGGACGCCAGGCCACAACTGAAGGTTGCGCGCAGGGTGCCGTTGCCGTGGGCCAGAGGCAGTTCGGAGAAATCTTCGCGAATGCGGTCCAGGAGAACCTTGGCCCGTCCACCGTCGGTTCCGGGCAGGGCGAGGATGAATTCCTCGCCGCCGTAGCGGCCGATGAGGTCGCTGCTGCGCAGGCGCCCGCGCAGCAGCCAGGCCAGACTGCGGATGACCTGGTCCCCCACTGGATGCCCGTAGGTATCGTTGATCGACTTGAACCGGTCGATGTCGATCATGGCCACAGTGACCGGCTCGCCGCCGGCGGAGCGCACCAGTTCATCGAGGCGGGCCTTGGCGGCGGTGTGGTTGAGGAGGCCGGTCAGGCTGTCGTGGCGCCCGGAGTGGAGCATTTCCCGGTAGCGCTCGATCTTGGTCTTGACCACGGCGGCGAGGACCACCGGGTTGACCGGCTTGGTGAGGAACTGGTCGCCCCCCAGGCGAAGGGCCTCGACCTGCTGCACGATGTCGGTTTCGCTCGACAGATACACCACCGGCAGGGCCTGGAATTCGCGCAACTGGCGCAGGGCGCGGGTCACTTCGACCCCGGTGCAGTAGGGCATGTACATGTCCATGAGCACCAGATCGGGGCGGTAGCGGGCGGTGGCTTCGAGCAGCAGGCGGGGGTCGCTGATGGCTTCGCTGTCGATGCCGTGCTGCGAGAGGGATCGCCGGATGTGGGCGGTCGCCGTGGCGGAGTCTTCTACCACCAGGACTCTCGGGAAGTGCTGCTCGCGGGCCTGGACCAGGTCGAGGATGCGGGAGACCAGATCGGTCAGCTTGTCGCCCGTCTGGACGCAGATGTCCGTCCCGGCACGCTGCAGGTCGATGATGGCGCCCAGGGTTCCAGGCACCGAGAGGCAGTAGAAGGTGCTGGCGGGGAATTCCGAGCGCAGCAGGCGGATGGTGGCTACGGCCTCGGGGCCGTAGTCGCCCTCCCGGTCGGGGATGAAGACGACGGCGAGCGGTGTTTCGGTGTCGGGCTGGGTGTCTTCCCAGCGCATGCTTCTGGGCTGGAAGCCGAAGAATTCCAGTTGCTCGGCAAGGGCGGCGCACCAGGGATGCTGAGGGGCGGCGACGATGAGGATGCGGCGCGGCCGGCTCCAGGCCCCCTCGTGGGCCAGGGAGGATTCGCTGCCCCGCCGACTGGCGACCGCTGGTGTTTCGTGCCGGCGCAATTCCCGCAGGATGGCGCCCAACTGGCGGTCTATGATGCTACGCCGGTCGCTGTCCAGGGGGTGAGGGACACCGCTGCCGAACAGGCTCAGGGCGGTATTTTCGAGTTCCTGGCAGGCGCGCACCAGCCCGGGCATCTGCTGGCGGGCGAGAAGCTCGGTGAGACCATTGAGGGACAGGGTGAACTCGACGAAGGCATCGAAGACGCCGCGGTCAAGATAGTCCTGCCAGCGCCTTTCCAGGGTTTCCGCAACGGCGAGTAGGGCGTTTGAGACGGGGGGCATGAAGACGGGAGGGTAGGGGAGCATTATTCGGGGGGAATGGCGCTGGAGCAAGGCCGCCCGTCGCCGACGGACGGCGATGTCGGTTACCATAGCGGGCTTCCCCCGCTCCGAACGACCCATGAAGGCCAGTATTCGCCTCAAGCTCGATCACCTGTCCGACCGCCTGGAGGAAATCGACCTCCTGCTGGCTTCCGAGACAGCTACCGCCGACATGGAACAGTACCGCCGCCTTTCCCGGGAGCGCGCCGAACTGGAGCCCGTCGTCGCCCGCTACGGCGACTTCCGCCGCGCCGAAGGCGATCTGGCCGAGGCGCAGAACCTCCTGGCCGATCCGGACCTGCGGGAATTTGCCGAAGAAGAAATGGCCGCTGCCCGGGCGCGCCTGCCCGAGTTGGAAATCGATCTGCAAAAGCTGCTCCTGCCGCGGGATCCAGACGACGAACGCAGCGTCATCCTGGAAGTGCGTGCCGGAACCGGGGGCGAGGAGTCGGCCCTGTTCGCGGGCGACCTCTTTCGCATGTATGCCCGCTTTGCCGAGCGCCAGCGCTGGCAGGTGGAGGTGCTCTCAGCCAACGAATCCGACCTGGGGGGTTACCGCGAAATCATCTGCCGCATCGTCGGCCCTGGCGCCTACTCGCGGCTCAAGTTCGAGTCCGGCGGGCATCGCGTGCAGCGCGTACCGGAAACCGAGACCCAGGGGCGCATCCACACCTCGGCCTGTACCGTCGCGGTGATGCCCGAAGCCGACGAAGTGGGCGAGGTGGAACTTAACCCGGCCGAGCTGCGCATCGACACTTTCCGCGCTTCCGGGGCTGGGGGGCAGCACATCAACAAGACGGATTCCGCTGTGCGCATCACCCACCTGCCCACGGGCATCGTCGCCGAATGCCAGGACGGGCGCTCCCAGCACGCCAACAAGGCTTCCGCTCTGCGCGTGCTGGCGGCGCGCATCAAGGACGTGCAGGTGCGGGCGCAACAGAGCCGCATCGCCAATACGCGCAAGAGCCTAATCGGCTCCGGGGACCGCTCGGAGCGCATCCGTACCTACAACTTCCCCCAGGGGCGGCTCACCGATCACCGCATCAACCTGACCCTCTACAAGCTCGCCGCCATCCTGGACGGCGACCTGGACGAACTCCTGGCGGCCCTGGCCAACGAGCACCAGGCCGAGCAGCTCTCGGCGCTCGCCGAGCAGGGATGATCCTAGTGGTCTGCTTCGCAATTAACAGAACATGAACGCTTGTCTTTGTGCCCCTGCCGTTGTTGCTCATCCTCGCGATAGCTTCGGCTATCGCTGCGGTTCGCGCCTAGCCAGGCGCACAAATCCGGCGCTTTAATCTTGTCCCGCCAATTCCGAAGCAGACCACTAGATACCCCGGTTGACCGCTTACAGGTTCCCTGAATGCCGCGTGCCCTGGATTTCTGCGCCATTCCGAATCGCTCACCCTTGGGGAAGCAGCGCTGCGAGCCCGTTGGGGCGAGGTTTCCAGGATGATCCTCACGCGGGGCGCCGCCTGGCGCCGGGCTGCTGAGCGTATCGACCGGCTCGATGCCCGCCTCATCGTCCAGCACGCCGCGGCATGCAGCCATGCCGACCTGATTGCGCGTCCCGAAAAGGTGCTTACCGAGGAACAGGGCGTGTGGCTCGAATCGCTCGTCGTCCGACGGGAGGCGGGGGAACCCCTGGCCTACCTCCTGGGCCGTGCGGGCTTCTATGGCCGCGACTTCGCCGTCACTCCGGCAGTGCTGATTCCCCGTCCCGAGACCGAGGGCCTTGTGGAACTGGCCCTCAAGACCCTGTCAGGGATGGACAATCCAGCCATCCTCGACTTGGGGACCGGCTCCGGCGTCATCGCCGTCACCCTTGCCCTGGAGTCGCCAGGAGCCCACGTGGTGGCAGTGGATCTGTCCCCCGAAGCGCTGGCGGTGGCGGCCGACAATGCGGCCACCCTCGGGGCGTTGGTGGATTTTCGCGCCGGCGATTGGTACGCCCCCCTGGCCGGCGAACGATTCGACCTAGTGGTGGCCAATCCTCCCTATATCGAATTCGACGATCCCCATCTGGATCGTGACGGCCTGCCCTTCGAACCTCAGGGCGCCCTGACCGACGGTATGGCGGGAGGCGATGGTCTGGCTGCCGTGCGTGCCGTTGTCCGTGGCGCCCCGACCCACCTGAGGCCCGGTGGCTGGCTGTGGTTCGAGCACGGCCACGACCAGGGTGCCGCCTGCCGGAACTTATTGTGGGCCGCCGGCTTCAAAGACGTGCTCACGCAAACCGATCTCGCCGGCAGTGAGCGCATCAGCGGCGGCAAGATTTGAAATTCCCCGGGAAAGAACCATGTCCGACAACGTTCAGCAGCGCATTCACGCCACCGTCACCGGTCATCCGGTGGTCCTTTACATGAAGGGAAGCGCTCAGTTTCCCCAGTGCGGCTTTTCCGCCACCGCGGTGCAGATTCTCAGAACCTGCGGCGTGCAGGACTTCGTGACGGTCAATGTCCTGGAAGACGCCGAGATCCGCCAGGGAATCAAGGACTACGCCAATTGGCCGACGATCCCCCAACTGTATGTGAAGGGGGAGTTCGTCGGGGGCTGCGACATCATGCGCGAGATGTACCAGGCCGGTGAATTGCAGAAATTGCTGGAGGGAATTTCCGCTGGCTGAAATCCAGCGGCGACTTCCGAAATGTCGGGGTTCGGTGCCTCGCCATCCCCGGCCCCAGGAGGTCTTTGCGCTTTAGACCGCGGTCAGTCGCTGATTGGCCACGGTTAGCCGATTGGCCAGCACTTCCAGGAAACCCTGGTAGAAGTGCATGCGGCAGGACTCGCTGGCGCCCTCCAGGGCGCTGCGGTGGATGGTGACCACGTTGGCGGTGCTCAGGGCGATCACGTCCGCTGTTCGGGGGCCTCCCCGCCGCGTGACGACGGCCATTTCGCCGAAGCAATCCCCCGGCGAAAGCAGGTTAAGGATGCGGCCGTTCTTGGCCACCTTGAGTTCGCCCCCGATGAGGAAGCAGAAAAAATTCCCCTCGTCCCCGTCCCGGACGATGTGGGTTTCGGCCGGAATCCTTTCCCACTGGGCAAAACCGAGAACCTCCCACAGTTCCGGATCAGGAAAATCCTGGAAGAAGGGCATGGCCCGCAGCAGGTCGAATTTTTCCGTGGCCGGGAGTTCGAATTTGCGCGTGCGCAGCGAACGCTTGCGGGCCGCTTGGGCCAGGTCGTGGGCGAAATGTTCCCAAGTCTGGTAGCGGGCGTGCACATCCTTGGCCATGGCCCGAGCGACGACGGTGTCCAGGGCGGGCGGCAGTTCCGGGCGCAGGAAGGAGGGTTCGGAGGCCTGGGTGTGGATGATCTGGTAGATCATGCTGTAGCTTGTGCTGGCCTGGAAGGGCAGTTCTCCGGTCAGCAACTGATAGAGGACGACCCCCAGGGAGTAGATGTCGGTGCGGTGGTCCAGGGGCTGCTCCTGCACCTGCTCCGGGGACATGTAGGCGGGGGAGCCGATGCCGGAGACCTGGGTGCGCTCCAGGTTTTCCCGGGTGATGGCGGCGCCGAAGTCGGAAATCTTGATGTCGGACTCCGGCGACATGAGGATATTGGCCGGCTTGATGTCGCGATGGGTGATGCCCAGGCGGAAGGCGTGGTCCAGGGCCCGGGTGCACTTGAAGACGATTTCGATGACCCGCTCCACGGGCAGCAGATCCCTGGGCCGGGCGTGGGCTTCCAGGGTGCCGCCGGGCACGAATTCCATGACGATGTAGGACAGGGTGTCCGCCACCACCGCGTCGAAAATCTGGACGATGTGGGGATGGTCGAGCTTGCCGACCAGGGACGCTTCGTTGAGGAATAGGTGGGAATAGACCCGGCTGCGGTCCGGATCGCGCAGCGCTTCGGGGGTGGCCACCTTGATGGCCACGTCCCGTTGCGCGAAGGGGTCGAGCCCCAGGTACACGGTGCTGGTGGCGCCCTGCCCCAGCTCGCGGATGATTTCGTATTTGCCTAGTTTCTTAATCATCCGCGAGGCGCCCGCGGGCGCGGAGGATGGCGGCCTTGACCTGGTCCGGGGCAGTACCGCCGATATGCTTGCGGGAGGCCAGCGAGCCTTCGACGGTGAGCACGGCAAAGACATCCTCAGCGATCAGGGGCGAGAAGGCTTGCAGATCGGCCAGAGACAACTGCGGCAGGTCGACGCCCTTCTGCTCGGCTGCCTTGACGGCGTGGCCGACGGCCTCGTGGGCGTCGCGGAAAGGCAGACCCTTCTTGACCAGGTAGTCGGCGAGGTCGGTGGCGGTGGCGAAACCCTGGGTGAGGGCGGCCTTCATCGCTTCCGCCTTGACGGTGATGCCGCCGGCCATGTCGGCAAAAATGCGCAGGGTGTCGGTGACCGTGTCCACAGCGTCGAACAGGGGCTCCTTGTCCTCTTGGTTGTCCTTGTTGTAGGCCAGGGGTTGGGATTTCATCAGGGTGAGGAGGGCGATCAGGTGGCCATTGACGCGGCCGGTCTTGCCCCGGGCCAGTTCCGGCACATCCGGGTTCTTCTTCTGGGGCATGATCGACGAGCCGGTGCAGAAGCGGTCGGCGATCTGTATGAAGCCGATGCGGGGGCTCATCCACATCACCAGTTCCTCGGAGAGGCGGCTGATGTGGGTCATGAGCAGGGCGCAGGCGGCGCAGAATTCGATGGCGAAGTCGCGGTCGGAAACGGCGTCCAGGGAGTTCTCGCAGACACCCTCGAAGCCCAGCTCGGCGGCGACGAATTCGCGGTCGATGGGGTAGGTGGTGCCGGCCAGGGCGGCGGCGCCCAGGGGCAGACGGTTGGTGCGCTTGCGGCAGTCGACGAAGCGTTCGCCGTCGCGGCCGAACATCTCGAAGTAAGCCAGCATGTGGTGGCCGAAGGTCACCGGCTGGGCTACTTGCAGATGGGTGAAGCCGGGCATCGGGGTGGCGGCTTCCTTTTCGGCCAGGTCGAGCAGGGCACCGCGAAAGGCCTTAATCAGGCCGAGGATGTCGTCGATGGCATCGCGCAGGTAGAGGCGGATGTCGGTGGCCACCTGATCGTTGCGGGAGCGGCCGGTGTGCAGGCGCTTGCCGGCGTCGCCGATCAGGCTTGTCAGGCGCTTCTCGATATTGAGGTGCACGTCTTCCAAATCGAGAGACCATTCGAAAGCTCCGGATTCGATCTCGGCCGCCACTTGGGCCATGCCCCGCTCGATGTCGGACAGGTCCGCGGCGGCGATGATGCCCTGCCGGGCCAGCATCCTGGCATGGGCCAGGGAGCCGCGAATATCCTGGCGCCACATGCGGCGGTCGAAGTCTACCGAGGCCGTGTAGCGTTTGACGAGATCGGAGACGGGTTCGGAAAAGCGGCCGGCCCAAGTGTATTGTGCAGCGTTGGAGGTCATGTTCAGTAACGCAAATCGAGGTTAAAGTTCCGTTTGGCATGCGCGCAGGGCGCGAACGGAAAGATTCGGGAAGCGAAATGATAAGGCAAATCCAGGCGGTTCATCCCCTGCCGGACTGGCGCAATCTCGGGGTCGTGTTGCGCGTTCTTCTTGGAGGCAATGCCCTTGCCCTAGGCGCGGCCCTTCTGCAAAGCCCCGATCTGCGGGGCTGGCCCTGGCGCTTCGTCGATCTGTCGGCTCTGGTTGAGCCCCTGTTGTTCATCTGCCTGGGGATCGTCGCCGGGGCGCGGGATGTGTTGTGGAAATTGCCCCCCCGCGCTGCCCAGGCAACGGTGGTGTTGCTCGCCGCAGGGCTTGCCGCCTTGCAAAATGATCTCTGGTCTTGGATTGGCCTCGACCAGGGAACTCTCTGGGAGAGCCTGCGCGCCGCCCTCATCGCGGGGGGTGGGGCGGCGCTCCTGCTGGCCTATTTTGCCTTGCGGCTGCGGGCCATTTCGCCGTCCATGAGCGAAGCGCGCCTTTCGGCGCTCAACGCCCGCATCCGGCCCCACTTCCTCTTCAACTCCCTCAACGCCGTTCTCTCCCTCATCCGGGCGGAGCCGCGGCGGGCGGAAGAGGCGCTGGAATCCCTGTCCGACCTCTTTCGGGCGGCGTTGCGGGATCCGGCGGAGCGGGTGCCCCTGTCGGATGAAATTGCCCTGGCCCGCCAGTACCTCGACCTGGAGCGCCTGCGCCTGGGCGAGCGTCTGCAAGTGCGCTGGGAGGTGGCCGATCTTCCCCTGGACGAGGCCATTCCGCCCCTCATGCTCCAGCCCCTGCTGGAGAACGCCGTCTATCACGGCATAGAGCCGCGGCCGGAGGGGGGCGCCATCGACATCGCCTTCTCCCGACGCGCCGATGAACTGCTCATCGTCATCGCCAACCCGGCGGGAGGCGGCGGGCACGCACGTGGCAACCACATGGCGGTGGCCAATATCCGCGAACGCCTCGCCCTGTATTACGATCTGGAGGCCCGCCTCGACATCGAGGAAGGCTCCGATGTCTACCGCGTCATCATTCATCTGCCATGCCGCACACGACCCAGCCCCTGACCCTCCTGGTGGTGGACGACGAGCCCCTGGCCCGTGCGCGCCTGCGGGAACTCCTGGCCGACATCGCCCCCAGCCTGCCTAACGCCTGTGTCGGCGAGGCGGGCAATGGCCTGGAAGCCCTCGACTTTCTCCGCCATACGCCGGTGGATGTCGTCCTGGCCGACATCCGCATGCCCGGCATGGACGGTATCGAACTGGCCGGCCATCTGGGGGGCCTGGAGGACGGCCCGGCGGTGATCTTCACCACGGCCTACGACGGCTACGCAGTGCAGGCCTTCGACCTCAATGCCATCGACTACCTGCTCAAGCCGGTGCGGGCCCAGCGCCTCCTGGCCGCCCTGCAGAAGCTGCGTCCGGTTCGTGGCAAGGCGGGAGAGGCACTCCAGGCCATCGGTCGGGAGATGCGCGGCAGCGGACGCAGCCACCTTTCCTGCCACGAGCGGGGCCGGCTTCTGCTGGTGCCGGTGGCGGACGTGCTCTATTTCAAGGCCGATCTGAAATATGTCACCGCCCGTACCCGGGAGCGGGAGTATCTACTCGACGACGCCCTCACCCATCTGGAGCAGGAATTTGCCGAGCGCTTCCTGCGTCTTCATCGGGCCGTCCTGGTGGCGCGGGACGCCCTGGCCGGCTTCGAGCGGACGGCGGGGGACGACGCCGAGGCTTACGGCTGGGCCCTGGTGCGCGGCGTGCCCGACCGCTTGCCGGTGAGCCGCCGCCAGTGGGCTGTGGCGCGGGCCCTGGCCACAGCCGGCTAGGGCGGGGCTGCGTGGTAGAATCGGCGCCCTTCCGTCGCGAGCCGCCCGCCATGTCCGCACCCGCCCAGATCGTCATCGCCTCCCGTGAATCCCGCCTCGCCCTGTGGCAGGCGGAGCATGTTCGGGATCGTCTGTCGGCCCTCAATCCCGGTGCCAGGGTCAGCATTCTGGGCATGACCACCCAGGGGGACCAGATTCTCGACCGGCCTCTGGCCCAGATCGGCGGCAAGGGCCTGTTCATCAAGGAACTCGAAGTCGCCATGGCCGAAGGCCGCGCCGACCTCGCCGTGCATTCCATGAAGGACGTGCCCATGGTCATGCCCGAAGGCTTCGTGCTGGCAGCCATCTCCGAGCGCGAAGATCCGCGGGACGCCTTCGTTTCCAATCGCTACGCCAGCCTCGACGATCTTCCGGCAGGGGCCGTGGTGGGCACGTCCAGCCTGCGCCGCGAGGCCCTGCTGCGAGCCCGCTATCCGCAACTGGAAATCCGCAGCCTGCGTGGCAATCTCGACACCCGCCTGCGCAAACTCGACGAAGGCCAGTACGATGCCATCATCCTCGCCGGTGCCGGGCTCATCCGTCTGGGTCTCAAGGACCGCATCCGCTCGCTCTTGACGCCGGAGCAGTCGCTGCCGGCGCCGGGACAGGGGGCGCTGGGTATCGAACTCGTTGCCGGTGCCGCCGCCATGGCGGCCGTCGTCGCCCCCCTCAACGATGCCGTCAGCGCTCACTGTGTGCGGGCCGAGCGCGCTTTCTCCCGCGCCCTGGGGGGCAGCTGTCAGGTGCCCCTGGGGGCTTACGCCATCGTCGAAGACGATGGACGCCTCTGGCTGCGTGGCTTCGTCGCCACTCCCGACGGCAAGGACATGGTGGCAGGCGAGTTGCACGGCGATCCTGCTGCCGACGAAGCCCTGGGGCAGGAACTTGCCGACCAGCTCCGGGCTCGGGGTGCAGGGGCCATCCTGGAAAAGCTCGCCGCCTGCTCATGAGCGCCCCCGCCCGGCCGCCCGAAGGGGGCGCTCGCCCTCCCTTGGGGAGGGTGGCGCGCAGCGACGGGAGGGTCGTTGGGTGAACCCCGCCCGGCCGCCCGAAGGGGGCGCTTGCCCTCCCTCGGGGAGGGTGGTGCGCAGCGACGGGAGGGTCATCCGGTGAGCCCAGGTGGCCCCTTGGCCGGGCGCACCATCGTCGTCACCCGTCCGCAGGACCAGGCCGGCCCCCTGGCGGAAGCCATCGCTGCCGCTGGCGGGACGCCGCTGCTCTTCCCCCTGCTGGAAATTTCGCCTCCCGACGATCCCGCGCCCCTGGCCGCAGCGGTGGCCCGCCGGCACGAGTTTCGCGTCGCCGTCTTCATCAGCCCCAACGCCGTGGCCTACGCGCTGCCTGCCCTGCGGGCCGCGGGGCCGTGGCCCGCAGGACTCCTCCCCGCGGCGATCGGCCAGAGCACGGTCAAGGCGCTTGCGGAAGCGGGGGTGGAGGGCTGCATCGCGCCCCTCGAACGTTTCGATTCGGAGGCCCTGCTCGCCTTGCCTTCGATGCAGACCGAGCGCGTCGCCGGGTGCGGTGTCGCCATCTTTCGCGGCGACGGCGGCCGCGAGCTGCTGGCCGATACCCTGCGCGCGCGCGGGGCACGAGTCGAGTGCATTCCCTGCTATCGCCGCTCGCCTCCGGCCGGCGGCATCGACGTCCTTCGTGGCGCCTGGGCAGCGGGGGCCCTCGATGCCATCACGGTTTCGAGCAGCGAGGGGTTGCGCCATCTGGTTGAACTGGCGGGTGATGAGGCCCGCCACGAACTGGAGTCGACACCGCTGTTCGTCCCCCATGCCCGCATCGCCGAAAGCGCACGGGAGCTTGGTCTTGAGCGGGTGGTGCTCACGGGCCCGGCCGACGCGGGCATTCTTGCCGGACTGTGCGCTTATAATTGGGGACGATAAGCCCCTGTCGCCCGGAATGGCCCGGTTTCCGGGGCGGCGCGACTTTGCCCCGCGGGCAGAACCCACAATAAGGAGGAGACCGTGCTCAATATCGACATGCGCAAGATCTACAACTTCTATCCGGTGGAGCCGGCCCCCGACCCCGGTAACCTTCCCACCGGTGGCGATCTCTACTACGAGTGCCTGGACTGTACCGGGATCGTCAGTTCGGTTCCGCGCATCAAGGCGGCCTGTACCTGCGGCAACATCACCGGCAACGGCGGTGTGGCGACCATCCGCGACCAATCCCGGGTGCGTGTGGTGCGCGGCAAGCTCAAGTAGGCTGCAGCAACGGAGCGCAGGTCTTCTTCCCCGCGCCCGCTGGGCTACACCCAGTCCCTGGGGCTCAGGAAGACGTCGTAAAGACGAGCTTCTGGCGTTCCCGGCTCCGGCTTCCAGTCGTAGCGCCACTTCACCACCGGAGGCAGAGACATGAGGATGGATTCAGTTCGCCCGCCCGATTGCAGGCCGAAGAGGGTGCCGCGGTCCCACACCAGATTGAATTCCACATAGCGGCCACGGCGATAGGCCTGGAAATCCCTTTCCCGCTCGCCGTAAGGGGTGGCGCGGCGGCGGGCCAGAATGGGCAGATAGGCGGGGGTAAAAGCATTGCCCATCGCCTGGGTGAGGGAGAAGCAGCGCTCGAAGGGGGTTTCTCCGCCCGGGCCGGCTTCGTTGAGATCGTCGAAGAACACGCCGCCCACGCCTCGGGGTTCGTTGCGGTGCTTGAGAAAGAAATACTCGTCGCACCACTGCTTGTACTTGGCGTGAACCTCCGGGCCGTAAGGCGCCAGGGCCTCGCGGCAAGTGGCGTGGAAGTGGTGCACGTCGTCTTCCTCGCCGTAGTAGGGGGTGAGGTCCATGCCGCCCCCGAACCACCACACATCGTCCTCGCCCGGTTTGCTGGCGACGAAGCAGCGCACGTTCATGTGAGCCGTCGGGCAGTAAGGGTTGCGCGGGTGCATCACGAGCGACACGCCCATGGCCTCCCAGGCGCGACCCGCCAGTTGGGGGCGCACGGCGGTGGCTGATGCCGGCAGCTTGTCACCGGTGACGTGGGAGAAATTGACCCCGCCGCGCTCGAAGAAGTCACCCTCCTCGATGAGGCGGGAGATGCCGCCGCCGCCTTCGGGCCGTTGCCAGGAATCGGTACGGAAGGGCTGGCCGTCGAAGGTTTCCAACTCGGCGACGATGCGCCCTTGAAGGCCGGTGAAGAAATCTTTGAGGCGGGTGGTGTCCATGGCGGCTCTCGAAGACAGACGGGCGGCTCATGGAAGACAACGAGCCGCCCGTCCGGGGGTGTGGTGGGGCTTAGAGCCTGTGAATTTTTCGGGCGCGCCCGCTCGTCATGCCCAGGTGAGCACGATCGAGGCGCCAAGCACAGCCATAGCTCGGGCTATGGCGAGCATTGGCAACGCCGAGCCGGCGCAACTGGGCATGACGAGCGGGGGTGAATGAAATGTTCACAGGCTCTCAGCGGCTGAGGGCGCGGTGGCCGATGTCCTTGCGGTATTGCAAGCCGTCCCAGGTGATGCGCGCGGCGGCTTCATAGGCCAACTTCTGCGCCTGGCGGACGTTCTCGCCCAGGGCGGTGACGCAGAGCACACGACCGCCGGCGGTAACGACCTGGCCATCCTTTTCCGCCGTGCCGGCGTGGAAGACGTGGACGGCGTCGGAAAAGGCGTTGCCCTCGGGCAGTCCTGCGATGGGATCGCCCTTCTTCGGCGTGTCGGGGTAGCGGGCGGCGGCGAGGACGACGCCCAGGGCGATTCGGCGGTCCCATTCTGCTTCCACCTGGTCCAAAGTGCCGGCGACGCCGTGCTCCAGCAACTCGACGAAGTCGGACTTCAGGCGCATGAGGATGGGCTGGGTCTCGGGGTCACCCATACGGCAATTGAACTCCAGGGTCTTCACCGTGCCGTCCTTGCCGATCATCAGGCCGGCGTAGAGGAAGCCGGTGTAGGGGATGCCGTCGGCTGCCATGCCGCGCACCGTGGGCAGGATGATTTCCCGCATGGCCTTGGCGTGGATTTCCGGGGTGACCACCGGGGCAGGCGAATAGGCCCCCATGCCGCCGGTGTTGGGGCCGGTGTCGCCGTCGCCGATGCGCTTGTGATCCTGGCTGGAGGCCAGCGCCAGGACGTTCTTGCCATCGACCATGACGATGAAGCTGGCTTCCTCGCCATCGAGGAATTCCTCTATGACGACGCGGGCGCCGGCCTCATTGTGCTGCACTTCAAGCTTGTTGCCGGACAGCATGTCGTCGATGGCAGCGTGGGCCTCGGTCAGGGTCATGGCGACGACCACGCCCTTGCCGGCGGCCAGGCCGTCGGCCTTGATGACGATGGGGGCGCCCTTCCGGTCGATGTAGGCATGGGCGGCCGTGGCGTCGGAGAAGGTCTCGAACTCGGCCGTCGGAATGCCATGGCGGGCCATGAAGCGCTTGGCGAAATCCTTGGAGGATTCGAGCTGGGCGGCTTCCTTCGTAGGGCCGAAGATTTTCAGCCCCCGCGCGCGAAAGATATTGACTACCCCAGCCGCGAGGGGCGCTTCCGGCCCGACGACGGTAAGGTGAACTTTTTCCTTCTGCGCGAAATCGGCCAGGGCCACTGGATCGCTGAGGCTCACGTTCTGTAATTCGTGCTCCCGTGCCGTGCCGGCGTTGCCGGGGGCGACGTAGACCTTTTGCAGACCGGGGGATTTGGCGAGGCGCCAGGCCATGGCGTGCTCACGGCCGCCCGAACCTACGACGAGGAGTTTCATGAAGTCTTACCCTTGTTGGGAATCATTGCAGTAAAGCTTTGGGGTTCTTAGTGCCGGCGGCCAAGGGCGAAAGTTGCCGGAAATCGTCCGATATTGCGCCCGACAGGCTGCATCGGTACCTTCGTTTCGACGGCAGAGACCGTAGCCAGGTCGCCCATGGCAGCTCAGTGCCTGAAGTGCCGGGCGCCTGTGAACACCATGGCGATGCCATGCTCGTCGGCCGCCGCAATGACTTCTTCGTCGCGCATCGAGCCACCGGGCTGGATGACGGCAACTGCGCCGGCTTCGGCCAGCACGTCGAGGCCGTCGCGGAACGGGAAGAAGGCATCGGAGGCGACGACCGAACCCTTGAGCGACAGGCCGGCGTGGGTGGCCTTGATGCTGGCGATCTTGGTCGAATCGACACGGCTCATCTGTCCTGCCCCGACGCCCAGGGTCATGCCGCCGCCGCAGAAGACGATGGCGTTGGACTTGACGAACTTGGCGACGCGCTCGGCGAAGAGCAGGTCTTCGATCTGCTGGGCGGTCGGCTGGACCTTGGTGACGACCTTCAGGCCGCTGGCTTGCGCGGTGAAGTCGTCCGCGGTTTGCACCAGCAGGCCGCCGCCGACGCGCTTCAGTTCCAGCTTGTTGAGCGCACGGCCGAGGGGCACGACCAGCACGCGCAGGTTGGTCTTGGAAGCCAGCGCCGCCTTGGCTTCGGCGGTGAAGGACGGGGCGATCAGCACTTCGACGAAGTGCTTGCGGGCGTTCATGGCTTCAACGACATTGAGACCGACTTCGCCGTTGAAGGCGATGATGCCGCCGAAGGCCGAGGTCGAATCGGTCTTGAAGGCTTTTTCGTAGGCGCCGAGCAGGCTGCCGGCTATGGCGACGCCGCAGGGGTTGGCATGCTTGATGATGACGCAGGCCGGGGCGTCGAAGGCCTTGACGCATTCCCAGGCGGCATCGGAGTCGGCGATGTTGTTGTACGACAGTTCCTTGCCCTGCAGTTGGGTGTAGGCGGCGATGCTGCCCGGCAGCGCGATGGTGTCGCGGTAGAAGGCGGCTTGCTGGTGCGAGTTCTCGCCGTAGCGCAGGATTTCGGTGCGGTCGAAGGCCAGTTGCAGCCTGGCCGGGAAAATCGACGGAACCGGCGCGGCTTCGGCCGGCTTGGCTTCGGCGCCGTCGTCGAGGCCGGTCAGCCAGTTGGCGATCATG
>JAEUNZ010000002.1:0-4696 GCA_016790965.1 Dechloromonas sp.
CGGGCATCATGGCAATCAGCTCGTCGACCACCGGGTTGCCTTCGACGGCCAGGAACTTGTTGGCGACGCCGAGGACGATGCCGAGGGCGGCGCCGAGTAGGGTAAGACTGAGGATGGCGGCGATCATGTCAAGCCTCCCGAAGGGCCGCCCCGAGGGCGGCGGCGCCCCCCTGGGGGGCAGCGAACAAGGTGAGCGTGGGGGTCGTCATGACTTCTCCTCTACACGTTCAACCCGGAGAAGCCCATGAAAGCGAGGGCGAGCAGGCTGATGGTGACGAAGGCGATGGGCGCCCCGTCGAAGGCGGCGGGCACCCGGGAAAGCGCCACCCGCTCACGCAGGCCGGCGAAAATGAGCAGCACGAGGGTGAAGCCGAGGGCGGAGCCGAAGCCATAGAGCAGGCTCTTGAACAGGCTGAACTTCTGCTCGACGTTGAGCAGCGCCACGCCCAGCACGGCGCAGTTGGTGGTGATCAGCGGAAGGTAGATGCCCAGGGACTGGTAGAGCCCGGGGCTGGCCTTCTTGATGAACATCTCGGTGAATTGCACCACTGCCGCGATGACCAGGATGAAGGTGAGGATGCGCAGATAGCCCAGCCCCAGGGGAGCCAGCAGCCAGTTTTCCAGCATCCAGGAGGCGCCGGCCGCCAGGGTGATGACAAAGGTCGTCGCCAGGCCCATACCGAAGGCGCTGTCCACGCTCTTGGATACGCCCATAGTGGGGCACAACCCCAGAAACTTGATGAGCACCACGTTGTTAACCAGGGCGGTGGAGAGCAGCAGGAGGATGAATTCGCTCATGGGGAGTACAGGGTTCCGTGTTGGAAGGCACGAGGCACATCCCGTGCCAATCTTGCCCTTCCAGCCCAAAGCCCCCAGGCGTGCGGCTTTGCGCGAGGCCGCACCATGCCGGTGCAGCCGGCATCCGACAAATTGTCGCGAATCTGACAGGAACGCCCTCCATCGGGGCCAAAAGCCCGCTCCCGCGGACACCCGTCCGTTCTCCTGTGGCGCGGCATGGATTCTGCTAGTCCTTTCCGGAACGCGACTCAGGAGCCCGCCATGCCGGCAGCCAAACCTTCTCCCACCCTGCCCGTCGGGGCCGAACTGCCCGCCGAGGCTTACCGACAGGCAGTCGCCCAATCCGATCTGGCCATTTCGATCACCGACGCCAAAGCGAAGATCCTCTTCGCCAATGCGGCTTTTTCCCGCGTCACCGGCTACAGCCTGGAGGAGATCGTCGGCTGCAATGAATCGGTGCTCTCCAACCAGACCACCCCGCCGGAGTTGTACCGGGCTCTGTGGGACAGTCTCGCCACCCAGCGCCCCTGGTCCGGTCGCCTCCTCAACCGGCGCAAGAATGGCGAAAACTACCTCGCCGAACTGAGCATCACTCCCCTCCTCGACAGCCAGGGACGCACCACCCACTACGTGGGCATGCACCGCGACGTCACCGAGCTCAATCGCCTGGAGTGCCTGGTGCGCAATCAGAAGAAACTGATCGAGACGGTGGTCGATGCCGCCCCGATCGCCTTTGCCCTGCTCGACACCGCGGGCCGCGTGCTGCTGGACAATCAGGAGTACAAGAAGCTGGTGACCGACCTGCGCGTGCGGGAGCCCGCTCATGTCCTCCTGGACAGCCTTTGCCCCTCCTGGCGGGCGCTCCTGGAGCAGGGGGCCGAGAGCTGCGCCCTGGACAATCGGGAAGCGCGCATCGACTGTCCCGGGGGCCGGGCCCGCTGGCTGGCGGTGACCGCCTCGCCGGTGGAAATGAAGAGCGATTGTGCCGACAGCTATTTCTGTGTGAGCGGCCCGCCCGGGCTTCTCCTGGTCATTTCCGACGTTACCGGCCTGCGGGCCGAACAGGAGAAAGCCCGTACCGCTGCCCTGCAAGCCGTCCTGGCCGAGGAGGAACGCCGCGCCTCCATTCGCGAAGGCTTGTCCGCCGCCCTCTTCCGCCTCGAAGAGCCGATGAACGTCATGGCATCTGCAGTGGCGGTGCTGCAGCGGCGGGATCCGGCTTCCGCTCGCGTTCTTCAGGATGCCCTGGGGGCCAGCCGGGAGCATATGGAGTCGCTGCGCCAGGTGATTCCCCAGAGTCCACCGGAAATCCAGGTGGGGGTCAATCTCAACGAAGTCTTGCGCGACGTCCTGGACATCAGCACCCCCCGCTTCCTCAACGCCGGCGTGGTCGTGGACTGGCGCCCGGCTCCGGTCCTGCCCAATATCATCGGCCGCGCCCTGCCGCTGCGCATGCTCTTCAAGGTTCTGATCGAGAACGCGGTGGAGGCCATGAACGTCAAAGGCTGGAATCGCCGCGAACTGAGCATTACCAGCGCGCACGCCGGCGAGTACGTCCGTGTCGAGGTCTCCGACACCGGCCCCGGCATCCCCCCCGAGTGGCGGCACAAGGCCTTCGAGCCTTTCTTCACCGCCAAGAGCGGCAGCGGGCGTCATATCGGCACCGGCCTCTCCCGCGCCCAGCAGGTGGTTGCGGACCATGGCGGCATCATCGACCTGGAAGAAAGCCCTAGCGGCGGCTGCAAGGCGGTTGTCGAATTCCGCCTCGACGGCGACCCCATCTAATAAACAGACCCCAGTGCAGAGAACACCATGGACGACCACATCCATATCCACACCACCCCGCCGGATTCCACGGACTGCCCACCCACGGGCGGCTACTGCCGCACCCACGAGTTGAACATCCAGCTTCTGGCCGCGCTCTACGCGGTCAGTCGCGCCCTCTCCCGCAGCCTCGATTACAACGAGACCCTTCAGGAAGTGATGCGCGTGCTGCACGACGAAGCGGGCCTCACCCGCGGCCTGATCAGCGTCGTGGACCCGGAAACCGGAAAACTCAACGTGCGCAGCATCTACACCCCGGAAGGCCCCATCACCGACGACACCCAATACGGCCCAGGCGAAGGCATCATCGGCCAGATTCTGGAAAAACCCCGCACCATCAAGCTGCCCCGGGTGGCCGACGAGCCCCGTTTTCTCAATCGCCAGCCGGTCTATCACCCGGAACTGCCCTTCATCGCGGTGCCGATCAAGGTAGGCGGCAGCCTGCAAGGCGTCCTCGCCGTACAGCCGGAAGAACCGGAAGACGGCCTGATCGAGGAACGAGCCCAGTTCGTCGAAATGGTGGCCAACCTCATCGGCCAGAACCTGCGCCTGTCCATGGACGTAGAGCAGGAAAAATCCAGTCTGGTGGAAGAGCGCGACCTCCTGCGCCGCACCGTGCGCCACCAGTTCGGCTTTGACAGCATGGTCGGCCGCTCCGCCGTCATGCGCCGGGTCTTCGACCAAGCCCGCCTGGTGGCCAAGTGGAACACCACGGTGCTGATCCGCGGCGAGACCGGCACTGGCAAGGAACTGATCGCCAACGCCATCCACTACAACTCCCCCCGGGCCCGCAACGCCCTGGTCAAGCTCAACTGCGCGGCGCTACCCGAAAACCTGCTGGAATCCGAGCTCTTCGGCCACGAGCGCGGCGCCTTCACCGGTGCCGTCGAAGCGCGCAAGGGCCGCTTCGAGCAGGCCAACGGCGGCACTCTTTTCTTGGACGAAATCGGCGAGGTATCGGCCGCCTTCCAGGCCAAGCTCCTGCGGGTGCTGCAGGAAGGCGAATTCGAGCGGGTCGGCGGTAGCCGGACGGTCAAGGTGGACGTACGCATCATCGCCGCCACCCACCGGGACTTGGAAGCAGCCGTGGACATGGGCGACTTCCGCGAAGACCTCTTCTATCGATTGAACGTGATGCCCCTCTTCCTCCCGCCGCTGCGCGAGCGCATCGAGGACATCCCCGAAATCGCCCGCCACCTGCTGGGCAAGATCGGCAACGACCAGAAGCGCAAGCTCGGCCTCACCGACATGGCCCAGCGGCGCCTGGCCAACCACGAGTGGCCTGGAAACGTGCGGGAACTGGAAAACTGCCTGGAGCGCGCCGCCGTGCTGTCGGAGGATGGGCGCATCGACGTGGAGTTGATCCGCTTCCCCAGCAGCCGGGAACGACCACCCGCCAGGTCGCCGCGGCCGGCTTCACCGCAGGAACCCATGCTACCGTCCCACGCTGCGACGGAAGGGGGCGACGCGGACATCTCGGAACGGGAACGGGTCATCGCCGCCCTGCAGCAGGCGGGCTGGGTGCAGGCCAAGGCCGCGCGGATTCTGGGGATGACGCCCAGGCAGATTGCCTATCGGATTCAGATCTTGAATATTGAGGTGAAGCAGTTCTGATACGCCGCTTTTGCCGGCGCTGCCTGGGGGGCGTTGAACCCCGGGGCTTCTCGGGTTGCAGCGGGGTGGGCTGAACCCTGGGGGTCTCCGGTTGCAGCCGGGTGGGCTGAACCCCGGGGTTCCGAAAGGAGGCCAGACCGTCCAGCACCCGATCGATGAAAACCGCGGGTCCAGAAATCAACCCCCCGAGGCAATTGTCGGCTTCCCGACAAACACAGATCCCGTAACCCATTGATTTATAGATACAAACCCCTGGCACTCAACTTGCACATCGGTAGAAAAACCTCTTGAAGACGCCCATGCCCAAACCCAAAAAGCAGGTTGTGTGCGTCAAGTTGTGCAAATGCGAATCAGGTAATCGGTTGTCCAATTCGCTGACGGTGACGCGGAGGGCGTAGCCCGGAGCGGCGCCGTCAGCGCGGCCGAATCAGGCGGCCATCCTCAACTGCTCCTTCTTCTG
>JAEUNZ010000026.1:0-89813 GCA_016790965.1 Dechloromonas sp.
CACAGCGCCGGGTCGGCCCGCAGGCCCTGGGCGTAGGCGCGCAGTGCGGCCGGGTGGTCGTGCGCACCGTCGAAGCTGATCGACAGCAGGCGCACGTTGCCAGGATGGCCCGCCTCGGCATCGGCCCGCAGCGCGGCCTGCAGCTGCTGGAAGCTGCTGCCCAGCGAAAGGCAGACCGTCTGACAGCGCGTGTAGATGAAGTCGGCGATGGTCACGCCGCCGCCCTGCGCCAGCAGCGCGGGCAGGTCGGGCGCGGCCACTCCGGGGCCATCGACTGCCACGCGCGGCGCGTCCACGGGCTGCAGCGCCACTTCCAGGCGGCGCGCGCCCTCGTCGGTCCAGACCTGGAAGCCGTGCGTGAGCCAATCCGCCGCCGCGTAGCCGCACAGCGCCAGCAGCAGGCTCAGGACGGCGGTGCGCAACATGGCCTTAGCGCGCCAGGGCTTGGAGCGCAGCGCCGCCCTCGAACGGGGTGCTGCGGTCGTTGGCCTTGCGCTCCTGTGCGATCAGGTCGGGCGCCACGGCGGCGGCCTGGTTGCCCCACGCGCTGCGGATGTAGCTGGCCACGGCGGCCAGTTCGGCATCGCCCAGTTGCCGGAAGCTCGGCATGGCGCCCCCGTAGCTTTTACCGGCCACCGTGATCGGGCCGGTCACGCCATGCAGCAGGATGTTGGCCAGCACGCGCGGCTCGCCCGTGACCCATTCCGAGCCCGCCAGCGGCGGAAACACGCCCGGCAGGCCCTGGCCCGTGGCCTGGTGGCAGGCCGCGCACTGCGCGGCGAACAGCGCCTTGCCATCCACGGCCGCGCCCGCGGCGGCCGGTGCGGGGCCGGACAGGTCGGCCACGGTGCGGCGGTCGCCCAGGCTGGAGTTTCCGAACGGATCGGACAGGAAGATGTAGCCCACGCCGAACAGCACCATGGCCAGCGTGATGGCGGCAGCCATCAGCGGCACGGGGCGGATGCGCTCCTCGGGGTCGGCGTTTTCGCGCTCCTGCGCGCGGTGCGAAGTGTCTTGGTCGAGCATGGGCGTCCTCAGGAAGCAGAACCGGCGGCCGGGCCGGCGGCGCTGCGCGGCGGGGGCGGCAGCACGGGGTAGGTGTGGTCCAGGCCCTGCAGGTACTTCACCAGGTCCAGCGCCTCGGGGCGCGCCACGACCACCTTGCCGGCGGGGCCGTGGCCTGGCGGCAGCTTGACGACCTCGTCGCCCGGTTCGGCGGCGGCCTTGGTCTCGAACAGGTAGGGGTAGGCCGGCATGATGGACCCCGGCACATAGGCGCGCGGCTGGTACAGGTGGCCCAGGTGCCAGTCCTTGCTGGGCTGGCGCGCGCCGATGTTGAACAGGTCGGGCCCGGTGCGCATGCTGCCCAGCAGGTGCGGCTTGTCGTACACGTAGTCGCCCGGCACCGAGGCGCGGCCCCAGCCGCGCTCATGGTCGGGACCGAGGTTGCGGTCGCGCGGCTGCTGCGTGTGGCAATAGACGCAACCGCTGGCGATATAGACATCGCGGCCGCGCTGCTGGGCGCTGGTATAGGGCTTGAGGCCCTCGGGCGGCGTGATGTCGCGCACCTCCATGTAGGGCAGCACCACCAGCGCGGCCGTGGCCACGGCCAGGGACACCATGGCCCCGGCGGCGAGCTTGACTTCATTTTCCATGAGCTGTCTCCAGTGCCTGAAGGGATGCCGGGGCGAACAGGGCCGCGCCCGTGCGCTGCGGGCCAAAGCGCAGCGCCATGGCCAGGAAGTGGCCGGCAAAGACGAGGTGGCTCAGCACCATCAGCGCGCCGCCCACGCTGCGCCACTGCAGGTAGGGGATGGTGAGCGTGACCGACTCCATGAAGGGCCGCGAGGCATCGAGCATGGCCAGGCCCTGCAGCCAGCCGCCGATGGAGAGGCCCACGAAATAGATCAGGATGCCGACGGCCGCGAGCCAGAACTGCAGCGAGATGAGGCGCGGGTACGGCCACTCCCAGTGCAGCACGCGCGGCAGCATGAAGTAGATGGCGCCGAACAGCACCATGGTGACGAAGGCATAGGCCCCCAGGTGCGCGTGCGCCACCGTGAAGTGCGTGAAGTGCGCCACCTGGTTGACGCTGCGCAGCGCCTCCAGCGAGCCCTGCACCGACGAGAGCATGTACATCAGCCCGCCGAACATCATGAAGCGCAGCGTGGGCGAGTGCAGCGCCAGGTGCATGCGCCCTTGCATGGTGCCCGCCATGTTGATGGTGAAGGCCGCCACGGGGATGATCATCATCATGCTCTGCACGATGGACAGCGTGCTCAGCCAGCCCGGAATCGGCCCGCCGATCAGGTGGTGCCCGCCCACTTGGCCGTAGAAGAAGGCCAGCGTCCAGAAGCCCAGGATGGACAGGTTGTACGAGCGCACCGGCCGGCCGATGATCTTGGGCAGGAAGTAGTAGATCGCCCCCACGCTGATGGGCGTGAACCACAGGCCCAGCACGTTGTGGCCGTACCACCAGTTGGTGGTGGCCTGCTGCACGCCGGTGTGCACGCCGGGCAGCTTGGCCACGAGGAACAGCAGCGTGATCCACAGCAGCGCCGCTACCAGGTACCAGACGCTGACGTACAGCGACTCCACCTGGCGGTTGACCAGCGTGTACAGCACCGGCCCGATGATGCAGACGAAGCCCACGACGATGAACAGGCCGATCTGCCACGGCATCTCCAGGTACTCCATGCCGTCGCTCCAGCCCGCGCCGATGGCGCCGATGGCACTGGCAATGGCGATGTTGATGAACGCGCCGCCCAGCATCACCCAGGGCGCGCCGAACAGCCGCGTGCGCAGCAGGCGCGGCAGCAGCCAGACGATGAGACCCAGCGCGGCGTTGGTGATCCAGCCGTAGAGCACCGCCGTGAGGTGCATGGTGCGCACGCGGCCGAAGGTCTGCCAGGCCTCGCCCACCAGCCAGTCGGGCATGTGCAGCTTGAGCGAGGCCGTGAGCCCCGCCACCGAGCCCAGCACCAGCCAGAGGATGGCGAAGGCGATGAACATGAACACGGGGAAGGCGCTGGAGCGGTCGGCCTCGATGCGCTGCGCCAGCTCGCGCGGGTCGGCGGCATGCAGGGCATCGCCCGGCTCGGCGGCCGCCGCCTGCAGGTGGGCGCGGCCGGCCTCGTGCAGCGCGGGGTCGTCGGCCTGGCCGATCTCGCCACGCGCGAAGATGACCGAGGCCGCCCGGGGGTTCTCGACCAGCAGGCCCTTGCGCATCGACCAGATGAAGACAAACAGCCCCATGATCGACAGCAGGAAGGCGCCCAGCAGGCTCAGGATGGCACTGTCCATCGGTGGGTTTCCTTTCTTGTTTTCCGGCACGCGCGAGACGCGCCATTTTTTTGATGCAGTGCAAATGACCGCACAGCGATCCGTGCTAGGCACGGCTGCGGCGGATTCTAAAATTCATCACGGATGTATGTTTTTTGCTCTGCGCAAGCCCCTGCCGAGGGTGGTGTTACCAAGGGTATTTGAAGCCAAAATGGGCTCTGGCGCCCGTCCGCAAAGCGCAGTCAGCTATATTTTCGATAGCGAACAAAGACTGGTTCAGGCCGGCGGCAGCGCCTGCAGGTGCGCATCACAGCCCACGCCGGCGGCGATCCAGCGCCGCGCCAGCGCCTGCTGCCAGCGCACGACCCAGGGGCGCGTGAAGCCGGTCACCGCGCCAGGGTCGGCGACCATGCCGCAGAGGTAGCGCCCGTCCGCCGCGCTCCAGCGCAGCGCCACGCAGGCACCCGTGCGGCGGCGCGAGACCAGCATGCCCAGCGGGCACGGCTCGGCCAGGCAGCACAGGCCGCAGCCGTTGCAGGGCGCACCCTCACGGGGCTTGGGCGGCGCGCCGGGGTGCCAGTGCACCACCTGCCAGCCGGGGGGCAGGGGTGCCTTCGGCGCGCCGGGCTCTGTCATCGCGCCAGCACCGGCGCCAGCGCCACGCCGGTGTGCGTGCCCAGACGCACCACCTCCTCGGGCGGGGCGGCGGCGACGATGCGGCCGCCGCCCGCGCCGCCCTCGGGGCCGAGGTCGATGATCCAGTCGGCCTCGGCGATGACGTCGAGGTCGTGCTCGATGACGACCACGCTGTGCCCGCCGTCCACCAGGCGGTGCAGCACGCGGATGAGCTTGTGCACATCGGACATGTGCAGGCCCACGGTGGGCTCGTCGAGCACGTAGAGCGTGTGCGGCGCCTTCTGGCCGCGCCGGCCCACCTCGTCGCGCACCTTGGTGAGCTCGGTCACGAGCTTGATGCGCTGCGCCTCGCCGCCGCTCAGCGTGGGGCTGGGCTGGCCCAGCGTGAGGTAGCCCAGGCCCACGTCCTTGAGCAGTTGCAGCGGGTGGGCTATTGCTGGCATGCTGGCGAAGAAGTCCACGGCCTCGTCCACCTCCATCTGCAGCACGTCGCCAATGCTCTTGCCGCGCCAGGTGACGGCCAGCGTCTCGGGGTTGAAGCGCGCGCCGTGGCAGGCCTCGCAGGGCACCTTCACGTCGGGCAGGAAGGCCATGCCGATGGTGCGCACGCCCTGCCCTTCGCACACGGGGCAGCGGCCCTCGCCGGTGTTGAAGCTGAAGCGCCCGGCCGCGTAGCCGCGCGCCTTGGCCTCCAGCGTTTCGGCGAACAGCTTGCGCACGGTGTCCCAGAAGCCGATGTAGGTGGCCGGGCAAGAGCGCGGCGTCTTGCCGATGGGCGTCTGGTCCACTTCGAGCACGCGGTCGATGGTTTCGAAGCCCTGCAGGCCGGTGCAGCCGATGAGCGCGGGCGCATTGCCCGCGTCCATGGCGTCGCGCCCGGCCTTGGTACTGCGCTGCTGCACCCAGGCGGCCACGTTGGTGAGCAGCACGTCGCGCGCCAGCGTGGACTTGCCCGAGCCGCTCACGCCCGTGACCGCCACCAGCCGCTGCAGCGGCACGCGCGCGGTCACGTTTTGCAGGTTGTGCAGCTGCGCGCCGTGCACGGTGAGCCAGCGCAGAGGCTCATCCTTCAAGGCATTTGGGGCTGTGGCACCCGTGGATAAAGCGCCATAAGCTACCTTTTCGATAGCATCCGATGCCATGGCACGGCGCGCCTGCAGCGGGTGGCGCATGGCGTGCAGCAGGTAGCGGCCGGTCTGCGAATCCTCGGCCCCGGTCAGGTCGGCCACACTGCCCTGGGCCACCAGGCGCCCGCCGCGCTTGCCCGCGCTGGGGCCAATGTCGATGAGGTGGTCGGCCGCGCGGATGGTGTCCTCGTCATGCTCCACCACCACCAGGGTGTTGCCCTTGCTGCTGAGCTGGCGCAGCGCGCGCAGCAGGATCTGGTTGTCGCGCGCGTGCAGGCCGATGGTGGGTTCGTCGAGCACGTAGCACACGCCCTGCAGGTTGCTGCCGAGCTGCGCCGCCAGGCGGATGCGCTGCGCCTCGCCGCCCGACAGCGTGGGCGCCCCCCGGTCCAGCGTGAGGTAGCCCAGGCCCACTTCTTCGAGGAATTCGAGCCGGCTGCGGATCTCGGGGATCAGGTCGCGCGCGATCTCGGCCTCGCGGCCCGCGAGCGCCACGGTGTCCACCCAGGCGCGGATATCGCTGACGGACAGGCGCGCGATGTCGGTGATGCTCCAGCCCGCGTGGCCCGTGGCCGCGTTGGCGCCAAAGCGCACGGCGCGCGCCGTGGCGTTGAGGCGCGTGCCCTGGCAGCTAGGGCAGGCGGTGTCCTGCAGGTCTTCCACCTCGGGTTCGGCGAAGGTCTGTTCGCGGCCCTTCTGGTCGTCGGCGAGCACCGAGTCGTCGAACACCTTGCGCTGCTCCTTGGTCAGCTTCACGCCCGTGCCCACGCAGTCGGGACACCAGCCGTGCTTGCTGTTGTAGGAGAACAGGGAAGGCTGAAGCTCGGCGTAGCTCGTGCTGCACACCGGGCAGGCGCGCTTGGCCGAGAACACCTGCAGCCGCCCGATGCCCGCCGTGGGCGTGCCCGCCGCCAGGGCCTCGCGCAGGCCATCGAGGTGGCTCAGCACATGCACCACGCCCTTGCCGTGCGTGAGCGCCTGGGCCAGGCCCTCGCGCAGTGCCGCTTCGTTCTCGGGCGTCACATCCAGGCTCAGCACGGGCAGCTCGATGGTGTGCTCCTTGAAGCGGTCGATGCGCGGGAAGCCCGAGGTCGGCAGGAAGTCGCCGTCCACGCGCAGGTGCGTGAAGCCGCGCGGACGCGCCCAGTCGGCCAGCTCGGTATAGACGCCCTTGCGCGCCACCACCAGCGGCGCCAGCAGGCCGATGTGCTGGCCCCGGAACTCGGTGAGCAGTTGCGCGGCGATGCGCTCGGGCGTCTGCGGCTGCACGGCGGCGCCGTCGTGGGTGCAGTGCTGCACGCCGAGCTTGACGTAGAGCAGGCGCAAAAAGTGCCAGACCTCGGTGGTCGTGCCCACCGTGCTCTTGCGCCCGCCGCGCGAAAGGCGCTGCTCGATCGCCACCGTGGGCGGAATGCCGTACACGGCGTCCACCTCGGGCCGCCCGGCCGGCTGCACGATGCTGCGCGCGTAGGCGTTGAGCGATTCGAGGTAGCGGCGCTGGCCTTCGTTGAACAGGATGTCGAACGCCAGCGTGGACTTGCCCGAGCCGCTGACGCCGGTGATGACGTTGAACTGGCCGCGCGGCACCTCCACGCTCAGGCCCTTGAGGTTGTGCTCGCGGGCGTTGACGATTTCTATGGTGTTTTTGGGCTCTGGCGCCCGTGCTGATTGCGCAAGGCGCTCCTGATTCAATAGCACCGGCAGCGCTTCGCTGGCACCGATGGCGCCGTCGTAGGCGCGCAGCGCGGCGCCGGTGTGCGACTGCGGGTGGGCGCGCAAGTCCTGCGGCGAGCCCTCGGCCACCAGCTGCCCGCCCGCGTCGCCGCCTTCGGGGCCCAGGTCGATGATCCAGTCGGCGGCGCCGATCACGTCGAGGTTGTGCTCGATGACGATGAGCGAGTGCCCCGCCTCCAGCAGGCGCACGAAGGCGCGCATGAGCTTGGCAATGTCGTCGAAGTGCAGGCCGGTGGTCGGCTCGTCGAACAGGAACAGCGTGCCCTTGCGCGCCAGCGGCTGGCGCGACTTGCTTTGCGTGCGCGCCGCCTCGGCCAGAAAGCCCGCCAGCTTGAGGCGCTGGGCCTCGCCGCCGCTGAGCGTGGGCACGGGCTGGCCGAGCTTGACGTAGTCCAGCCCCACCTCGGCAATGGGCCGCAGCGCGCGCAGCACGTCGCGGTCCTGGGCGAAGCAGGCCATGGCTTCGCTCACGGTCAGCTCCAGCACGTCGGCCACGCTGAGCGCTCGCCCGCCGCGCTCCAGGGTGATTTCCAGGATCTCGGGGCGGTAGCGCTTGCCGTCGCAGTCGGGGCAGCGCAGATAGACGTCGCTGAGGAACTGCATCTCCACATGCTCGAAGCCCGAGCCGCCGCAGGTGGGGCAGCGCCCGTCGCCGCTGTTGAAGCTGAACTTGGCCTGGGTGTAGCCGCGCTGCGCGGCCTGGGGCGTGGCGGCAAAGAGTTCACGCAGGCTGTCCCACGCGCCCACGTAGCTCACAGGGTTGGAACGCGCGGTCTTGCCGATGGGGGTCTGGTCCACAAACACCACGTCGGAAAGGTGGTCGGCGCCCAGCAGCCGGTCGTGGCGGCCGGGGGTTTCGGTGGCCTTGCCAAAGTGGCGCAAGAGCGCGGGGGCCAGCACGTCCTGCACCAGCGTGGACTTGCCCGAGCCGCTGACGCCGGTGACGCAGACCAGGCGCTGCAGGGGGAATTCAATGTTCAGGTTCTGCAGGTTGTGCTCGCTCGCCCCTTCAAGGATGAGGCGCGGCGTGGCGTCGCCCACGGCGCGCGGCACGCCCAGGGCAATGCGCTTGCGCCCGCCGAGGTACTGGCCGGTCAGGGTGTCGGCGCTGCGCAGCGCGTCGGGCGTGCCGTCGAACACGATGTGGCCGCCACGCTCGCCCGGGCCGGGGCCGAAGTCGAGCACGCGGTCCGCCGCCAGCATGACCGCCGGGTCGTGCTCCACCACCACCAGGGTGTTGCCCGCATCGCGCAGGCGCAGCATGGCCTGGGTGATGCGGTCCATGTCGCGCGGGTGCAGGCCGATGCTGGGCTCATCGAGCACGAACAGCGTGTTGACCAGCGAGGTGCCCAGCGCCGTGGTGAGGTTGATGCGCTGCACCTCACCGCCGCTGAGCGTGCGGCTTTGCCGGTCCAGCGTGAGGTAGCCAATGCCCACGTCGCAGAGGTACTGCAATCGGGTGCAGATTTCGTCCAGCAGCAGGCGCAGGGCCTGGGCTTCGGCGGACGGGGCGCCGGGTTTTTCTATGCCAAATGGGCCTCCAGCGCCTGTATCTGTTGCGCTAGCAGCTATCAATTCAGTAGCATCTGACGCGCGCTGCGCCTCGGCCATGCGGTCGAAGAAGCGGCGCAGGCGCGCAATGGGCAGCAGCATCAGATCGTGCAGGCACAGGCCGGGCAAGGCTTCGAGCTGGGCGCGGCTCCAGGGCAGGCCTTGGGGCAGGAAGCGCTGGGCGGGGTCGAGCACGGCGTCAGCGTCCTGCTTGCTGCCGATGCGCCAGAGCAGGCTCTCGGTCTTGAGGCGCGCGCCCGCGCACACCGGGCAGGGCGTGTAGCTGCGGTACTTGGACAGCAGCACGCGGATGTGCATCTTGTAGGCCTTGGTCTCCAGGTACTCGAAGAAGCGCTTGATGCCGTACCACTGCTGGTTCCACTTGCCGTTCCAGTGCGGCGAGCCGCCAATGACCCACTCCTTCTGCTCGGGCGTGAGGCGGTACCAGGGTGTGTCGCGCGGAATGCCGGCGGCCTCGGCGTGGCGCATGAGGTCGTCCTGGCATTCCTGCCAGGCGGGCGTCTGGATGGCCTTGATGGCGCCGGTGCGCAGGGTCTTCTTCTCGTCCGGGATGACCAGGCCGTAGTCCACGCCAATCACGCGGCCAAAACCGCGGCAGGTGTCGCAGGCCCCGGCAGCGGAGTTGAACGAGAACATGGAGGGCAGCGGCTCGCTGTAGCGCAGGTCGCTTTCGGGGCAGTGCAGGCCGGTGGAGAATTTCCACACCTCGGGCTCGCCCTGCTCCACCAGCCGGTACACATTCATGCGCCCGCCGCCGCGCTTGAGCGCCAGCTCGATGGCCTCGACCACGCGCGCTTTTTCCGCATTGCCCAGGCGGAAACGGTCGGCCACGACATCCAGCAGCTTGACCCCCGAAGCCTCGCGCTCGGCCTGCACCTTGGTGAAGCCGCTGGCCGACAGCCACTGCTCCAGTTGCTCGGCGCTGGTGTTGGCGGGCAGTTCGACCGGGAAGGTCACCACCAGGCGGGGGTCGTCGGCTTGTGCCCGTGCGCGCAGCTCGGCGTAGATGGTCTCGGGCGTGTCGTGGCGCACGGGCAGCGCGGTGGCGCGGTCGTACAACACGGCCAGGCGTGCGAACAGGAGCTTGAGGTGGTCGTTCAGCTCCGTCATCGTGCCCACGGTGGAGCGCGAGCTGCGCACCGGGTTGGTCTGGTCGATGGCGATGGCTGGTGGCACGCCCTCCACCTTGTCCACGGCGGGCTTGTCCATGCGGTCGAGGAACTGGCGCGCGTAGGCGCTGAAGGTCTCGACATAGCGGCGCTGGCCCTCGGCGTACAGCGTGTCGAACACCAGGCTGGACTTGCCCGAGCCGCTGGGGCCGGTGACCACCGTGAGTTCGCCGGTGCGCAAATCCACATCCAGGTTTTGAAGGTTGTGCTGGCGTGCGCCGCGGATGCGGATGGTTCCCTGGGTCATGGTGGGGCAGTCAGGAGATGAGGCCCCACATTCTAGAAACGCTGGCGCGTTGCGCATGGAACGCGCCCACATGCCCCTGCACGGTGGCGCACCATGCACGCTTGGCGCACGGCACAGACCTGCCGTGCCTGGGGATCAACCGCGCAGGGCGGCTTCCAGTTCCTTGCAGTGGTCTGCGCCTGCTGCGGCCTGGATTTTGGGGAACAGGTCGATCAGTTCCTGGAGGTTGGCCGCCGATTCGACCGAGAGGTTCAACCGGAACCCACGCAGACCCAGGTTGGCTGTGATCTGGGTGGCCAGGGCCTTGCCTTCAAGGTAGCGCTGCTGGTCGCTGTGCCGGGCTTGGGGCTCTGCCGCAGCCGCAGCCACGGCGGCCTTGGCAGAACCGGCCACGGGCTCCAGGTAGCCTTGGTCCACCAGGGACTCCACATCGGCCTGGGTGCCGCCAGCCACGGCCAGCACCTGATCCACGGTCTTTTGGCCGTCGAACAGAATGAACAGCGAACGTTGCCGGGGCGTGATGCTGGGGGAGCGTTGCTTGAAGGCTTGCTGCCCCGCCTCGGTCTTGGTGTATTTCATGCGTTGGTCCTGTCCGGCTTTCATGAAATCCACATTACATCTTTTTACCAATGGGGACTACTAGGGCATGCCCGGCCAGAGCGGTTGCATGCCCCCGTTCGCCCAGTGCCATCGGTCTTTACTTGCTGGCAGCTGAGGCAGGCTCTGGGGCGTGCAGGGCCTCAGCACCATGCTTTTCGCCCCCCATGTCGATGTCGCCACCCTTGCTCAAAATGAACAGCGCCAGGGCTGCAAACACCGCAAATCCAACTGCAATTTTCCACATATCCGTACTTCCTTAAGAAAAAAGGCCCCCATGCGAGGGCCTGTCTGCAAGCCCGCAGCGCAAGCGCTGCGGGCCACACCACACCAGCGAACTCAGTCGTTGGCGTAGATGTCCACGTCCTTGGTTTCCTTGATGAACAGGCCACCAATCACCACGGTAGCACCCGCAATGATGATGGGGTACCACAGGCCGTTGTACATGTTACCGGTCTGCGCCACGATGGCAAAGGCCGTGGTGGGCAGCAGGCCGCCGAACCAGCCGTTGCCGATGTGATACGGCAGCGACATGGAGGTGTAGCGGATGCGGGTGGGGAACATTTCCACCAGCATGGCGGCAATGGGGCCGTACACCATGGTCACCAGGATGACGAGGTAGGTCAGGATGAGGATGACCTTGACCTTGTCGAACTTGGCCATGTCAGCCTTGGCAGGGTAGCCTGCAGCCTTGAGTGCAGCACCCAGGTTGCTGGCCAGCAGCGTGGAGCCCGCGGTCTTGTCGCTGCTCAGGTCCTTGACGGTCTTGGTGGCAGCTTCGATGGCGGCGGCGTCCTTGGTGGCAGCAGCGTTCAGCTCGGCGAGCTTGGCTTCTGCCTTGGCCTTGGCTTCGGCCACCATTTCAGGCGTGTACTTGACGGGAACCACCGTCTCGCCCACCTTGATGACGGCGGGGGTACCCGCAGGTGCGGCGATATTTTCATAGCTCACCGAACGACCGGCCAGCTGTTGCTTGGCGATGTCGCAGGACGAGGTGAACTTCTTGGTGCCCGTGGGGTTGAACTGGAACGAGCACTCGGCCGGGTCGGCCGTCACCGTGACCTGCGCCTTGGCCTGGGCGGCGGCGAGATCGGGGTTGGCGGCCTGGGTCAGCATCTTGAAGACCGGGAAGTAGGTCAAGGCAGCCAGCAGGCAGCCTGCCAGGATGATGGGCTTGCGGCCGATCTTGTCGGACAGCGCACCAAACACGATGAAGAACGGCGTGCCGATGATCAGCGAGATGGCCACCATGATGTTGGCGGTAGCGCCATCGACCTTGAGCGCCTGCGTCAGGAAGAACAGGGCGTAGAACTGACCCGAGTACCAGACCACGGCCTGGCCAGCCGTCAAGCCGACCAACGCCAGGATCACGATCTTGAGGTTCTTCCATTGGCCGAAGGACTCGGACAGCGGGGCCTTGGAGGTCTTGCCCTCGGCCTTCATCTTCTGGAAGGCGGGCGACTCGTTCATGGACAGGCGGATGTACACCGACACGGCCAGCAGCAGGATCGAGACCACGAACGGAACGCGCCAGCCCCAGTCGGCAAAGGCAGCTTCACCAATCATGGTGCGGGTGCCCAGAATGACCATCAGCGACAGGAACAGGCCCAGCGTTGCCGTGGTCTGGATCCAGGAGGTGTAGGCGCCGCGCTTGCCGTGCGGAGCATGCTCCGCCACGTAGGTGGCCGCACCGCCGTACTCACCACCCAGTGCCAGACCTTGCAGCAGGCGCAGGCAGATCAGGATGATGGGGGCCGCTACACCGATGCTGGCGTAGTTCGGCAGGATACCCACGATGAACGTGGAGATACCCATGATCAGGATGGTGACCAGGAAGGTGTACTTGCGGCCGATCATGTCGCCCAGACGGCCAAACACCAGCGCGCCGAAGGGGCGCACGATGAAGCCCGCCGCAAAGGCCAGCAGCGCGAAAATGAAGGCCGAGCCTTCGTCCAGTCCGCTGAAGAACTGCTTGGCGATGATGGCTGCGAGCGAGCCGTAGAGATAAAAGTCGTACCACTCGAACACGGTACCCAGCGACGAGGCGAAAATCACTTTCCGCTCTTCTGCCGACATGGGCCGTGGCGCGGGATGCGTTGTAGCCATAGTTGTCTCCTGTGATTTTTGGGGATTACAGGCAATTGCAAATTTCCACCTGTGCCGCGAATGTGGTGGCCCGTACTGACACTGCTCTGACGTGTTTCTTACAGAAATTGACACGAAGCTTTGGCGAAACTTACAGCCCAAGTAGTAACCCGGAGCCCCGTTTTCCTGATGTGAAAAATCAAACGCTTTTCGCCCCAAATCAGGCCTTGCAGCGATTTCGCAGCCCCTGGAAACGGGGTGCTTTTTTTGCTCATGGTTTTCCCTGGGTTACGTTGCAAGATTGGACTCAGCTTGGCGGAACATCATCCAAGGCTGACCGGATACCCCCATGAGAATCGCACTGCTTTCCGACATCCACGCCAACCGGCAGGCCCTGGACGCCTGCCTGGCCCACGCACGCAGCCAAGGTGCAGAACAATTTGCGCTGCTGGGCGATCTGGTGGGCTACGGCGCAGACCCGCGCTATGTGGTGCAACAGGCCATGGCATTGGCCGAACAGGGCGCCACGGTGCTGCGAGGCAACCACGACGCCTTGGCCATTGCCCCGCCTGCGATCACCGACAAGGCCTCGCAGACCGGTGCGACCCACGGAGCCCAATGGACCCATGAGCAGTTGGCAACCGATGAGCTGGCGTTTCTGGCCCAACGTCCACTGACCGCCGTGGTCCACGACGTGCTGCTGGTGCATGCCAGCGCAGATGCCCCCGAACGCTGGCGCTATGTGGACAACGAGATGGTGGCCCGCCAATGCCTGGAGGCTGCGCAACAACAGCACGGTGTGCAGCATGTGTTCTGCGGCCACGTGCACCACCAGACCCTGTACTACAGGGGCACGGGCCGGGACCTGATGCGTTTTGCACCCACCCCGGGCGTGCCCATCCCCGTCCCACCACGCCGCGCCTGGGTGGCCACGGTGGGCTCCACAGGACAGCCCCGCGATGGCAACCCCCGCGCCATGTACGCCCTGCTGGACACCGAACGCTGGATGCTGCGCTTTGAGCGCATTCCCTACGACCATGCTGGTGCGGCGGCGGCCATTCGCGCCTGCGGCGCGCTGCCCGAGTCGTTTGCACACCGTCTGGAGACCGGCCGATGAAGCTACTGGAACCTGGAACCGAGGTCGATGGATTCACGGTGCTCGATTGCATCCACGCGGGTGGAATGGCGCACATCTACCGTGTCGAATATGCCGTGGGACCACCCAATCCAGGGTTCCCGCTGGCCATGAAGATCCCGCGCATGACGGCTGGCGATGGCGCGGAGAACATCGTCAGTTTTGAGGTGGAACTGCAAATCCTGCCCACCCTCACCGGGCCGCATGTACCGCGCTTCGTGGCCGCGGGTGACATGGACCGCCTGCCCTACCTGGTGATGGAGTATGTCCACGGCCCCACGCTGGACCACTGGCTGGAGCAGCCCGAACGCCCATCGCCCGACACCATCGCCCGCCTGGGCGCCGCCATGGCCCGGGCCGTGCACAGCCTGCACCAGCAGAACGTGTGCCACCTCGATCTCAAGCCGGGCAATGTGCTGTTCAGCAGCGACGACCATGCCATCCTGCTGGACTTCGGACTCTCCTGCCATTCGCACTACCCGGACCTGTTGGCCGAGGAGCTGCGCAAGGCGGTGGGATCGCCTGCCTGGATTGCCCCTGAGCAGGTGGTGGGCGTGCGCGGCGACCCGCGCAGCGACATCTTTGCCATCGGCGTCATGCTGTACGAGCTGGCAACGGGCGAACTGCCCTTTGGCGCACCCACGACCCAGGGCGGGCTGCGCCAACGCCTCTGGATGACACCCGCCCCTTTGCGCCAGCACCGGCCCGACGTCCCCGAGTGGCTGCAGGAAGTCATCCTGCGCTGCCTGGAGCCCGAGGCGGACCAGCGGCATCCCTCGGCGGCGCACCTGGCCTTCGACCTGAGCCACCCGGAGCAGGTGCAGATCACGGCACGCGGCCAGCGCACCCAGGGGCCGGGGGCATGGCGCCACCTCAAGCGCTGGTTCAAGGCCGCAGGCATGCACTACCAACCCAGCCCGCTGCCCGCACGCCAGATCGACGAAGTACCCATCGTCATGGTGGCCATACCGCATGGGGACGTGACAGACGCCACCCTTTACTCGCTGCGCCAGGCCGTGGGGCGCTCACTGGGCATACGTCCGGGCGCACGCCTGGCCTGCGTGACCGTGATATCGACCTCCGCCGCCAACCACACCGACAGCGATCGCAGCGAGACCTCCGTGCACCGCCACCACCTCACCCGGCTCAAGCAATGGACAGAAGGGCTGGACCTGTCGAACCACAGCGTGAGCTACCACGTGCTCGAATCGAACGACGTGGCCCAGGCATTGGTGCGCTACGCCGAGGGCAACCAGGTGAGCATGCTGATTCTGGGTGCCGCAACCCATGGCCTGCACACGCAGCGCGTGGTCTCCACCATCCCCATCCGCGTGGCGCGCGATGCGCCGTGCACCGTGCTGCTGGTCAAGCAGTCCCTGCCCTTCGCACAGCTTTCGGCGGAGTACACCGAGTAACACCTGGTTGCGATGGCTGCGCCCTTGCAGCCCAAAAATGCTGCACTGCGTAAGCGCATGGTCAGTGCCGGTTTGCAGAATGCGCCGGCCTGCCACGGCACCCCGCCGATGGCAAATCCATCCCTAGGAGACTGATTCATGAGCGACCCGGTGGTCCAGAAAATACAGAGCCATCCGAAGTACCTGGAACTGCGCACCAAGCGCAACCGTCTGGGCATCTTTCTGACCGTGCTGATGCTGGTGGCTTATTACGGCTATATCGCGCTGATTGCATTCGACAAGAAGTTTCTCGCCCAACCCATCGGCAGCGGCGTGACCACTCTGGGCATTCCCATCGGCATGGGCGTGATCCTGTTCACCATCGTCATCACCGGCATTTATGTGCGCCGTGCCAACGGCGAGTTCGATGCACTGACCAAGCAAATTCTCAAAGACGCATCGAAATGAACGCTCTCAAGAAACCAGCCCTTCAAGCGCTGCCACTGCTGGCCCTGCTGACCGCAGGGGCCGCCCATGCCGCCGGTGGCGATGTGGGCCAGGCGGCCAAACAGGCCACCAACTGGACGGCCATCATCATGTTCGGCATCTTCGTCGCCGGTACGCTGTGGATCACGAAGTGGGCCGCTGCCAAGACACGCTCTGCCGCCGATTTCTACACGGCTGGCGGCGGCATCACCGGCTTCCAGAACGGCCTGGCGATCGCGGGCGACTACATGTCCGCGGCTTCCTTCCTGGGCATCTCGGCGGCCGTGATGGCCACCGGCTACGACGGCCTGATCTACTCCATCGGCTTCCTCGTGGGCTGGCCCATCATCACCTTCCTGATGGCCGAGCGCCTGCGCAACCTGGGCAAGTTCACCTTCGCCGACGTGGCCTCGTACCGCTTCGCCCAGATGCCGGTGCGGACCTTTGCCGCCATCTCCTCCCTGGTGGTCGTGGCCTTCTACATGATCGCCCAGATGGTCGGCGCCGGTCAGCTGATCAAGGTGCTCTTCGGCCTCGAGTACATGTACGCCGAAATCCTGGTGGGTACCATCATGATGATGTACGTGCTCTTCGGCGGCATGACCGCCACCACCTGGGTGCAGATCATCAAGGCCGTCATGCTCCTGTGTGGCGCGACCTTCATGGCCGTCAGCGTGCTGATGCAGTTTGGCTTCAGCCCCGAGGCCCTGTTCGCCAAGGCGGTCGAAGTGCATACCAAGAAGGATGCCATCATGGCTCCGGGCGCCCTCATCAAGGATCCCGTCTCCGCCATTTCCGTCGGCATGGCCCTGATGTTCGGTACCGCCGGCCTGCCCCACATCCTGATGCGCTTCTTCACCGTGCCGAACGCCAAGGAAGCCCGCAAGTCCGTAGCCTGGGCCACCACCTGGATCGGCTACTTCTACATCCTGACCTTCATCATCGGCTTCGGCGCCATCACCAACCTGGTCGCTTCCCCCGATTCCATCTTCTATGTCGCGGATGCGACCGGCAAGCTGGGTCTCAAGGGCGGCGGCAACATGGCTGCGGTGCACCTCTCCAAGGCCGTCGGCGGCGACCTCTTCCTCGGCTTCATCTCGGCCGTGGCCTTCGCCACCATCCTCGCCGTGGTGGCCGGTCTGACCCTGTCCGGTGCCTCCGCCGTGTCCCACGACTTGTACGCCTCGGTGTTCAAGCATGGTCAGGCGTCTTCCGAAGCCGAACTGCGCGTCTCCAAGATCACCACCCTGTGCCTCGGCGTTCTGGCGGTGGTTCTCGGGATCGCCTTCGAGAAGGAGAACGTGGCCTACATGGTGATGCTGGCCTTCGTCATTGCCTGTTCCGGCAACTTCCCGGTGCTCTTCATGTCCGTGCTGTGGAAGAACTGCACCACCAAGGGTGCGGTGGCCGGGGGCTTCGTCGGGCTGATTCTCGCGGTGACCCTGACCATCGGTTCCGCCAGCGTCTGGGAAGCCGTGATGCACAACCCGAAGGGCTCTGCCTGGTTCCCCTACAACTCCGCCGCCATTTTCTCCATGACTGCCGCCTTCGTGACCATCTGGCTGGTGTCCATCCTGGACAACTCCGAGCAGGCCAAGAAGGAGCGGGCGCTCTTCCCGGCACAGCAGTTGCGGTCCGAAACGGGCCTGGGTGCCGCGTCCGCCTCGGCTCACTGACGGTCTTCAGCGCCAGCAAGAAACCCGGGCCTCGGCCCGGGTTTTTCGTTTTGTTGGGGTCCCGGCAAGGACGACGACAGAAAGCCCTGGCGCCCCTAGTAGTCAGTCCGATAGGTTTACGTGAACGCCGAGGCGCGCATCCGCGCCCGGATCGCGCGAAGCGAACCGGGATGCGAGGCGGGCCGAACATCGCTGAATCTATGTGACTGACTACTAGGGAAGCCAGACGAACGCCATTCCGCGGCACGCAGAAGCGCCACGGACGGTGAAATGAAAATGCAGGGGGAAAAAAACGGTAGGGGGTATCCAGTGCAGGAGCAGATACCCCCTGAGTCGCGGGGTGAGCCGCAGACTCCTAAGACCATAAAGGAGAACAGCGGGGTCTAATATAGCGGCTTACCCTTACGCAAATCTTACGCCATAATTATTAACTCAATTCCTGGCGCTCCCTCCCATGCGAATTCTGATTGCAGAAGACGATTCCATCATCTCCGACGGCCTGGCGCGCTCCCTGCGGCGCAGCGGCTACGCCATCGACTGCGCCTACAATGGCACCGATGCTGAAAGTGCCCTGATGACGGGGACTTACGACCTTCTCATCCTCGACCTCGGCCTGCCGCGCCTCTCTGGCCTGGAGGTGCTCAGGCGCCTGAGGGCCAGGAACTCGCAACTCCCGGTCCTCATCCTTACCGCCCTGGACGGCACCAGCGACCGAGTCAAGGGTCTAGACCTGGGGGCCGACGACTACATGGCCAAACCCTTCGAACTCCCCGAACTCGAAGCCCGCGTGCGGGCGCTGACGCGGCGCTCCTCGGGTACGGCGCCGGTCATTCAGTGTGGCGAGTTGAGTTACGATCAGGTGGGACGGGTCGCCCAGATCAAGGGGCAAGCGGTCGAGTTGTCAGCCCGGGAAGTCGGGCTGCTGGAAATTCTCCTCTCCCGGGCGGGGCGCCTGGTGAGCAAGGATCAACTGGTCGATCACCTCTGCGGTTGGGGCGAGGAGGTCAGCCACAACGCCATCGAGGTCTATGTGCATCGCCTGCGCAAGAAACTGGAGGCCGGCGGGGTCCGTATCGTGACCGTCCGCGGATTGGGATATTGTCTTGAAAAGCCCCAGGACGACCAGCCCAAGCCCTGACAGCGAGCGCTCGCTCTTTGGCGAAATCCTGGATTGGATGCTGGCGCCGCTGCTATTCGTCTGGCCCCTCAGCATCGCCATTACCCACTATTTCGCCAGCAACGTCGCTAGTTTTCCCTACGACCAGGGGCTGCGCGAGCACGTTGCGACCGTCGCCCGCCAGATCAAGTTCGCCAGCGGCAAACCCGTCATCAATCTGCCGGGATCGGCCCGGGCCTTTTTGCGTGCCGACGAGACGGATACCGTCTACTTTCACGTCGTCAATCAGGACGGGACGGCCCTCCTGGGCGACAGCGAGCTGCCTGTCCCCACCGCCCTAGAGTACGAACCCGACCGGGTGGGGGAAATCTTCTTTCGCGATACGGAGTTCAACGGTGAGGAACTGCGCGTTGCCTACAGTTATCTCGCCGACACCAAGTCCCCCCGCGACCGTTGGGTGCTCATCGAGGTGGGCGAAACTCTGGAAAAACGCACCCAATTGGGCAACAAGATTGTCGCCAGCGTCATCCTCCCGCAATTCATCATCATCCCCGTGGCGGTCATCCTGGTATGGTTCGGGCTTTCCCGGGGGCTGCGCCCTCTCAATCGCTTGAGAAAAACCCTGGAGACCCGCGCGCCGGCAGATCTCTCCCCCATTGCCACCCGCCGTGTGCCCGAGGAACTCGAGCCCCTGGTGGAAGCCTTCAACGATATGCTCGACCGCATGCGCCGTAGCGTCGAAGTGCAGCAACGCTTCGTCGCCGATGCCTCCCACCAGTTGCGTACTCCCCTCACAGGCCTGAAAACCCAGGCTCAGTTCGCCCTACGGGAAACCGACCCCGAAACCCTGCGCCACGCCCTCGGGCAGATCGCCGCCGGCGTGGACCGAGCCAGCCGGCTGGTCAATCAACTCCTGACCCTGGCCCGCACCGAAGGCACCGAACTGGTCCAGAAGCGACAGGAACCCGTCGACCTCGTGCTTCTGGTGCGCGACCTAGTCGCCGACAGCGTCGGTCGCGCCCTGGAACGGGGTATCGATCTGGGATTTGAAGCCGTCGATCAGGCCATGGTGATGGGAAATCCAGTGATGCTGCGCGAACTGGCTGCCAATTTGGTGGATAACGCCATCCGCTACACCCCCGACCGGGGTCAGGTGACCTGCCGGGTAAAAACCCAGGCCAGCCGAGTCATCCTGGAAATCGAGGACAACGGGATCGGGATCAGTGAAGACGACGCCGAGCTCGTCTTCGAGCGCTTCTACCGGGTCAATGACGCGGCAAGCGAAGGCAGTGGCCTCGGTCTCGCCATCGTGCGGGAGATTGCCTTGCAGCACGACGCTTCGGCCAGCCTGCGCCCCAGTTCCAGCGGTATCGGCAGTGTGGCCAAGGTCGTCTTCCCCGCCTGGGTACCCCCGCCGGAGCCCTTGCCACCTCCCGACGACTTCGCTGAACTGTACCGGCAGTCGCCTCCAGTAGGCAGCTAAGCCCAGGGCGCCGCGTCGGCATAGATGCGGAGCTTTGCCAGACCTCGTTCCCCGCGCTTGCCATGGCTTGCCCGGCACTGGGCGCATGAGTATAATTCGGCCTCCCTTTGGCCAGTTAGCTCAGTTGGTAGAGCAGCGGATTGAAAATCCGCGTGTCCGTGGTTCGATTCCGCGACTGGCCACCAAGATTCCAAAAACCAACCTTCCTCGGTTGGTTTTTTTTCGCCCATTCCCCCTGCGCCGGCACGGGGGGGCAAGAAGGGCTGGTTGTCGTGGGTAGCCCGAGGGCTTTACGGGCCTGTGCCGTTGGAACCCGAGCGATCCGACTTGCTTCTTGAAGATTCCTGGCCGGTCGCCATCGGCCTCTACTCGCCGTGCTGTATCGGTGGCTGGAGTGCCGCTGAGCATTGGGATCTGACCGAACAGATTTTTCGGACGGCGGTGGTGTCGTTCCGGCAAAAGGCCTGCACCGTCGCCCAGGCGGCAGAGAAAAGCGCGGCATAGACCCGGCGGGGCTGCCGGTAAGCCAGGGGCCGCAGTTCGCCAGGCAAGGTGAAGGTGAGGAGGCAATACTCTGCCGGCACCGAGAGGCGGCGCTGGCGTTCCAGCCAGACTTCAATCTCATGGTGCTGGCAGTGGGGACAGAGCCGATGGCCGCAGGAATGGGGGATCAGCCGCTGTTCGGCACAATCCGGGCAGGCGTTGCGTCTTGGGGGGCTTGATCAGGTCCGGCATGGCCCAGGGTTTCTTGAGCACGTGCCTGGTGAAGAACTTGAGGCCGTAGAGGTCGAGTTTGACGGCGCTCCAGGAGTGGGTGCCGATGAGCTCGCTGAAGTACTCGGTGAACTGGGTTTCGGACAGGGCGTCGATGCGGTAGTCGAAGACTCCGCCCAGGCGCCGGATGGCCCGGGCGTAGGCGTCGATGGTCTTGGGCTGCAGGCCCTTCAGCTTCAGGTGCTTCAAGTGGCTGTCGTACTGCCGGGCGAAGGCCGGGGGAAAGTCGTGCGTCATGCTGGTTTATCCTCGCGAAGTGTTGCAGAATCGGCTCCATCACCATGAGGGAGCCGAGATGCAGGATAAGTCAGCGTCGGGCGGCGGCGGGGGGCTCCGCGGAGCGGCTTCGTTCAACTAATCCATCGAGAGGGACCGTCGCGAAAAGCCGCGCCGGCCCCTCATGTCAAACGTTGAGGCTGTAGAAAAACCCGTTCTACAAATGGTGTCGAAAATTTCAGCAGAAACGACCGTCAGAATCGCTTCAGAATCGCCGATCACGCCTTTCCGAAGGCTTTGCGTACCCCCATATTTGCCTCTCGTGAGCAAGCGAGGGGTTTTTCTACACCCTCGTTAGAGGTCTCATTCCCATGAAATCGTCTATGAAGAAGCTTGTCATTTTTTTTCGCTGTCGCAATTCTTCCGCTTTACTCCATCGCGGGCGAGTTACCGGAAGGTTTGGTCGGCACCTATGCGGTTCTGGACAAGAATCGCGTTCCCAACGGCTTCTATTACCGTCTGTCGAAGGTAGAAGGTAAGTGGGTCATGGAAGGAAAGAGGCCCACCGCGCCAGGCTGGGAAAACATCAGTTGCGAGGTCGGTTGTGAGTATCGCCAGTTAAGCGATGCCGAAGCGCGATCACTATTTCCGCCGGACTGGCAAACCAATATGGAGTTCTCGTGCATTCGAAACATGGCCCAAGCATTTTGTCGTTACAACGCAGCGAACGATCAAACCAAGGATGGTTACATCGTGGTTGCTCTCGTGACGGGGCGCCCCACACCTATATTCATTCGTCGTGAAGTCGCTCCCTAGACAACACACCGGTCCACCGGACCGCCGGCCAGCAGCGCTGGCCGCCGTCCGCTGGGCTAGCACGTTGGGGGACAGAATGCTCCGACTGATTCTTGCACTATGGCTATCAATTCACGTCGCCGGTGTAGTAGCCGCTCCGGACGATTTGCTTCGCCTGTCACCTCCGTCGGCATGGAGTGACTGGAAGGTCGAGAGCAGCAATCGCAACGGGAACATCACATTGACCAGTCGGAGTCCGGCATCCCCACAGTTCAGTCAATGGAAGGAGTCCATCGTCACCTTCACGTTCTTTCCTATCGGTTCGACGGAAACGGCCGTTTCTGCACTTAGGCAAGTCGCCATGCTGGAAAACTCAGTGTGCGAAGGAATGAACGTGGTCCCGCCCAAAGTTAAGGAAGGCCCAGGCTTCTCCGTCGCATACCTTCAAACATTTTGTCGCAGGCATCGTGGGCTTGGACAAGGGCGGCTTGGCTTCTTCAAGGCCATTTCAGGCAGTGACCGAATTTATGTCGTTGGAGCCATGAAAGTAGCCCCGAGCGAAGCCTTCGGTCCTGCGCCGGGAATGTTTGTTGGCGATGACGTTGGCTGGATCATGAAATGGCAAGAGAGCGCAGCAACTTACTTGGCAGAGAAGGTCTTCGCCTGTCCAGATGCCTCCTCGCCACGAGAAGCATGCTCCGAATAACCTGTCCCCCAACATTCCGGTCGAGGCGCTCCGGTCGAGGTGCGGCTCCTCCATCCGTGGCGGGCCGGGCAGGGCCGGTTCTTCGCCAAGGCGGCATCACCGCGGCGGGAGTCCCGTGCGCGTAGTGCGATCTCCTGAAGCCCTCACGACCTTGCCTGGCGAGCGCAGCGTGTTCCTGGCGGGGTCGATCGACATGGGAATGTCCGAGGACTGGCAATCCGCCCTGGCCGTGGCGTTAGCTGGCACCGAGGGCGTTCTGTTCAACCCGCGCCGCGAAAATTGGGATTCCAGTTGGCCGGCGGATGTGGTGTCGCCCCCTTTTGCGCAGCAGGTGGAGTGGGAGCTGGACGCCATGGAAGCCGCCGGCCTCATCGTCTTCTACTTCGCGCCGACTTCCCAGGCGCCCATCACCCTGCTGGAGCTGGGACTGGCCGCCCGTACGGGCAAGGCCCTGGTGTGCTGTCCGCCGGGCTACTGGCGCAAAGGCAATGTAGACATGGTGTGTCGCCACTACGGCATGCCCATGGTCGAGACCCTGGCGCAACTGGCACAAGGCATCCAGCACTTTTGCGCGGCCGGCCGGCCGGGGTGAGCCCCGGTCGGGACCGAAGGCCGCAGCTGCAAACATTGACCCGGCCCCGGGTTTTGGGCTAACATCCGCCGTTTCAAAAAATTCCCAAAATCAAGGAGTTAGTCATGGCCATCAACCGTACCCGCCGTTCTTCCCTGGAGCGCCGCTGCGTTTCCAAATCCACCAAGCGCCTTTTCAAGGGCACCGGCAAGACCCTGTTCAAGGTCATGTACGCCGCGGAGTGCCACCAGCGCAATCGCAAGGCCCTGGGTTAAGCCCGGACCTTCCCGCCAGAAACCGGCTGCCGCAAGGGGCCGGTTTTTTTTTCGTGGGTTCGGCGGCGGTGAAAATTTCTGTGCAGACGCGGGCGGATGGTGGAAAAATTGCCCCACACCACCGGGAATCCGGGATTGCGCCTGGCTGTGAGGCCAGCGCGGAGAGAGCGGCCGGCGCCGCGCAGGCAGCCGGCGACAGGGGCAGACGATGCGGACAAGAACGAGACGCCGGGGCGCCGGTCTTTGGCTGGGCTTGGGGATGATGGCGGGCCTACCCGCGGCGGCGCAGGAACTCGCGGCCCTCGATCCTCTGCACCTGCCGCTGGAAAGCCTCCTCAAACTGGAAGTTTCCTCGGTTTCCAAGTTTCCCCAGACCACCCTGGATGCGCCGGCTCTGGTGCGCGTGGTGGAACGCGACGACATGCGTGCCTTCGGCTACCGTACGGTGGCCGATGCCTTGCAAGGCCTGCCCGGCATCGATGTGACCCGGGACCATTCCTACAGCTTTCTCGGGGTGCGGGGCTTCAATCGGCCCGATGACTACGGCAGCCGGGTTCTCTTTCTGGTGGACGGCCTGCGGACCAACGACGGCATCTACGACCAGGCCCAGGTGGGCAGCGAGGCCATTCTCGATACGCCGATCCTGAAGCGGGTCGAGTACTTTGCCGGGCCGACTTCTTCGCTTTACGGGGGCAATGGTCTTTTCGGGGTGGTCAATCTGGTGACCCGCAGCGGGGCCGAGATCGACGGCTGGGAGCCGCGGGTGGAGATCGGCACACGCCGCAGCCGGCGCTCCAGCCTGGCCTTCGGACGTACCCTCGCCGGTGGGCAGGATGTGGTCTTCTACGGGAGCCTCGCCGACGACGGGGGCGGCAGTCTGCGCTTCGACGAGTATGGGGCCAGCGTCAGCCGCCTGGATGGAGACCGCTACGCCAAGTTCTTTGCCAAATTCACGGCGGGGGGCATGCGCCTTTCCGCCGGGTTCAACCGGCGTACCAAGGATAATCCGGCGGCGCCCTACGGTACCCGCTTCGGCGTGGCTTCCGAAGGCATGGACGAGCAGGCCTTTGTCGAAGCGGCCTACGAATCCATGCCTGGCGAAACCTTGAGCCGCCTGATCCGGCTGTACGCCAACCATTATCGTTACCGGGCCGACTGGCCCTTTGCCGGGACGCCGAATTATGTGAATCGCGACCGGGCCCAGGCCCAGGTGGCGGGGGGCGAGTATCGCCTGACCTATCGCGGCCTGGCCAACCATGTCGTGGTCGGCGGGGTGGAAGTGCGGCGCAATTGGCGCCTCGATCAGAGCAATGCAGACCTCAACTCGGCCTTCACTTACCTCGACGTGCGCCGCGCGGCCAATACGGCTGGGGCTTACCTGCAAGACGAGTGGCGCCTTTCCGAGCGCTGGCTGCTCAATGCCGGCCTGCGTTTCGACAAGGTGAGCGACTTTTCGGGCGAGTGGTCGCCTCGGCTGGCGGCCATCTATCGGCCCGACGGGGCGACGGCGGTCAAACTGCTCTACGGCCGCGCCTTCCGGGCGCCCAACCAGTACGAGCGCTTCTACGGCGACGGTAACGTCACCCAGAAGCCCTCGCCGGGGGTGAAGCCGGAACGCATCACCACCCAGGAACTGGCCGTGGAGCACTTCATGGGGCGCGAATTCCGGCTGGGGGCGAGCCTCTTCCATTACGACCTGGAAGGCGCCCTGGAGCAGCGGATCGATCCTGCCGATGGGCTTTCACGTTACGTGAATGGCGGCAACATCCATGTGGTGGGGGGCGAAATCGAGGCCGAGTATCGCAACGAGGCCGGCCTGCGCCTCAAGGGCAGCCTCACTCACCAGGAAGCCCGGGATGGCGACGAGCGCTGGCTGACCAATTCCCCGCGCAATCTGTTCAAGGCGCAGGCTTACTTTCCCGCCCTGGCGGGCTGGGAAGTGGGGGTCGAATTCCTGGGCACCGGCCGGCGACGCACCCAGCTTGGCGACGTGGGGGGCTACGGATTGGTCAACCTGACGGTGAACCGCCGCCTGGGGGCGGAGGCGGAAGTGCGCCTGGGAGTCACCGACCTGGGCAATCGGCGCCATCGCGATCCCACGCCGGGCTATTACGCCCCTATCGACGCCATGCCCCAGGTGGGACGGCAGGCCTTCCTCCAGTGGCTGGGGCATTTCTGAGAGCCTGTGAACATTTCCCTTACCCCCGCTCGTCATGCCAGGCTGCGCCCGCTCGGCCTTGCCCATGCTCGCCCTAGCCCGAGCGACGGCTGGGCTTTGCGCCTTGATCGGGCGCACCTGGGCACGCCGTTCGGGCGCGCCCAAAAAATTAACTGGCCCTGAGCGATCGACCATGGGGACGCCGCGCACCGCCTGCACCCTGCTCCTCTGTCTGGCCATGTGCGGCCCGGCGGGGCCGGTGCGGGCCCAGCTGGCGGGGGATGTGACCTTGCGGGTGGCGGTGCTCTACAACATCGTTCAGTTCGTGCAGTGGCCGGAGGGGAGCGGTTCGGCCAAGGATTTTCAGTTCTGTGTGGTGGAGGGGGATGAACTGGCGGCGGGACTGGGCACCCTGGACGGCCAGCCCCTGGGGGCAGGAAAGGTACGAGTGCGCACCGTGGCGTCCGGGCAACTGGCCGGCTGCCAGGCGGTCTATCTGCCGGCGGCGGGGATTGCCGCACCCCGCGCCAGCCGCGAGGCCGGTCTGCTCACCCTGTCCAGCGGCCATGGTCTGGTGGAACAGGGGGCGATGGTCAATGTGGTCCAGGACGGCAAGCGAGTCGCTTTCGACATCGGACTGGGCGCCCTGCGCCGTGCCGGCATGTCGCTGAGCGCCAAGGTACTGCGCCTGGCGCGCTACGTGAAGGAGGATTGAGTTGCGGGGAAGAAGGCGCCGCCGCATTCGCGAAATCGTCATCAGCACGGGGGTGACTCTTTGTCTGGTGGGGGTTCTGGCGGTGATCCAGCATTTCATCTGGCAGGCGGCGGCGGAGCGGGGACTGCTCTCCCTGGCCCGGGTGGTGGGCAGCAACAGCACCGCTGCCCTGGCCTTCGGCAACGCGGCGGACGCGGCGGAAATCCTGGCGGCCTGCGAATCGGCACCGGCGGTGACCCGGGCACGGCTGATCCTGCCCGGGGGGCGGGTCATTGCGCAATATTCTGCGGCGCAAGGGGGGCCGCTGCTGCTCGGGCTGCCCATGCCCGAAATTGCCGTGGATGAAGCGATTCAGCTTCAGGGCCGCCCCGTGGGGCGCATCAAGATGAGCGCCTCCCTCGAGCCGGTATTCCGGCAGACGCTGTATTTCCTGGGTTCCGGCCTGGCGGTGGTGTGCATAGGCGCCGTCCTGGCGGCCTTTTTTTCGGCCCGCCTGCGGCAGAGCGTAGTGTTTGCCGAAGAGCGCATGGCTTATCTGGCCCTCTACGACACCCTGACCGGCCTGCCCAACCGCAATTCCTTCCGCGATGCCCTGGATGCGGCCGTGGCCCGCTTGCGCCGGGATGGGCGCGAATTTGCGGTGCTCTTCGTCGATTTCGACGGCTTCAAGCAGGTGAATGATACCCACGGTCACGCGACGGGGGACCAGGTGCTCATCGATCTGGGCAAGCGCCTGGAACGCTCGTTGCGGGCCAACGACTTCGTCGCCCGCATTTCCGGCGACGAGTTCGTCGTCCTCCTCGATCAGCCCGACAGTGCCGATGCGGTAGGGCGCATCGCCGCAAAGCTGGTGGAATTGATGGGGCAGCCGATCCGGGTCGGCGAGCGCTCGATCACGGTGGGCGCCAGTGTGGGCGTTGCCCTGGCCCCCGCCGATGGCGTCACGGCCAACGAACTCCTGCAGCGGGCCGACGCTGCCATGTACCACGCCAAGCAGCGGGGCAAGAACGGTTACCAGTTTTTCTCCAGTGCCATCGAGCAGCAGACCCGCCAGCGCCTAGAGCTGGAGCAGGCCCTGCGCGAGGCCTGCACCCGGGAGCAGTTCCGGCTGGTCTATCAACCGATCTACGATCTTCGCTCCGGCCGGGTGGCCAGCGCCGAGGCCTTGCTGCGCTGGAATCACCCGCAACGGGGGGCGGTGTCGCCGGCCGAATTCATCCCAGTGGCGGAGGAATGTGGGCTCATCCCGGAAATCGGCCTTGTTGTCCTGCGCCGAGTGGCGGCGGATCTCGCCGGGCTGGCAGCCAAGGGGCTCGCCATTCCGCCTTTGGCAGTCAATCTTTCGTTCCGGCAGTTTGCCCGCAGCGAGGGGGAGGCGCTTTTCTTCCGGGAACTGGATCGCCTCGGTCTCGCTCCGGACCGTATCGAGTTCGAGCTGACCGAGAGTGTTTCCCTCGACGAGGCTCAGGGTGGCCGCGCCCTGGTCGAACGCCTTGAAGCCCGCGGCTATCGCCTGGCCGTCGACGATTTCGGCACCGGATACAGTTCCCTGGGTGCCCTGTGTGGCATGACGAACGCCAAGCTCAAGATCGACCGCAGCCTGATCCGGGCCATGGGCGAAGGCAACCGGGGTTTGGCCATCGTCGATGCGATCCTGCGCATGGCCCGCGCCCTGTCGATTCCGGTGGTGGCCGAAGGGGTGGAAACCGAGGCCGAACTGTCCACCCTCTACGCCCTGGACTGTGAATACGGACAGGGCTTTCTGCTGGCCCGGCCCATGAGCGTGGATGACCTGACCGTGCTGTTGGCCGCGGAGGCGATCCCCGCCTGACGGACCGTCTTCCGGTTGCGGCCCCCGTGGGGCTCACCAGGGTGTTTCTTTTTCGCGAAAGTCTTTTCTCCATGGCTCAACTCATCCTCCTCCCCGGCAAGGAGCGCTCGGCGCTCAAGCGCCACCCCTGGCTCTTCGCCGGTTCTGTCGGCCGGCTGGAAGGCCGTGCCCGCCCAGGCGACACGGTGGAAGTGCTGGCCGACGACGGTCGTTCCCTGGGCCGTGCCGCCTACAGCCCTAAATCCCAGATTCGCGCCCGCTTCTGGACCTTCGACGGCGCCGAGTCCGTCGATGATGCCTTCTTCAAGCGCCGCGTCGCCGCCGCCGTGGCCCGCCGTGCCGTCCTGCCGGAACTCGCCGGGCAGGAGGGGCTGCGCCTCATCCACGGGGAGTCGGACGGGCTGCCCGGCGTCATCGCCGACCGCTATGCCGACACGGTGGTGGTGCAGCTCACTTCGGCTGGTGCAGACAAATGGCGCGCGGCCATCGTCGCCGCCCTGGTCAAGGCCACCGGCTGCGCCCGGGTCTTCGAACGTTCCGACTCCGACGTGCGGGGCCTGGAAGGGCTGGAACCGACCACCGGCTGGGTGCACGGCGAGGCGCCGGCCGCGCCGCTCTCCATCCTGGAAAACAGCGTCCGCCTGGGCATCGACATCGCCGGCGGCCACAAGACCGGCTTCTACCTGGATCAGCGGGACAACCGCCTGCTCCTGGGGCAACTGGCGGCGGGCAAGGAAGTCCTCAACTGCTTCTGCTACACGGGGGGCTTTTCCCTCCAGGCCCTGGCCGGGGGCGCCGCCAGCGTGCTGTCCATCGATTCCTCCGGTCCGGCCCTGGATCAGGCCCGGGCCAATCTGGCCCTCAACCCGGCCTTGCCGGCGGAGCGCGCCGAGTGGCTGGAGGACGATGTCTTTCAGGCGCTGCGCGATTTCAGGAAGGCCGGGCGGCAATTCGACCTCATCGTCCTCGACCCGCCCAAGTTCGCCCCTTCCGCCGCCCATGCGGAGCGCGCGGCTCGAGCCTATAAGGACATCAACCTCCTGGGCTGCCGCCTGCTGCGGCCGGGGGGACTGCTCATGAGCTATTCCTGCTCCGGCGGCGTCGGGCTGGAACTGTTCCAGAAGATCGTCGCCGGTGCTGCCCTGGATGCCGGCCGCGAGGCGCGTATCGTGCGCCGGCTGGCGGGTGCGGCGGATCATCCCGTCGGTTTGAATTTCCCGGAAGGGGAGTACCTCAAGGGCTTGCTGGTACAGGTCGATTGAGGCTGCGCCCGTCCTCCCGTACACTGTCGCCGTGACCGCCCTCCATCGTTTTCTCCTCGTTTGCGTCTTCTTCTTCGCCCAACTGGCGGCGGGGGCGCATGGCGTCGAGCATGGGGCGGGCGACGAGGGGCCGCTGCCGTCCCATGTCTGCGAGCTGTGCCTGGCCGCCCACGACCTCGGGTCGGCCCTGCCTTCCCTGGTGGCCCTGCCGCCCATCGCCCCGCCGCGCGGCATGCCGGAGGCCGCACCGGCTACCGGCCGCACCTTCCTGCCGGTCCCGCCGGCTCGCCAGGGCGCCCCGCCTTTCGCCTGAAACGCCGATTGTGTCGCGCCACTCCCGCCGGGAGCGGCGTTTGCCTTTGCCTTTTCAGGAGATTTCCATGCAACAGCGAACAACTGCGCTGGCGCTCGCCCTGGCGTTTGCCGGGAGCGCCCACGCCGCCAACGACGCCGATCTGGCCGCCATCCGCGCCCAGATCGACGAGATGAAGAAGAGCTACGAGCAGCGCATCGCCGCCCTCGAACAAAAGCTTACCCAGGCCGAGGCCAAGGCCGTCGGCGCCGAGCGCAAGGCGGAGGCGGCGAGCGCTGCCACCGTCGCGGCGGCGGCAGCCCGGCCGGCTCCCGCCCATGCCGATGTCCATCCGGAAATCGGGCTCTTCCTCCAGGGGAAATACGTGGCGATGAAGAACGTGTCCGAGCGGGGCATTACCGGCTTCGTAGCGGCCGCAGGTCACGAGCACGGGGAGGGCGGTATCGAGGGGGAGAATCGCCGTGGCTTTTCGGTGGATCACACGGAGCTGATGTTGTCGGCCAGCGTCGACCCCTACTGGCGGGGCATGGCCGTTCTGGCTGTGCAGGACGGCGAGGTGGAAGTCGAGGAAGCCTGGTTCCAGTCCTTGGCCATCGGCCACGGCGTTGGCCTCAAGGGCGGGCGTTTCAAGTCCGGCATCGGCTACCTTAACGAGCAGCACGCCCACCAGTGGGATTTCGCTGACGCGCCCCTGGTCTATCAGGCCTTCTTTGGCAGCCACGGCAGCTACGCCCAGGACGGTGTGCAACTCAAATGGCTGGCACCGACGCCCGTCTTCCTGGAATTCGGGGCGGAAATCGGCCGCGGCGCCAACTTCCCGGGAAGCGACCGCAACAAGAACGGCAGCGGGGCCGGCGCTCTGTTCGCCCATGCGGGCGGCGACGTCGGCATCGCCCATAGCTGGCGGGCGGGAGTCTCCTACCTGCGCACCGCAGCCCGGAACCGGGAAGCGCACTTCGAGGACGTGGGCGGCCTGGAGGCGGTCGGGGCCTTCAGCGGGCGCTCCCGCATCTGGGGGGCCGACTTCGTCTGGAAGTGGGCGCCGGATGGCAATCCCAAGACGCGCAACTTTAAGTTCCAGACCGAGTACTTCCAGCGCCGGGAGGCGGGCGAGTTGACCTGCTCCGACGACGAGGGCGCGGGCAACGCCTGCGATCCCTTGGCCGCCGGCGACAGCGTGACCAGCCGCACCCGTACCCGACAGAGCGGCTGGTATGCCGAGGGCGTCTACCAGTTCTCGCCCCAGTGGCGGGCCGGCCTGCGTTACGAGCAACTGGACAGCGGTCGCCGCGATTTCGGCAGCAACGCCGCCAATCTGGTGGTGGAAAACTACAAGCCGAAGCGGGCGTCCCTGATGGCCGACTACAACTGGAGCGAGTTCTCTCGCGTGCGTCTGCAGTACGCCCACGATCGCTCCATGGCGGGCCTGACCGACCACCAGTGGACCCTACAATACCTCATGAGTCTGGGTGCCCACGGCGCCCACAGATTCTAGGAGGCGGCCATGCAACGCTTAATTGGTTTCATGTTCTGCTTGCTGGCCGCCGCACCCACCTGGGCGGTGGTGAATGTTTTCGCCACCGTGCCCGAGTGGGCGGCGCTCGCCCGCGAGATCGGCGGCGACAAGGTGAAGGTCTACGCCGCCACCCATGCGCTCCAGGATCCCCACCGCATCGAGGCGCGGCCCTCGCTGCTGGCCCAGGCGCGGACGGCACAACTGGTGGTGGCCGGCGGCGCCGATCTGGAAATCGGCTGGTTGCCGGTGGTGTTGCGGGATTCCGGCAACGCCCTCATCCAGCCGGGCCGGCCCGGCTACTTCGAAGCGGCCCGCTGGGTGACGCCCATCGAAGTGCCTGCCAGCGTGGACCGCGCCCACGGCGATGTGCACGCCGCCGGCAACCCGCACCTCCACCTCGATCCGCGCAACGTGCTCAAGGTCGCGGCGGCCCTCGCTACGAGGCTGGCCGAGATCGACCCCGGCAATGCCGCCGCCTTTCGCGCCAACGCTCAGGCCTTCGCCGACAAATGGCAGGCGGCCCTGGTTCGCTGGGAAAAGCAGGGGGCGGCTCTGAAGGGCGTGGCGGTGCTGGTGCATCACCGTTCTTTCAGCTATCTCCTGGCCTGGCTGGGCATGGCCGAGACCGGAACCCTGGAGCCCAAGCCGGGGGTGGAGCCCACCAGCGGCCATCTGACCGAGCTCCTGGCGCGGCAGCAGGTCCAGCCGGCCCGCATGGTGCTGCGGGCGGCTTACCAAGGCGAAGGGCCGAGCCTATGGGTGGCGGGTCGGGCGAAAATTCCGGCCGTGGTCCTGCCCTTCACGGTCGGCGGGTCTGAAGGCGCCCAGGATCTCTTCGGGCTGTTCGACGACACCCTGGCCCGCCTGACGGGGGCGCTGCGATGAACCTGCTCGCCGTACGCGACCTCGTGGTCGGCTGGGAGCGGCCGGTGGTGGGGCCTCTCGGCTTCCACGTCTGTCGCGGCGAGATCGTCGCCCTTGCCGGCCCTAACGGGGCCGGCAAGTCCACCTTGCTGGCGGCCCTGGCGGGGGATGGGCACGTCTTTTCCGGCGAACTGCTGTGGGCGCCGGGGCTACGCCTGGGCTTCCAGACCCAGGGGCTGCCGCCCCTGGAGGGCTTGCCTCTCTGCGGACGGGATATTCTGGGGCTGACAGGGGCTGTCCCCATGGGATTGCCGCCCTGGCTTCAGGACTGCCTGGACCGCCGGCTGGACCGCTTGTCCGGCGGGCAGCGCCAATATCTCGCCTTGTGGGCCATCCTGATGGCGCCGGCCGATGTGCTGCTCCTGGACGAACCGACCAACAACCTCGACGCCGCGGGCGTCGCCCATTTGAGCGGTGTCCTGCGGGACCGGGCGGCGGCGGGGGCGGGCATCCTGCTGGTGAGCCATGACGCGGATTTTGCCGCCGGCCTGGGCGCGCGGGTGTTCGATCTGACGCCGCGACCGCCGCCTCTCCCGGACGGGACGGGGGGCGCCGCAGCGCTGGGGGGGGCGGCGCCATGAGAGACTTGCTTGCCGGCTTCTTCGTCGTCCCCTTCCTCACCGGGCTTCTTCTGGCGGTTCTTCTGCCCGTGCTGGGCTGCTATCTGCGGCTGCGACATGAGTGGCTGGCGGCGCTGGCCTACGGCAACCTCGCCGCCGCCGGGTCTCTGGCAGCCCTCGCCGTCGGGGTGCCGCTGGTCGCTGGGGGAATGGCGGCCGCCGCGGTGGCGGTCCTGCTGCGTCGCCGATCCGGCGATGCACCGGTGAGGGGGAGCACCTATGCCTTCTACCTGGTCGGGGGCTGGGCCGTGGCGGTCCTGCTGGCCGCCAATTTTCCCCTCGCCGAGCGTCTGGGCCATGCCCTTTTCGACGGCCAGTTATATTTCGCCGAGCAGGCCCATCTGCTGGGTACCCTGGGCGTCGCATCGCTGGTCCTGCCACTCCTCGCCGCCCTGTCGAAGGATTTGTTGCTGGCCGAGATATTTCCGCGCCATCACCGTTTGAACGGCCGTTCGGCACGTGCGATCCACCTGGGTTTCGATCTGCTGGTGGTGGCTTCCCTGGCAGCCGCAACGCTTTCCCTGGGGGTGATCGCCGGGTTCGCCCTGGCCTTCGTCCCCCCCTGGCTGGCTTTTGCGCGAGGGGCGAGCTGGCGTCAGGGACTCGTGCTGGCGGTGGCCGCGGGGGTGGGGGCCTACGTCCTCGCCTTCGCCCTGGCCCTGGGCTTCGATCAGCCCTTCGGGCCGGTGCTTTGTCTCGTCCTCGTCGGACTCGCGGCGGCAAGGTCGGGAATTCCCCGTGGTCGGCGGGGGAGCGCGGAGTAAAAGCCTTAGCCCGCAAAAACCCGGACGCAGCATTGCGCGGCAATCGGCGCCGTGCTAAAACAGCCATTCCCCGAGGTCCGATCCCCCATGGTTTTCTCCTTCTTCAAAAAACCCGCTGAAAAAATGCCGGAGCGCAAGGCCGCGCGGCCTAAGCCGCCTCCGGCCCCCGCCCCCGAGGAGTCGGCGGTCTGGGAACCGGCAGCGGAACAGAATGGAGCGGGCCCCGCAGGTCCGGCGCCCGCTGCGCCTGCGCCTGCGGCGAAGGAGGAGCCCCGCAAGGAACTGCCGGTCCTGGAATTCGGCGATTCCCAGTTCGACTTCACCGATTCGGCGGTCATGGCCATCGAGGTGGATCAGGACATGGATCCGGTCCAGGCCGATATCGAGCAGGCAGCCGTGCTTTTTGCCAACGGGCAGGATCCCGCGGCCCGGGCAGTTCTGGAGACTGCAGCCCGGGCCCACACCGGGGCCAGTGCGGAACGCCTGTGGCGCATGCTCCTCGACCTGATGCAGGTACTGGGCGACCGGGGGGGCTTCGAGCGCCTGGGCGAGGAGTTTTCCCAGGCCTGTGAAACCTCTCCCCCGGCGTGGCGGAGCGAGAACGACAAGCCGGCGGCTCCGCTGGCCAGCGGCCCCAAGGCCATCGTCCTACAGGGCGTGCTGACCGGCGCTGCCGCTCCCGAATTTGCCCAGATGAAGGCGGGCATCCAGAAGAAGGAAGCGCAGCGGGTTGATCTGGGCAAGCTGGCCAGTTGCGATGAAGAAGCTGCCCGGGGGTTGGTCGAGCTCTTCCGTCTGGCGCGCAAGACCGGTGTGGCGGTGACCCTGGACGGGGCAGAGGGACTCGCCGCGCGGCTCGAAACGCGCCTGGTCGTGGGCCAGGCCGAATCCCAGGACAGTTGGCTGCTGCTCCTGGATCTCCTGCAGCACCTGGGCCGCCAGGAGTCCTTCGAGGAAAAGGCGGTGGATTACGCGGTCACCTTCGAGGTGTCGCCCCCTTCCTGGGAGATGCTCAAGACGGTGGCCAAAGCGGCTCCTGCGCTGGCACCCAGCGTCATTCCCCCGAGCGACATCCATTTTCTTTGCGGCGAACTCAAGAACTGTCGTTTCGACGACTTGCGCGCCTTCATCGACTTGCACGAGCGGCCGGTGATCGATTTTGCCGCCGTGAAGCGCCTCGATTTTTTCTCCGCCGGCCTATTGCGCAACATTCTCGAACCGGTGAAGCGCCAGGGCAAGGAAGTCCTGATCCGCAATCCCCACCATCTGGTGGCTGAACTGATGGGCATCGTCGATTTGCCGAGCGTCGCCCGCATCATCGTCCCCAAAAATTAGGAATATCCCCATGGAGCAATATCACGGCACCACGATCCTGTCGGTGCGCCGGGGCCCCCGCGTCGCCATGGGCGGCGACGGTCAGGTGACCCTGGGCAACATTGTCGTCAAGGCCACCGCAAGAAAGGTGCGCCGCCTCTACCAGAACCGCATCCTGGCAGGTTTCGCTGGCGGCACGGCGGACGCCTTCACCCTCTTCGAGCGCTTCGAGGCCAAGCTGGAAAAGCACCAGGGCAATTTGCTGCGCTCCGCGGTCGAACTGGCCAAGGACTGGCGCACCGACCGCATGCTGCGGCGGCTGGAGGCCATGTTGTCGGTGGCGGATAGCCTGAACTCCCTCATCATCACCGGCAACGGCGACGTGCTGGAGCCCGAGCAGGGCATCGTGGCCATCGGCTCCGGCGGCGCCTATGCGCAAAGCGCGGCGCGGGCGCTCCTGGAGAATACGGAGCTCGATCCCGCTACAATCGTCACCAAATCCCTGGAGATCGCCGGCGATCTCTGTATTTACACCAACCGCAATTTCACCCTGGAGGTGCTGGAATGAGCACGATGACGCCCCAGGAAATCGTCCACGAGCTGGACAAGCACATCGTCGGCCAGGGCAAGGCCAAGAAGGCGGTGGCCATCGCCCTGCGCAACCGCTGGCGCCGGTCCCAAGTGGCCGAGCCCCTGCGCCAGGAGATCACCCCGAAGAACATCCTGATGATCGGCCCCACTGGTGTGGGCAAGACCGAAATCGCCCGGCGCCTGGCCCGGCTGGCCAACGCTCCTTTCATTAAGATCGAAGCGACGAAATTCACCGAAGTGGGCTATGTGGGGCGGGATGTGGATACGATCATCCGCGATCTGGTCGAGATCGCGGTAAAGAGCCAGCGTGAGCGCGCCATGCAGGGCGTGCGCGCCCGGGCCGAGGACGCTGCCGAGGATCGTATCCTCGACAGCCTGCTGCCACCGGCCCGCAGCCCCGGTTTTTTCGCCGAGGGCAACGGGCAGACGGAAGATAACGCCACCCGCCAGAAATTCCGCAAGAAGCTGCGGGAAGGCGAGCTGGACGACAAGGAGATCGACATCGAAGTGGCGGCCCCGTCCATGCAGGCCGAGATCTTTGCTCCCCCCGGCATGGAGGAACTGACCCAGCAGATCCAGGGCATGTTCCAGAACATGGGTGGTGGGCGCAAAAAGAGCCGCAAGCTGAAAATCAAGGAGGCGCTCAAGCTGATCGTCGACGAGGAAGCGGCCCGCCTGGTGAACGACGAGGAGGTGAAGCTGGAAGCGGTGAAAAACGTGGAGCAGAACGGCATCGTCTTCCTCGACGAGATCGATAAGATAGCCAGCCGCTCCGAGGCCCACGGCGCCGAGGTTTCCCGCCAGGGGGTGCAGCGGGATCTGCTGCCCTTGGTTGAAGGCACCACGATATCGACCAAGTACGGCATGATCCGCACTGATCACGTCCTGTTCATCGCATCCGGAGCCTTCCATCTGGCCAAGCCTTCGGACCTCATTCCGGAGTTGCAGGGCCGCTTCCCTATCCGCGTGGAGCTGGATTCCCTGTCGGTGGCCGACTTCGAGTGCATCCTGACCCAGACCGACGCCTGCCTCACCCGTCAGTACCAGGCGCTGCTGGCGACCGAGGGGGTGGCGGTGAGTTTTTCCCAATCCGGCATCCAACGACTGGCGGAAATCGCCTTCCAAGTGAATGAGAAGACCGAGAACATCGGCGCCCGGCGCCTGTACACGGTGATGGAGAAGCTCCTGGAAGAGGTTTCCTTCGGGGCGGGCAAGGCGGGAATGACCGACGTGCAGGTGGACGCGGCTTACGTCAACGTACGTTTGGGCGACCTGGCCGGCGACGAGGATCTTTCCCGGTACGTGTTGTGATGGCAGAGGGCGGCCTGCTGCTGCGCATCGTCGCCATCCTCTTTCCCATCTTCGGCATCGTCGCTGCGGGGTTTTTCTACGCCCGGCGCCACAAGCCGGAAATGGCGGTGGCCAACCGCCTCAACATGGATGTCTTCGTGCCTGCCTTGGTCTTTGCCGCCATGGCCGGCAAGTCATTTGATCTGGCCGCCTTCGGCCCCCTGGCCCTGGGGGCGCTGCTGGTCCTCCTTACCTGCGGCCTCGTGGCCTGGCCGGTGGCGCGGCTGCTGGGGGTTCCGGCCAAGACCTTCGTGCCGCCCATGCTGTTCAACAACTCCGGCAACATCGGGCTGCCGCTCGCGGTGCTGGCCTGGGGGGAGAACGCCCTGGCGGCGGCGGTGATCCTCTTCATGGTGGAAAACACCCTGCATTTCACCCTTGGGGCGCGCCTGCTCGACCCCAGGGCGCGGCTTCTCACCCTCTGGCGTGTGCCGGTGGTGGCGGCCGCCATTGGCGGTTTGGGGGTGGCGGCGTTCAAGATTCCCCTCTGGTCGCCGGCGGTCACGGCCATCAAGATGCTGGGAGACGTGTCGGTTCCGCTGCTGCTCTTTTCCCTGGGCGTGCGCATGACCGACGTGTCCCTGGGGGACTGGAAGGTCTCGCTGATGGGGGCTCTAGCCCGGCCTGTTCTGGGCATGGCCGTGGCCTGGGGCGTCGTTCAGGCCCTGGGGATCGAGGGCCACCAGGCGGCCATGCTCATCGTCTTTGGTTCGCTGCCGCCGGCGGTACTCAACTTCCTCTTCGCCGAACGCTACAAGCAGGAGCCCCAGCGGGTGGCATCCATCGTGCTGGTGGGCAATCTGGCGGCGCTGATCTTCCTGCCCGTGTCACTGGCGTTGGTCTTATGAGTCGTTGAAGCGACCCAACTGGCGGCGGTCGCGCTTGGTGGGGCGGCCGTGGCGCTCGGCCGCCGGTTCGGCGATTAGGCGGCGGGTTTCCCGAGCCGCTTCCCGGGCTGCCAGGCTGGCCTGGGTTTCTTCATAGAGCCTTCGGGCTTCCGGGGCCGGGCCGCGGCGCTCGGAGAGGGCGCGCACGGTCACTTCCCAGGGTTCGGCGGCGGTGATGCTCAGTGCGTCGCCGACCCGCAGTTCCCGGGCGGGCTTCACGCGCTGGCCGTTCAGATGAACCTTGCCGCCCTCGACTGCTGCGCTTGCCTGGCTGCGGGTCCTGAAGAAACGCGCTGCCCACAACCATTTGTCGAGGCGCAGTTTGTCCACTGCTTACTTTGCTGCGGGCGCAGGTGCGGTGCGCCGATGCCGGGCGAGGAAGTTTTCCACCAAGGAGTAAACTGCGGGGACCACCACCAGGGTAAGCAGGGTCGAGGACACCATGCCGCCGATGACTGCGATGGAGAGGGGCTGATTGGTTTCCGAGCCAGCCCCGAGGCCCAGGGCGGCCGGGGTGAGGGCCAGGATGACGGTGGCCGAGGTCATGAGCACCGGACGCATGCGGATGGGGCAGGCGTCGGAGAGGGCTTCGTCCACACCCATGCCCCCGGCCCTCCGCTGATTGGCGAGATCCACAAGCAGGATGGAGTTCTTGGCTACCAGGCCGATGAGAAGCACCAGGCCGATCATGGAGTAAATATTGAGCGTCTGGCCGGTGGCCCACAGGGCGGCGATGCCGCCGATGATGGCCAGGGGCTGCGCCAGCATGACGATGAGGGGTTGCAGGAAGGAGTTGAATTGGCTGGCGAGGACCATGTACAGCAGGACGAGGGCCAGGGTGAAGGCAAAGGCCATGTATTGGGTGGTCTTGCCGAATTCCTCGGCCTGGCCGATGAGTTTGATCTGGTAGCCGGGGGGCAGGTCGGCGGCCTGGGCCCGTATGCGCTTGACCGCTTCTCCCAGCGGTAGAGTCGGCGTGGCGAAGAAGGTGGCGGCGTATTGCAGGTCGAAACGGCCAATGACGGCCGGGCCCAGGGTTTCCCGGAAGCTCGCCACGGCATCGAGACGGATCATCTTGCCTTCCGGATTGCGCAGCCAGATTTTGGCCAGGTCGGAGGGCTGGGTGAATTCGCCCTCTCGGGCCTTGACCCGGACGTCGTAACGCTGGCCGTCGCCGGGATCGTCGTTGTACTTGCCGATATCGACCCCACCGGTGAGCATGTTGATGGCCAGGGCGACGTCGCGGGAGCTGAGGCCGGAGGCGGCGATGCGCAGGCGGTCGGGCTCGAAGACCAGTTGCGGCAGATCCAGTTGCAGATCGGTATCGATGCGTCCCAGGCCGGGTTCGGTCGCGAGTTTTTGCTGCAGGTCCTTCGAGAGGCGCGCCACCTCGGCGAGATTCTCCCCGGCGAGGACGAATTGCAGGGGTTCGCCCCGCTGGCCCTGCACCATGGGGTAGGGGGCGGCGAAGGCGCGGGCGCCCGGAATCTCGGCCAGTTCGCGCCGCAGGATGGGCAAGAGCTCCTGTTGCGAGATGCTGCGCTGGTCCCGGGGTGCCATGCGCGCCACGACCAAGCCCTGATTGACCTGGCCCGCGCTTCCCAGACCGATGAGGGCGAATTCGGTGACGATTTCCGGATGTCTGGCCAGGGTTTCCTCGACGGCCCGCAGGCGGGTGTCGGTGTAATCGATGGATGATCCCAGGGGGGTGCGCAGGTTGACCAGGAAGCGTCCCTCGTCCTGCTCGGGGGCAAAGGTCTTGCCCACTTGGGCGAAGAAAAAAGCGTTGGAGGCGACGGCGAGAACGGTGAGCAAGACCACCTTCCAGCGGTGGCGCAGCGCCCAGGCCAACAGGCGTCGGTAAAAGGCCTCGAGCCAAGCGAAGCCGCGGGAGATGAGCGCCGGTAGCCCGCGCCGGGCGTGGCCCTTTTCCCGTACCGTGAGGAAGCGGGAGCAGAGCATGGGGGTGAGGGTGAGGGAAACAAAGAGGGAGACCAGAACCCCAAAGGTGACGACGACGGCGAAGGAGCGGAAGAACTGGCCGATGATGCCGCTCATGAAGATGACCGGGGCGAAGATTGATACCAGGGCCAGGGTGGCCGCTAGGACGGCGAAAAATACCTCGTTGGCGCCGTTGATGGCGGCGGAGACCGGGTCGGGGTCGAGTTCCTCCCGGTGGCGGAAGATGTTTTCCAGTACCACGATGGCGTCGTCCACCACCACGCCGATGAGGAGCAGGAGGCCGAGCAGGGTAAGTGAATTGAGGGTGTAGCCGGCGAAATAGATGACCGCCACCGCGCCCATGAGGGAGACCGGTATGGCCAGGGCGATGATGAGGGTCGAACGGACCGACAGGAGAAAGATCCAGACCACCAGGGCAGCCAGCAGGGTGCCTTCGAGCAGGTGTTCCTTGAGGGCGTTGATGATTTCCAGGATGAAGATGGCGTCGTTGGAAACCACGTGCAATTCGAGTCCCGGAGGCAGTTGGGGGCGTAGTTCCTTGTCCAGGCGCTCCTTCACCCGGTCGATGATGGCGACGGTGTTGGTGTTGGTGACCTTGACGATACCCAGGCCTATGGTCATCTTGCCGTTGAAGCGGGCCAGTTGGCGGTAGTCAGAAAGGCCATCAACCAGATCGGCAATATCGCCCAAGCGAACCGGAGCGCCGCCCTTCCATGCCACCACTAGGCTGCCCAGGCGCTCGACGCTGTGGAACTCGAGGTCGAGCTTGACCAGGCTCTCGGTCTTTTGCCCGACGACGAAGCCGCCGGCCATCTGGACGTGCTCCTTTTCCAGGGCGGCGGTGATGTCCTGGGCGGTCACTCCCAGAGCCGCCATGCGCTCCGGGTGCAGTTCCACCCGGATGGTGCGGTCGCGGCGCCCGCCGAGGCGCACTTCGCCCACGCCGTCGATGGTCTCCAGGCGTTTCTTGAGGACGTTGAGAGCGTACTGGTTGAGCTGCTGCTGGGTGCGGTCCCCTTGCAGGGCGAGCCACATGATGGGCTGGGCGTTGGTTTCGACCTTGGCGACCACAGGCGGGTCCACTTCGTCTGGCAGGCGGCGCAGCACTTGATTGACCTTGGCCTGGACCTCGTTAAAGGCGACGTCGATCTTCTTTTCCAGCCCGAAGGTGATGCCGATGACCGAAACGCCGGGCGAGGAGGTGGACTGGATGTGCTCTATGCCCGGGGTGGAATTCACAGCGCTTTCGATGATGTTGGTGATCGAGGCGTCGACGATTTCCGGATTGGCGCCCCGCAGGGCCGTGGTGACCGATACCACAGGAAATTCGATGTAGGGGTAGCGGTCCATCCCGATGCGGCCGTAGCTGATGAGACCGAAGAGGACCAGCACGCCGCTGACCATCCACGCCAGGACGTGGCGCTTGATGGAAAGTTCGGGCAGGGTCATTGGGATTTGGACGGGGCGGGCGCTGCCGCTGCCGGGGCGCCTTTTACCGTGACGGGCGCATCCTGGGTGAGAAATCCGGCGCCGTCCAGGGCCACGCTTTCCCCTCCTTTGAGGCCGTCGATGATTTCCACCAGGCCCCCTTCCTTGCCCCCGGTGCGGACGATCTGCTGCCGGACCTTGCTGCCCTCGACCACATAGACGACCTTGCCGACAGGGCGCAGGACCACCGACTGCTCCGGCACCATGAGTGCGCCTTCGCGGGTGCCGGTGATGACCGTGGCGTTCACCGACCCCCCTCCCCGCAGGGCGCCAGAATTGTCAATGCGGGCGATGGCTTCTATGGCGCGGCTGCCTTCGAGCAGCGTCGGGCGGATATCCTCGATGGTGCCCTCGACGGGGGAATCGGGCGCCATCGGACTGACCAGGCGTACGGGCTGTCCGATGCGCAGGCGGGGGCCGGCGCTTTCCGGGAAAGGCAGGTTGGCGCGCAGGCGGGCATTGGAAATGAGGCGGAACACCGGGTCGCCGACCTTGACGTAATCGCCGACGCTGACGATCTGAACCTCGACGTTGCCGTCGAAGGGCGCGATGACTTCGGTGCGCCCCAGGCCGTGCCGGGAAATTTCGCTCCGGGCCCGGGCGGCGGCGAGTTGGCTGCGCAGGGCGTCGCGCTGGGCGGTGACGTCGTCGAGGGCATTGCGGGAAATGAAGTTGCGCGCGACCAGTTCCGTCTGGCGGGTGATCAGGCGTTCCTGCTGGCCCAGCAGGGCCTCCAGGCGGGCGACCTCGGCCCGGTCGGCGGCGGCCTGCTGGGTTGCGTCCAGGGGGTCTATGCGGGCCATGACCTGCCCCTTCTTCACTGGTTGCCCGCCGTGCACGTGGACGGCGACGATGCGGCCCGCAATTTCGGCACCCACCTTGGGGTCGAGGACGGCCTCCAGCGAGCCCAGGGTGCGCTCGACCACTTCGAAGCGCGCGGGCTGGACCTGAGCGACGGTGATGAGGGTGGAAGGCGGCCCCTTTTTCTCGGGCGCTTTCTCACTGCAGGCAGCTACGGCCAGCGCCGCCAGAACGAGGACCAGCCGTGGTTTCATCGTGGCAGGCAGGACTCGCCGGAGAACAATTCGGGGATGGATTCCCGTCGCCGCACCAGATGGGTCTGCTCACCGTCCACCAGAATTTCGGCGGCCCGGGGGCGGGTGTTGTAGTTGGAACTCATGGCCATGCCGTAGGCGCCGGCCGAGAGGACCGCCAGCAGGTCGCCGGGAGCCAGGGCCAGAGTCCGGTCCTGGCCGAGGAAGTCGCCGGTCTCGCAGACCGGCCCCACCACGTCCCAGGCGCGGGTTTCACCTGCATGTTCCACCACCGGCACGATGTCGTGCCAAGCTTCGTACAGGGCGGGGCGCATGAGGTCGTTCATGGCGGCATCGACGATGGCGAAATTCTTCTCCTCGCCGGGCTTCAGGTATTCGACGCGGGTCAGCAGCACGCCGGCATTCCCCACCAGGCGGCGCCCCGGTTCGAGGACCACCTGGAGTCCCCGGCCCGAGAGGCGGTCGAGAAGGGGCGTCAGGTAGGCGGCCACGGTGGGCTGCTCCTGCCCCTCCCGGTAGCGGATGCCGAGGCCGCCGCCCAGGTCCAGGTGGCGAATGGCGACGCCGTCGGCGGCCAGCCGGTCGACCAGGGCGAGAATGCGGTCCAGCGCCTCGGTAAACGGAGAGGGATCGAGTAATTGGGAGCCGATGTGGCAGTCGATGCCGGTGACATTCAGATGGGGTAGAGCGGCGGCCCGCCGGTAGAGTTCGGCGGCCTGGTCGTAGGCGACGCCGAACTTCGCTTCCTTGAGACCGGTGGAGATGTAGGGGTGGGTCTTCGGGTCCACGTCGGGATTGACGCGCAGGCTGACCGGGGCGCGTGTGCCCAAAGAGCCCGCGACGGCGTCGAGACGCTCCAGTTCGGCGGCGCTCTCGACGTTGAAACAGAAGATGCCGGCCTGGAGGGCCTGGCGCATTTCCTCGGTTGTCTTGCCGACGCCCGAAAAGACGACCTTGCTCGGATCGGCTCCAGCGGCCAGCACCCGGGCCAGCTCACCGCCGGAAACGATGTCGAAGCCGGCGCCAAGGCGGGCAAAGAGATTGAGGATGGCCAGATTGGAATTGGCCTTGACGGCGTAGCAGACGAGAGCGCCGGCGCCGGCCGGATGGCCGGAGAGTACCTCGGTGAACTCCCTCAGGGAGGCTTCCAGGGCCGCGCGGGAATAGACGTAGGCCGGGGTGCCGAAGTGCTGGGCGATATGGGCAAGACTGACGGATTCGGCGTGGAGCACGCCAGCTTGGCGGGGGAAGGGGCTCATCGGGTGGGGGAAGAGGTGTCCGTGTTAACATGGTGGGCTCCGGCCTCTTGGCGGGCGGGAGCCTTGCCTAGGAGCGGGTCGGGCGCCGGACCCGGCGGCATGGAGAGTGCGCCCTTGGTGCCGCAGCCCCCCAGGATCAGTCCGGAAAACAGCAGTGCCAGGGGGAATCGGGACATGTTAATGACGGATCGGTCAGTAATCGGGGGATGGTAGCACATCATGAACGACAGCGAATTCGAATCCCGCGCCGAGCAAGTACTCGCCAGGCTTGAGGCCTCCCTCGAGGCTTCGGGCGCAGACCTGGACTGGGAGAGGGCGGGCAGCGGCATCCTGGAAATAGAGTTTGCCGACGGTAGCCGCATGGTCGTCAATCGCCATGGCGCGGCCCAGGAAATCTGGGTGGCGGCGCGCTCGGGGGGCTTCCATTTTCGCTGGGATGGTCAGCGCTGGGTCGATACCCGTGGCGGCGCCGAATTGTTCGGGCGACTCGCGCAACTGCTAAGCGAGCAGGCCGGGGAGTCGGTGAGGGTTTGGGGTGATGGGTGAGGGCGCGCGCAACTGCTCGGGCGCTGCGGCCTCAATCCGTTGGGGGCTTATCCAGGTCGGGTTGGGGCGGAGCTTCGCCGCTCGTTGCTTCTGAGGCGGCGGCTTCTTCCTTCTCCGCATTCTCGCTGTAAACATAGCTGCGATCGCGTCCGGTCCCGTAAGCCACCAGCCCTGCGGGGGCTTCGGGCAGGCTGACCGGGACGTCGCGCAGGGCGCGGGTCATGTAGCCGATCCAGATGGGCAGGGCGGCAGCTCCCCCCGTTTCCTTGTCGCCCAGCTTCTTGGGCTGGTCGAAGCCGATCCAGGCACAGCCGGCGACGGTCATCTGGTAACCGCAGAACCAGGCATCGACATATTCGTTGGTGGTGCCCGTCTTGCCGGCGAGATCGTGGCGCTTGAGGGCTACGGAAGCCTTGGCCGCGGTCCCGTAAATGGTGACGTCGCGCAGCATGCCGTCCATGAGGAAGGCGTTGCGGGGGTCGATGGCCCGGGTGGATTCCTCGCCGACGCTGACCGGGGCAGCCGCGGCGACCACTTCGTTGCGTTCGTTGCGGATTTCCATGATGACGTAGGGCTGGATGCGGTAGCCGCCATTGGCGAAGACTGAGTAGGCCGAGGCCATCTGCCAGGGGGTCACCGCCCCCGCCCCCAGGGCCATGGTCAGGTAGGGGGGGTGCTTTTCGGCTTCGAAGCCAAAGCGGGTGGCGTAGTCCTGGGCGTAGGCCGGGGTGATGGCTTGCAGGATGCGGATGGACACCATGTTCTTCGACTTGGCCAGGGCGGTACGCAGCTTCATCGGGCCTTCGTACTTGCCGTCGTAGTTGTGCGGTTCCCAGGCCTGGGAACCGGTCTGGCTGGCGGGGATGACAATGGGTTCATCCTCAACCATGGTCGAGGGGCTGAAACCCTTCTCCAGGGAGGCGGAATAGATGAAGGGCTTGAAGCTGGAGCCGGGCTGGCGCCAGGCCTGGGTGGCATGGTTGAACTTGTTGCGGTTGAAATCGAAGCCGCCGACCAGGGCGCGGATGCGGCCGTCACGGGGATCGACCGCGACGAAAGCCGATTCCACTTCGGGCAACTGGGCGATCTGCCAGCCCTTCTCGCTTTTTTGCAGGCGGACGACCGCACCACGCCGCAAGCGCTTCTGCGGCGGCGCCTTGTCGTCCAGCATGCGGGCGGCGAACTTTAGGGCATCGCCACTTAGCGTTACCGTCTCGCCGCCCCGGCGATAGACCTTGACCTGGGTGGCGTTCGCCGCGACGACGATGCCGGGGACGAGGTCGCCCGCATCGGGAACATCCTGGAGCGCTTCATCGAGGAACTCCTCCTGGTCTGCGGGCGCGGCGCCCAGGTCGACGAATGATTCCGCACCCCGGTAACCGTGGCGACGGTCGTAATCCATGACTCCCCTGCGCAGGCTGGCGTAGGCGGCCTGCTGCTCGTCGCGGGTCAGGGTGGTGGTGATGCGGAAGCCTCGGGTATAGACCTCGTCGGGGAACTGCTCGGCGGCGATCTGGCGCGCCATCTCGGCGACGAATTCGGCGTGAACCGGATAGTCGGAGAGGTCGCGCTTCACCACCAGGGTTTCCTTCAGAGCGGCCTCGTGTTGCTTGGCGTCGATGAATCCCAGTTCATGCATGCGGCGCAGCACGTATTGCTGGCGAATCTTGGCACGTTTGGGATTGACGACCGGGTTGAAGGCAGAAGGTGCCTTGGGCAGGCCTGCCAGCATGGCGGCTTCGGCCACGGAAATGTCCGCCAGTGGCTTGCCGTAGTAAATCTGCGCCGCAGCCGCAAAGCCATAGGCTCGCTGACCCAGGAAAATCTGGTTCAGGTACAGCTCGAATATCTGCTCCTTGGAAAGGTTGCTCTCGATCTTGAATGAGAGCAGCATCTCGTAGAGCTTGCGTGTATAGGTCTTTTCGCTGGAGAGAAAGAAATTGCGGGCCACCTGCTGGGTGATCGTCGATGCGCCCTGCTTCTTGCCGCCGCTGGTGAGATTGGCGAGAGCCGCCCGCAATACGCCCTGGTAATCGACGCCGCCGTGTTGGAAGAAGCGCTCGTCCTCTGCGGCCAGGATGGCCTGCTTCATCACTTCGGGCACATCGCGGTAGGCCACCACAGCCCGACGTTCCTCGCCGAATTCTCCGATCAGAAAGCCATCCGAGGTGTATACCCGCAGCGGTATCTTGGGTCGGTAGTCGGTCAGCACTTCCAGGGAGGGGAGATTGGGATAGGTGAGGACCAGGACGATGAGCGCAAGCGCGATGGCAATGGCAACGAGGCCGGCCAGGGCTGCAATGGGGTAGGCGATGAGGCGTAGAATCAGGCGGGAACTCGACAAGATGGGGCTCGGGTAGCGACGTTGCGCGGATTATACGCCGGCCGGTGGTCGGCCCAAAAAAGGCTTTACATGCCCTAGGCTTGTTGCTAGCATCTGAAGTGAATTATTGGTTGTTTGCCTAACTTCGCATTCTGTAAGGTTTTTTTGGGGGTCAGGTGGGTCTCGATCTGTCAGCGTTATTCAATCCCAAGGCGCGCCCCTTGCTCGGGCTCGATATCAGCTCGTCCTCTGTCAAGATGGTCGAGTTGTCTGCCGGCGGGAAAGAGGGTTACCGCGTCGAGCGCTACACCATCGAGGTGTTGCCCAAGGATGCGGTGTCGGACGGCAATATCGTCAATCTGGAAGCCGTGGTGGATTGCGTCAAGAAGGCCTGGAAACGCATGGGGACTTCGACCCGCAACGTTGCCCTCGCGCTGCCCGGGTCGGCGGTAATTACCAAGAAGGTCATCATGCCGGCGGGCCTGCGGGACGACGAACTGGAGGTCCAGGTCGAAACCGAAGCCAACCAGTACATTCCCTTCTCCATCGACGAAGTGAATCTCGATTATCAGGTGCTCGGGCCCGCGCCCGCCGTGCCTGACGAAATCGAGGTGCTGATAGCTGCTTCCAAGAAGGAGCGGGTCGAGGATCGGGTTGCGGTGGCCGAAGCCGCGGGTCTCAAGGCCATGGTCATGGACGTCGAGTCCTTCGCTGCCCTGGCTTCGTTCAATCTGATCGAAAAACAGTTGCCCGAGGGGGGCAAGAATCAGGTCGTTGCCGTGGTCGATGCCGGGGCCAACGCGACGACGCTTACCGTCATGCGCAACGGCCAGCAGGTGTACGCCCGGGAGCAGGCCTTTGGGGGCGCACAACTGACCCAGGACATCGCCCGCCACTATGGTATGAGTCACGAGGATGCCGAAGCGGCCAAGCGCACGGGCAATCTTCCCGAGGGTTACGAGACCGAGTTGCTCAACCCCTTCGTGGAAAATCTGGCTCTGGAAGTGTCTCGGGCGCTGCAGTTCTTCTTTACCTCGACCCAGTTCAATCAGGTCGACCACATCGTGCTTTCCGGTGGATGCGCCGTGATTCCGGGAGTCGACGAGGTGGTTGCGACCCGGACCCAGGTCAATACCATCGTGGCCAATCCCTTCGCCAACATGGTCCTCTCGGACAAGGTCAAGGCGAAGGCGCTGCTGGCCGACTCGTCCTCGCTGATGGTGGCCTGTGGGCTGGCTCTGAGGAGGTTCGATCCATCATGATGCGAATCAACCTTCTCCCTCACCGCGAGCTGGCACGCAAGGCGCGCCGGCAGCAGTTCTTCAGTCTTCTCGGGCTTACCGCGCTGCTGGGTGGTCTTGTGGTTTTCCTGGTCTATAGCGTCATTGCTGGCTATATCGGCAATCAGGAGGAGAAGAACGACTTCCTCAAAAAGGAAATCGCCGTCCTCGACAAGGAAATCGATCAGATCAAGCGCCTGAAGGAGCAGGTGGAGGCGCTCAAGAAACGCAAGGATGTCATCGAGAGCCTGCAGCGCGACCGGGGTGAGACAGTGCATCTTCTCAGCGAACTCGTCCGTCAGGTTCCGGAGGGGATCTACCTCAAATCGGTGAAGCAGAGCAATGACAAGGTGAGCATGAGCGGCTATGTTCAATCGAATGCCCGTGTTTCCACCTTGATGCGCAATCTGGAGGCTTCGCCTTGGTTGGAGCGTCCTGAGTTGCTCGAAATCAAGTCCGTGGTCGTCGATAAGCGGCCCTTGAACGAATTCAACATGAACGTCTATCTCACCCGAGCCAAGCCGGACGATGCCAGCAAGGCCGGAGCCAAGGGCGTTGGCGGAAAGGGTACGAAATGAACGCCAAAGCCCCTTCCCTGGATAGCCTCAGAAAGCTTGACGTCAAGGCGCTGCTGGACGACTTCCGCAACCTCAACCCAAACGATCCGGGTTCTTGGCCGCGCGCTCCCAAGATCGCTCTTCTGATTGCCCTCTTCGTGGCCTTGTTGGGGGCGGGTTGGGCTCTGCTGTGGAACGATCAGTTGTCAACCCTCGATACCAAGCGACAGGAGGAGGAGCGCCTCAAGCAGGAATTCCTCGACAAGAAGCGGCAGGCGGTGAACCTGCCGCTCTATACCCAGCAGCTTGAGGAAATCGATCGCTCCTTCGGGGCCTTGCTCAAGCAATTGCCCAATCGCTCCGAAATCGACGCCCTGCTCATCGAGGTGAATCAGGCCGGTCTGGGGCGCGGACTCAAGTTCGAGCTCTTCAAGCCTGGAGCAGAGCAGATCAGGGGTTTCTACGCCGAACTTCCCATCACGGTGCGCATCACCGGCGGTTACCACGACTTTGGCGCGTTTGCCGCCGATGTGGCCAAGCTGCCGCGCATCGTCACCCTGAACAACATCTCGGTAGGTAGTGCCGGAGGTGGTCTGGTTCTCGACGCGGTCACCAAGACCTTCCGTTATCTGGACGAGTCCGAAATTGCCGCCCAGAAAAAGAAGGAAAAAGATGCGAAGGGAGGCAAGAAGTGAAGCGTCTGATGATTGCCTTCTGCAGCTTGGTCTTGGCGGCGTGTTCAGGGGACCATGAAGATCTGCGTCAATGGATGCAGGAAAACACCAGGGACATGAAGCCCAACATCCCGAAACTTCCCAGCGTCCAACCCTATGAACCCGTTCCCTATGAGGTCGCAGATATTCTCGATCCCTTCAAGGCGGCCAAGATCGAACCCGATTCAAAGCGGGGCAAAGGGGTGACGAAAGGGGGCTTGCAGCCTGATTTCGAGGCTCGCGAAGTGCGTAACAGCATCCTCGAGAAATACCCGCTGGAGTCGCAGCGGATGATCGGATATCTCAACGTCAATCGACAGCATATCGCTGTCATCCAGGTGGACCAGGCGGTCAAGCAAGTGAAGATCGGTGACTACATCGGCCTCGATTTCGGCGTGGTCACCAACATCACCGAGAAGGAACTCACTTTGCGCGAACTGATTCAGGATGCTGCGGGCGACTGGAGCGAACGGACCAGCTCTCTGTACCTGCAAGGCAAGGAGGCAAGCAAGAAATGAAATTCAAGAACTGGTTTTCGGCCCTCGCCGCCGTGTTTTGCCTTGCCGCGGCAGGAAGCGCGGGTGCCCAGCAGAACAGCATCGAAGCCCTTAACGTCGCCCAGCAGGGCGGGGATGTTATCGTCAAGATTGACCTCAAAGAGCCCCTGAGCGCTCCTCCGGCGGGGTTCAGCGTCGCCAACCCGGCGCGGGTTGCCTTTGACTTTCCATCCACCGCAAATGGCCTGGGGCGCAATACCCAGTCGGTCAATGAGGGCGATCTTAAGAGTCTCAATGTGGTCCAGGCTGGTGAACGCACCCGGCTGGTACTCAATCTGGTCCGCAACATGAATTACTCGGCCCGGGTCGAAGGAAAATCTCTGCTGGTCACCCTCTCCCCAGTGACACGGGTGGTGGATTCCAGCGGTCAGAAGTCCACCCGTTTCGCCGAGGAAAGTCTGGTAGGCACTCGCCACGCCATCCGCGACATCACCTTCCGTCGCGGCAAGGACGGAGAGGGGCGCATCGTCGTCGATCTGAGCGACGTTGGTACCGGTATCGATATTCGCCAGCAAGGGTCCACTCTGGTCGTCGATTTTCTGAAGACCAACCTCCCCGACCATCTGCGCCGTAAGCTCGATGTCACAGACTTTGCCACCCCGGTGACCGGTGTGGTGACCGAGCCCAAGCAGGACAATGTGCGCATGACCATCACGCCCAAGGGCCTGTGGGAGCACAACGCCTACCAGACCGAAAACCAGTTCATCGTCGAGGTCAAGCAAATCATCGAAAACCCGAATAAGCTGGTGCAGGGAACGAAGATTGGCTACCAGGGACCACGAGTCAGCATCAATTACCAGAACGGTGACGTTCGGGCACTTCTCCGTCTGATGGCTGAGGAGCTGGGCTTGAACGCTGTTATCAGCGAAACGGTGACCGGGACGACGACTCTGGTGCTCAAGGATGTCCCCGCCGATCAGGTGGTGGACATCATCTTCCAGCAGAAGGGGCTGGATATGCGCAAGAACGGGAACGTGATTCTCATCGCTCCCCGCGACGAAATCGCCACCCGCGAGAAGCTCGAGTACGAAGCGCGGCAACAAATCGGCGACCTGGAGCCGCTCCGTACCGAGATATTCCAGATTAACTATCACAAGGCGGAGACCATCTTCGCCGCCCTCAAGGATAAGTCCCAGACCCTCCTCTCAAAGCGTGGACAGGTGGTCATGGATTCTCGCTCCAACAAACTCTTCATTACCGACATCCCGTCGCGGCTCGACGACATCCGACGCATGCTTGGGGAGATCGACATTCCATCACGCCAGGTGCTGATCGAGGCGCGTATCGTCGAGGCATCCGATGCGTTTTCCAAGAACATTGGTGTACGGCTCGGGGCCTTCACTCCTTCCACGGGCCGTGGGGCGGATGGTCGAAGCAACAATATTGCGATCGGTGGTGGTAACGCTCAAACCACCTCGCAGGCCGTGGGTATCACCAGCGGGACGCCGACCTTCCTTGGTCAACAAATGGTCAACCTTCCCGCCACGCCCCGCTCGGGCGCAGCTGGTGCCTTGTCGTTCATCCTGTATGACAAGAATCGTACACGCTTCCTCGATCTCGAAATATCTGCGTTGGAGGCCGATGGCCGTGGCAAGGTGATCTCCAGCCCGCGCGTGATGACTGCAAATCAGGTTGAGGCGCTGATCGAGCAGGGGGTCGAAATCCCCTATCAGCAAGCGACGAGTTCCGGGGCAACGAGCGTGTCGTTCAAGAAGGCGAATCTGGCCCTGAAGGTTAAGCCCCAGATTACGCCAGACGGGAAAATCACGCTCACTCTAGACGTCAACAAAGATACCCCATCTACCTTGACAACCCAGGGTGCCGGTGTCGCCATCGACACCAAGCATGTCAAGACTGAAGTTCTGGTAGAAAATGGCGGAACGGTAGTAATCGGGGGAATTTTTACCCAGAATCTCAAGAGCACCACCAACAAGATTCCCGTCTTCGGCGATCTTCCCTACTTGGGTTGGCTGTTCAAGAACAACGAGACTGTCGACGACAAGACCGAACTGCTGGTCTTTATCACGCCTCGGATCGTCAGCGAGAATCTCAACCTGAACTGAACGGGGCGACGCTCTTGTAGGGGCCGGCACTTGCCGGCCCTTTTCGCTGGGGCGACTCGATCAGGTAAAATCCGGGGGGTGAATTCGGGCGCCATGAATATCTACCTCGTTGGGCTGATGGGAGCTGGAAAGACTACGGTCGGACGGCAGTTGGCCCGGCGCCTTGGCCGCCGCTTCATGGATTCCGACCACGAAATCGAGACGCGCACCGGTGTGAGTGTTCCGACCATCTTCGAAATCGAAGGGGAGGACGGCTTCCGCAGGCGGGAAGCCCAGACCATCAAGGATCTGACGGCCGAGTCAGGAATCGTCCTGGCCACCGGCGGCGGGGTTGTACTCGACCCGGAAAATCGCTCGGCGCTCCACGACACAGGTTGGGTCGTCTATCTCGACGTGCCGCCGGACCTCCTCCACGAACGCACCCGCAACGACCGCAATCGGCCCCTCCTGCGCGTCGAGGACCCCCTGGCTCGTCTGCGGGACCTCTACGCCCAGCGCGACCCGCTCTACCGTGAAACGGCCCATTGCATCGCCGAAGGGGCGCGGATGCCGGCTTCTACCATGGTTAACCACTTGTTGCGCGAGTACCTCAGAACATGCGAACCCTGACCGTTGCCCTGGGCGACCGCTCCTATCCCATCCACATTGGTCCCGGTCTGCTGGAGCGTGGTGATCTCCTCGCGCCCTGCTTCCGCCACAAGAAGGCGGTGATCGTCACAAACACCACGGTGGGACCTCTCTATCTGGGCCGTCTCCAGCGCAGCCTTGCCGCTGTCGGCGTCGCTGCGGCGGCGGTGGTGCTCCCCGACGGGGAGCAATACAAAGACTGGCACAACCTCAACCGCATCTTTGACGCGCTCCTGGGTTCCCATTGCGAGCGAAGCACGACTCTAGTCGCGTTGGGCGGAGGGGTGATCGGCGACATGGGGGGGTTTGCCGCGGCATGCTACCAGCGCGGCATACCTTTTATCCAGGTACCGACGACGCTGCTATCCCAGGTCGATTCTTCCGTTGGAGGAAAAACGGCGATCAATCATCCCCTGGGAAAGAACATGATCGGCGCCTTCTACCAGCCACGCCTTGTACTGGCCGACATTGCCACCCTCGATACGCTGCCCGACCGTGAACTCAGTGCTGGCCTTGCCGAAGTCATCAAGTATGGCTTGATCAGGGATTTACCCTTTCTCGAATGGCTGGAGGCCAATATCGAGCGCCTACTCGCCCGTGAAGCGGAAGCGCTGATGTTTGCGGTCGAGCGTTCCTGTGCCAACAAGGCCGAAGTAGTCGCCGCAGACGAGAGGGAAAGTGGTGAGCGCGCGCTGCTCAACCTTGGCCACACCTTCGGCCACGCCATCGAGGCTGGCATGGGCTACGGCGCCTGGTTGCACGGCGAGGCGGTGGCGGTGGGGACGATGATGGCCGTCGAACTGTCCCGCGACCTGGGTTGGCTCAAGCCGGAGGATGTTGCCCGTTGTGAGAGGCTGTTCCAACGCGCCGCCTTACCGGTCAGCGGCCCCGCCCTTGGAACCGGGCGCTATCTGGAGCTTATGCAGCACGACAAGAAGGTCCAGGACGGAATTCTGCGTCTGGTCATGTTGCAGTCCGTCGGCCGGGCTGTCGTGTTCGGCGACGCCAAGACCCAGCAAATCGAAGCGGTGATTGCCCGCCGCTGCCCCAAAAAGGGGTGAGACGACCCATCCCGGTGCGCCGCCGGGGCCGCGCAGAATCTTGAATTGACAGGGGTTTCCGGATAGAATCCTAGGTCGCACCAAACCATCGTACAAGCCGGCGCCCCACCGGCTTTTTTCACCTTTGGCGCTACGCCACGTCTATTGAAGGAACGCGAGTGATGGAACCGGCAGTACCTGAGCGGCAGGGTTTGTACGACCCGGCCAACGAGCACGACGCTTGCGGCGTGGGCTTCGTTGCCCACGTCAAAGGCCAGAAGAGTCATGGCATCGTCGAGCAGGGCTTGTTGATCCTGAAAAACCTGGATCACCGCGGTGCCGTCGGTGCCGACCCCCTCCAGGGCGACGGTGCCGGCATTCTCCTTCAGATTCCCGACCAGTTCTATCGCGAGGAGATGGCCAAGCAGGGCGTGGACCTGCCTCCGGCCGGCGAATACGGCGTCGGCATGGTCTTCCTGCCCCAGGAGGCCGCCTCCCGCCATGCCTGCGTCGAGGAAATCGAGCGTTCCATCAAGGCGGAAGGCCAGGTTGTCCTTGGCTGGCGCGAGGTGCCGGTCAATGGCGACATGCCCATGTCGCCGACGGTCAAGGCCAAGGAGCCGGTCATCCGCCAGGTCTTCGTCGGCCGTGGCCCGGACGTATTCGTTACCGATGCCCTCGAGCGCAAGCTCTACATCATCCGCCGCCGTGCCGCCAATGCCATCAAGCAGTTGAAGCTCAAGCACGGTCAGGAATTCTACGTGCCCTCTTTCTCGGCCCGTACTGTCAACTACAAGGGCCTACTCCTGGCCGACCAGGTGGGCGTCTATTACCTCGACCTACAGGACAAGCGCACCGTTTCCGCGCTCGCCTTGGTGCATCAGCGCTTCTCGACCAACACCTTCCCGACCTGGGATCTGGCCCATCCGTTCCGCTACATTGCCCACAACGGCGAAATCAACACCGTGCGTGGCAACGTGAACTGGTTCAAGGCGCGGGAACAGGCGATTTCCTCGCCCATCTTGGGCAAGGATCTGGACAAGGTGTGGCCGTTGCACTATCCCGGCCAGTCCGATTCAGCTTCCTTCGACAACGCCCTGGAACTGCTGGTCATGGGCGGTGGGTACTCCTTGGCCCACGCCGTGATGCTGATGATCCCGGAAGCTTGGGAAAAGCACACGCTCATGGACGAAAGCCGGCGGGCTTTCTATGAGTACCACGCCGCCATGATGGAACCCTGGGACGGTCCCGCCGCAGTCGCTTTCACCGACGGCCGCCAGATTGGCGCCACCCTGGACCGCAATGGTCTGCGTCCGGCTCGCTATCTGGTCACCGACGACGATTTCGTGGTCATGGCCTCCGAGTCCGGCGTGCTGCCCATTCCCGAGAAGAAGATCGTCAAGAAGTGGCGCCTGCAGCCCGGCAAGATGTTCCTCATCGATATGGAACAGGGGCGCATCATCGACGACAAGGAAATCAAGGAATCCCTGGCCAACGCCAAGCCTTACCGTGAGTGGATCGAGAAGATCCGCATCAAACTGGACGAGGTTCCGGCCGCCGCCGAGAAGTGCGACGGCTCCGCCGCCTCCCTGCTGGATCGCCAGCAGGCCTTCGGTTACACCCAGGAAGACATCAAGATCATCCTGGAACCCATGGTACAAAACGGCGAGGAAGCGACTGGCTCCATGGGAACCGACTCCGCCCTGCCGGTGCTCTCGAACAAGAACAAGACCCTCTACGCCTATTTCAAACAGCTGTTCGCCCAGGTGACCAACCCGCCGATCGATCCGATCCGCGAGGAGTTGGTCATGTCGCTGGTGTCCTTCATCGGTCCCAAGCCGAACCTGCTCAACACCCACGACATCAACCCGCCCATTCGCCTCGAGGTTTCCCAGCCCGTCCTGTCCTTCGACGACATGGAAAAGTTGCGCAACATCGAGAAGTACACCTCCGGCAAATTCCGTTCCTTCGAACTGGACATCTGCTACCCGCTAGCCTGGGGGCCGGCCGGCATCGAGGCCCGACTGGCTTCCCTCGCCGCTGATTCCGAGGACGCCGTTCGTTCCGGTGCCAACATCCTCATCGTCTCCGACCGCAAGGTGGATGCCGAACATGTCGCCATTCCTGCCCTGCTGGCCACTTCCGCAATCCACCAGCATTTGGTGAAGAAGGGCCTGCGCACTAGCGCCGGGCTGGTGGTCGAAACGGGCACCGCCCGCGAGGTTCATCAATTCGCCCTGCTCGGCGGTTATGGTGCGGAAGCGGTGCACCCTTACCTGGCGCTCGAAACCATCGAAACCCTGGCCAAGGGCGATGTGGAGAAGGCCGAGAAGTTCACCAAGAACTTCATCAAGGCAGTCGGCAAGGGTCTCATGAAGGTCATGTCCAAGATGGGCATCTCCACCTACATGTCCTATACCGGCGCCCAGATCTTCGAGGCCATCGGTCTGCAGAAGGAATTCGTCGAGAAGTACTTCACTGGCACCCCCTCCAATGTCGAAGGCATCGGCGTCTTCGAAGTGGCGGAGGAGGCTATCCGCCTTCACAAGGAAGCCTTCTCCGACGACCCGGTGCTGGCCACCATGCTCGATGCCGGTGGCGAATACGCCTACCGCATCCGCGGCGAAGAGCACGTGTGGACCCCGGATTCCATCGCCAAGCTGCAGCACTCCACCCGCTCCGGCAGGTACGAGACCTACAAGGAATACGCCCAACTGATCAACGATCAGAGCAAACGTCACCTCACGTTGCGCGGGCTCTTCGAGTTCAAGCCGCAAGGCGCGCCGATTCCGCTGGAGGAAGTCGAGCCGGCCAAGGAGATCGTCAAGCGCTTCGCCACCGGCGCCATGTCCCTGGGCTCCATTTCCACCGAGGCTCACACGACCCTGGCCATCGCCATGAACCGCATCGGCGGCAAGTCGAACACTGGTGAAGGTGGTGAGGACGCCAAGCGCTTCCAGCCCTTGAAGGCCGGCCAGAAGCTGTCCGAAGTGGTCGGCGCGTCCCGCATCGAGCGCGACTACACGTTCAAGGAAGGCGATTCCCTGCGTTCGGCCATCAAACAGGTGGCCTCCGGCCGCTTCGGCGTGACCGCCGAATATTTGGTCAACGCTGACCAGATCCAGATCAAGATGGCCCAGGGTGCCAAGCCCGGTGAAGGCGGCCAGCTGCCCGGCCACAAGGTGTCCGAGTACATCGGCTTCCTGCGCCACTCCGTGCCGGGCGTCGGCCTCATTTCGCCGCCGCCGCACCACGACATCTACTCCATCGAGGACCTGGCCCAGCTCATCCATGACCTGAAGAACGCCAATTCCCGCGCTTCCATCTCGGTCAAACTGGTCTCCGAAGTCGGCGTCGGCACCGTCGCCGCAGGCGTCGCCAAGGCCAAGGCAGACCACGTTGTGATCGCCGGCTTCGACGGCGGGACGGGCGCTTCGCCCCAGTCCTCCATCAAGCACGCCGGTACCCCGTGGGAACTGGGCCTTTCCGAAACCCAGCAGACCCTCGTTCTGAACCGCCTGCGCTCCCGCATCCGCGTCCAGGTTGACGGCCAGATGAAGACCGGCCGCGACGTGGTCGTCGGCGCCCTGCTCGGTGCGGACGAGTTCGGCTTTGCCACCGCACCGCTGGTGGTCGAAGGCTGCATCATGATGCGCAAGTGCCACCTCAACACCTGCCCGGTGGGGGTCGCCACCCAGGATCCGGAGCTGCGCAAACGCTTCTCCGGCCAGCCCGAGCACGTGGTCAACTTCTTCTTCTTCGTCGCCGAGGAAGCCCGTGAAATCATGGCCCAGCTGGGCATCCGCAAGTTCGACGAGCTTATCGGCCGCACCGACCTGCTGGACATGAAGAAAGGTATCGAGCACTGGAAGGCCAAGGGTCTGGATTTCTCCAAGATCTTCTACCAGCCCGCCGTGCCGGCCGACGTTCCCCGCTATAACGTGGAAACCCAGGACCACGGCCTGGCCAAGGCCCTGGACCACAAGCTCATCGCCGAAGCCAAGCCGGCCCTCGAAAAGGGCCAGAAGGTCCAGATCGAGACCTCCATTATCAACGTCAACCGCACCTGCGGCACCATGCTGTCGGGTGAAGTGGCCCGTCGCTATGGCCACGCCGGCCTGCCGGACGACACCATCCACGTCAAACTGACCGGCACCGCCGGCCAGGCCTTCGGCGCCTTCCTGGCCAAGGGCGTGACCCTGGAACTGACCGGCGAAGGCAACGACTACGTCGGCAAGGGCTTGTCGGGTGGCCGCATCATCATCAAGCCGAGCCCGGACTTCCGTGGCAACACTCAACAGAACATCATCGTCGGCAACACCGTCCTGTACGGAGCAACCGAAGGTGAAGCCTTCTTCGCCGGGGTGGGCGGCGAGCGCTTCTGCGTCCGCAATTCCGGCGCCACCGCCGTCGTCGAAGGCGTGGGCGATCATGGCTGCGAATACATGACCGGTGGCACCGTAGCGGTACTCGGCATGACCGGCCGCAACTTCGCCGCCGGCATGTCTGGCGGCATCGCCTATGTGCTGGACGAAGATGGCAGCTTCAAGCAGCGCTGCAATCTGGCCCAGGTTGCCCTGGAGAAGGTAATGCCGGCCGGCCGGCAGGTTGCTGGCGAGCCCCAGCATCGGGGCGAGGCCGACGAGACCCAGCTCAAGGAATTGATCACCCGTCACGCCGAATACACCGGCAGCAAGACCGCCAAGGTCATCCTGGCCAACTGGGATGCCTACCGCGAAAAATTCGTCAAAGTCTATCCGCACGAGTACAAGCGCGCCCTCACCGAGATGGCCGCTGCAGCACAGAAGGAGGCCGCATGAAACAGACCTTCCCCCATTTCCCCGGAGGGTGCGCACTGCATTGCGCACCCGCTCCGGCGGAGCGGAGCGCTGCTCCGCTGTTTTCCGCCTCCGCCCCGCGGGAGGGGGCAATTTCGGTGCCGCCGCTGGCGCGGCTCTCATGTATTGACTTGCTGCCTCCTTGGGGCGGCCCTGCGGAGGCCGCATAATGGGCAAGCCGACCGGATTCATGGAGTTCGAGCGCCTGGAAGAGGCGTACGAGCCGGTTGAACAGCGCCTGACGCACTACAAGGAGTTCGTCCAGACCCTGTCGGACGATCAGGCCAAGACCCAGGGTGCCCGCTGCATGGACTGCGGCATCCCGTTCTGCAACAGCGGCTGTCCGGTGAACAACATCATTCCCGACTGGAATGACCTCGTTTACAAAGGCAACTGGAAGCAGGCCCTGGACGTGCTGCACTCCACCAACAACTTCCCCGACTTTACTGGCCGCATCTGCCCGGCCCCCTGCGAGGCCGCCTGTACCCTGGGCATCAATGCCGCGCCGGTAGGCATCAAATCCATCGAGCACTTCATCATCGACAAGGGCTGGGAAATGGGCTGGGTGGTGCCGCAACCGGCCGCCAGCAAGACCGGGAAGAAGGTTGCCGTCGTCGGTTCCGGTCCCGCCGGCCTCGCCGCAGCCCAACAATTGGCCCGCGTCGGCCACGATGTGACGGTATTCGAAAAATCCAGCCGTATCGGTGGTCTGCTCGCCTTTGGCATTCCCGACTTCAAACTCAACAAGTCCGTAGTCGACCGTCGCGTTGCCCAGATGGAAGCCGAAGGCGTGGTCTTCAAGACCAAGGCGATCGTTGGCGACAAGGCCGTCCCGGCCGGCATCAACAACGATGCAACCGAAGTCCTTACCGCCGACCAATTGAAGAAGGATTTTGACGCTGTGATCCTCGCTGCCGGGTCGGAAGTGCCGCGCGATCTGCCGGTACCGGGCCGCGAATTCAAGGGCATCCACGCCGCCCTGGAATTCCTGATTCCGCAGAACAAGGAAATCCAGCAGGGCATCAAGAACCCAATCAATGTCAAGGGCAAGCACGTCGTCGTCATCGGCGGTGGCGATACCGGCTCCGACTGCGTCGGTACCAGCTACCGTCAGGGCGCCGCTTCTGTCACCCAGTTCGAGCTCATGCCCATGCCGCCGGAAGAGGAAGACAAGCCCCTGGTTTGGCCCTACTGGCCGCTCAAGCTGCGCACCTCCTCTTCCCACAAGGAAGGCGAGACCATCCGCGAGTTTGCGGTCGCTACCAAGGCCTTCATCGACGACGGCAACGGTAACGTCAAGGCCCTCAAGGCCGTGCGCGTCGAGTGGGTTGGCGGCAAGATGACCGAGGTTGCCGGTTCCGAGTTCGAGCTCCCGTGCGATGCGGCCTTCCTGGCCATGGGTTTCACCAACCCGGTTGGGAGCCTGCTTGATGCCTTCGGCGTTGCGAGGGATACCCGCAACAACGCCAAGGCCACCACCGACGGCGCGGGCTGCTACAAGACCAACGTCGAGGGCATCTATGCCGCTGGCGACGTGCGTCGTGGCCAGTCCTTGGTCGTTTGGGCGATCCGCGAGGGGCGCCAGGCTGCCCGTGAGGTGGATGCCTTCCTGATGGGAAGCACGGCGCTGCCGCGCTGATTCCGCTTCGGCTTGCTGAATCCCCGCCGGCCCCTGGCCCGTGGGGGTTTGTTTTTTCGACTTGGCTGCCCAATCGTGTGAAAATGCCAGAAAATCACGGGGGGAGACGAGATGACCGGGGAATTGCAGGCTGCCATGCTGGTGACACCGCCTTCCGGGGCGCTGGATGGGCATATGGCTCTGATTTTCGCCATCATGTTGGTGGCGGGGGTGTTGGGGGGTATCGCCAACGGTTTCCTGGCCGATCGCCAGGGCGGCTTCGGGCGCCGGGACTGGGCCAAATACGCTGTTCTTGGCGTGGTAGCGGCGCTGACCGTGCCCCTCTTTCTCAATATGATTTCCAGCACCCTGCTCGAAGGTGCCCGTACCAAGCCCCTGGATCTCTATGTTTTCGCGGGGTTCTGCCTGTTGTACGTGGTTGCCTCCCGGCGCCTGGTGGAGAACGTGGTCCTGAAGCTCAAAGGCCAACTAGAACAGATGAAGCGCGAAGTGGGTGACTTGCGCCAGCAGAATCAGGAAATCCAGGAACTGGCCGCGGTGCGCGAGGACAAGGCTCCCGAGCCGCGCATCGAGGTCAAGCCTGAACCCAAGGAGGCGCTCACCTACAACGACGTCGAAATTCTGCGCGCCCTGGCCGAAGAGAGTTTCGTCTATGGCAACCTCGCCGCGGTCTGCGATCGCACCGGGCTGGGGCGTGACTTCGTCAGCCAGCGCCTGACCCTGATGAAGTCCCTGGGCGTGATCGAAACCCGCATCAACGACAAAAACGTCCTGCACTGGTTCGTCTCGCCTCGCGGCAAACAGGTGCTGAGCGACATCCTCGCCGGCCAGGAAGAAAAGAAAATCGCCTGAAACCTTCGCCGGATGCGCTCCGGCTTTTTTATATTGTCAAACCCCCATGAACATCGTCATTCTCGCTGCCGGCCAAGGCAAGCGTATGCATTCCAATTTGCCCAAGGTTCTGCATCCGATAGCGGGCAAGGCCCTGGCTCAGCACGTCATCGACACCGCCCGGGAGCTGGGCGCCGACCGCATCGTCGTTGTTTACGGCCACGGCGGGGAAGTGGTGCGTAACGCCCTTGCGGCACCCGATCTGGCCTGGGCCAAGCAAGAGCCTCAACTGGGCACCGGGCACGCGGTCATGCAGGCGGTGCCGGCCCTGTCGGCGGAAGGCCAGACCCTGGTGCTCTACGGCGACGTACCCCTGACCAAGGCCGGCACGCTGAAGCGCCTGCTGCAGGCGGGCAAGGATGGGTTGGCCATCCTCACCGTCGATCTCGCCGACCCCACCGGCTACGGCCGCATCGTCCGCGACGAGGCCGGCCACGTGGTGCGCATCGTCGAGGAAAAGGACGCGACTCCCGCAGAGAAGGCCATCCGCGAGGTGAACACCGGCATCATGGCCATTCCCTCGGCCCGCCTGGAGGCCTGGCTCAAGGGGCTCTCCAACCACAACGCCCAGGGCGAGTACTACCTGACCGACATCGTCGCTCTGGCCGTCGCCGAGGGCCTGCCCGTTCGCACCGCCCAGCCCGATGGCGAATGGGAGGTGCTGGGGGTCAACAGCAAGGTGCAGCTCGCCGAACTGGAGCGGGTGCACCAGCGCAACATCGCCGATGCCTTGCTGGTCCACGGCGTGCGCCTCGCCGACCCCAACCGCATCGACGTACGGGGCGAGCTCGCCTGCGGCCGTGACGTGGCCATCGACGTGGGCTGCGTCTTCGAAGGCAAGGTGGAACTGGCCGACGCCGTCGAGATCGGCCCCTACTGCGTGCTCAGGAACGTGAAGATCGCCGCCGGCACCCGGCTGGCCGCCTTCTGCCACCTGGATGATGCCGTGGTGGGGCCGGATGGCGTCATTGGCCCCTTCGCCCGCCTGCGCCCGGGCACCGAACTGGGCCCCGAGGTGCACATCGGCAACTTTGTCGAAGTCAAGAACAGCATCATCGCTGCCCAGTCCAAGGCCAACCATCTGGCCTACGTGGGCGACGCCGTCATCGGCCAGCGGGTCAACGTGGGCGCCGGCACCATCACCTGCAACTACGACGGTGCCAACAAGCACAAGACCATCATCGAGGACGACGTTTTCATTGGCTCGGATACCCAACTCGTTGCGCCGGTGACCGTGGGCCGCGGTGCCACCCTGGGGGCGGGAACCACGCTGACCAAGGATGCTCCGCCGGATGCCCTCACCGTTTCCCGCGCCCGCCAGATGACCATCCCCGGTTGGAAGCGACCCCAGAAAGCCAAGAAATAATGGATATCTGGTTCACGCTTTTCGTCGCCCTCATTGCCCTGGCGGCGGCGGCGGGGTTTTCCCTCGCCCTGGTCGGCTACATCAATGTCATCCCCGCTGCCTTTGCCGCGGGTCGGCAGTGGATTCTCGCGGTGGCCGGTGTACCCCTGGCCTTGGTCGGCATTCCCTTCGTCGTTCTGGTCATCCTGCAACCCTTCATGGCCGTTCCGGCGCCGGCGGTGGCCGCGCGCTGGATGGCGGCTCCGGCCGCTGTGATCCACGCCATCGGCCTGGTGCGCTTTTTTACTGCCCATTGGGAGGGCAATGCCAAGACCGGCAAGCAACTGGGCGGCGGCCTGCTGCTCATGGCCCTGGCCGCAGGTGTGCTATACGGCGTCGGCCCCTACTTCGCCGAGCGCCTGGTGGCCGCTGGTCTTGCGGCGCCCCAAACGGATTCCAACAAGTAACGGGAGACCACCATGTCCAGAACACCCCCAGAAGCCCTGCGTTCCGTCGCCCTGGTCGGCCACGGAGCCGCGGGCAAGACCAGCCTTGCCGAGGCTCTGCTTTTCGCCACTGGAACCATTGCTGCAAAGGGCAGCGTCGACAAGGGCAGTACCGTCTGCGACGCCGACCCGATGGAGAAGGAAGCCGGACACTCCCTCAGTTCCGCCCTGGTCAATTTCGCCTACGAGAACACCCACATTCATCTCGCAGATACCCCGGGTTATCCGGATTTTGCCGGCCAGGCCATTGCGGCCCTGGCCGGGGTCGATACCGCGCTGGTGGTGGTCAACGCTCAGACCGGCGTCGAGCTGATGACCGAGCGCATGATGCGTTACGCCGCCGAGCGCAAGCTTTGCCGCATGATCGTCATCAACAAGATCGACGCCGAGAACCTCGACCTCCCCGGCCTGGTGGCCGATATTCGCGAACGCTTCGGCAAGGCCTGCATGGTGCTCGACCTGCCCGCCCATGGCGCGGCCGACGTGGTGGAGGTGCTGGAGCACGATGCCGGCGACGCCGACTTCGAATCCGTCGCCGCCGCCCACCGTGCCCTCATCGACCAGATCGTCGAGGAAGACGAGGATTTGCTCGCCCAATACCTGGAAGACGGCGCCGATCCCAGCGCGGCCGACCTCCACGCCCCCTTCGAGAAGGCCCTTCGCGAAGGGCATCTGATCCCCATCCTGTTCACCTCGGCCAAGACTGGCGCCGGCATCAAGGAGTTGCTGCACGTCCTGGCCAGCCTGGCGCCCAATCCGGCGGAAGGCAATCCGCCGCCCTTCTACAAGGGCGAGCCGGGTGGCGCGACGGAGGCCTTCCACGCCGAACCGGACCCCGCCAAGCACGTGCTGGCCCACGTCTTCAAGGTGGTGGCCGACCCCTACATGGGCAAGATCGGCATCTTCCGCGTGCATCAGGGCACCGTGAAGAAGGACATGCAGCTCTTCGTCGGTGATGGCAAGCGGCCCTTCAAGGTGGCCCATCTCTACCAACTCCAGGGAAAGGATACGGTCGAGGTGGACGAACTGGTCCCCGGCGACATCGGTGCCATCGCCAAGGTCGAGGAAATCGACTTCGACTGCGTGCTGCACGATTCCCACGACGAGGACCATATTCACCTCATCCCCCTCGACTTTCCCCGCCCCATGGCCGGCCTGGCCGTGGAGACCAAGAAGAAGGGCGACGAGCAGCGGCTCTTCGACATTCTCGGCAAGCTGGCCATGGAAGACCCGACCTTCGTCGTCGAGCGCCACCCCCACACCAACGAAACCGTCATCCGCGGCCTGGGCGAAATCCACCTCAAGTCCAAGCTGACCAAGATGGTGGCCCAGTACAAACTGGAGGTGGACACCAAGCCGCCTCTCATCCCCTACCGGGAAACCATCACCGCCCCGGCCGAAGCCATGCACCGCCACAAGAAGCAGAGCGGCGGCGCCGGCCAGTTCGGTGAAGTGCACCTGCGAATCGAGCCCAAGGGCCGTGGCGATGGCTTTGAGTTCATCGACGCGGTGAAGGGTGGCGTCATCCCCGGTGTCTTCATGCCGGCGGTGGAGAAAGGCGTGCGCCAGGCCCTCGAAGGCGGCGTCGTCGCCGGCTTCCCGGTGGAGGATCTCAAGGTCACTGTCTTCGATGGCAAGACCCATGCTGTGGATGGCAAGGAAGTCGCCTTCGTCACCGCCGGCCGTAAGGCTGTCATCGAGGCTATCCGCGGCGCCAAGCCCATCGTGCTGGAGCCCATCGTCACCATCGAGATCGTTGTTCCGGAAACCGCCATCGGTGACCTCACCGGCGATCTCTCCAGCCGCCGCGGCCACATCACCGGCACCGACGGCCGCGGCCACGGCATGGCCGCCATCACCGGCGAAGTGCCCCTGGCCGAACTCAACGACTACCAGTCCCGGCTCAAATCCCTCACCGGCGGCCAGGGTAGCTACACCATCGAATTCGCTCGCTACGCCGCTGTGCCGCCCAATGTGCAGCAGCAACTGGCGGGCAAGTTCCAACTGCACGACGAAGACGAATAAGTCGTCTTCGCCGAGGCAGCCGCAGAGGCCGGGGCGACCCGGCCTTTTTTTGACTCAGCCCAGCCGCAGGCGGGCGGCGTCCTGTCCCGGCGGGGCGCCGAGCAGGCGGCGGTATTCGCGGCTGAACTGGGAGGGGCTTTCATAGCCGACGCGGCGGGCGACGGTCGCGGCGTCGATGGGCTCCGCCAGCAACAGGCGGCGGGCTTCCTGCAGGCGGATGTGCTTCTGGTACTGCAGGGGGCTCATGGCCGTCATGGCCTTGAAGTGGTGGTGCAGGGACGAGGGGCTCATGTTCACCCGGTCGGCCAGGGCGTCGATGGAGAGCGGCTGGTGGAAGTTGTCCTTGAGCCAGCCGATGGCCCGGGCGACGCGGTGGCCCTGGCTGTCCGCCAGCAGAGTGTGGCGCAGCCGTGCCCCCTGTTCGCCCGCCAGCAGGCGGTAGAGGATTTCCCGTTCCGCCAGGGGGGCGAGGGCCGGGATGTCCCGGGGCGACTCCACCAGGCGGGCGAGGCGCAGCATGGCGTCGGCCAGGCCTTCGTCCAGGGGCCTCACGCCCATGCCGCGGGCCATGGGGGCGGCAGGCAGTTGCTGGCCGTGTTCGCCGAGCAGTTCGCTGACCTGGCGCAGATCGATGTCGAGAACGGCACAGAGATAAGGGGCATCGGCCGATGCCTCGATGACCTGCCCTACCACCGGCAGTTCAACGGAGGTGAGCAGATACTGGGTGCGATCGTATTCGAACGCTTCCTCGCCGAGGACGATGCGCTTGGCGCCTTGGGGCGCGATGACGAGGACCGAGCGATAGACGCTGCACATCGGCCCGTGGGTCGTGGTCGTGCGAAAAAAGGCGAGACGCGGTACACCGGTTTCGTGAACCCCGTCGACACCGCCGCAATATCGTTCAATCAGGATGGCAAGTTCGCTCTGCTGCCGCTGGCAGGCAGACCTGGGGTCGGCGGTGGCATCGCTCGTATTCACGGGTGTTTGCTCGTCCATATTTAAGCGTGAGCTTACCGGGGAACGAGGCCTGTTGGGGTCGCGCCAATGAACGGTTTGCAGGATCAGGCAATAAATGCGCAGGATCGGGCAATGCCGCCGTCCTTGCCCTGGGATAGATTTGCGCAACCCGCGGTCAGATTGATGTCCCCGAACCGCCTCCCCATCCCAATGGAGTCCCCCATGATCCCTCTCAACATCAATGGTAAAGCCTATCGGGCGGATGTCGCCCCCGACACGCCCCTCCTCTGGGGGCTGCGCGACACCCTGCACCTCACCGGCACCAAGTACGGCTGCGGTCAGGCCCTGTGCGGCGCCTGCACGGTTCATGTGGATGGCGTGCCGACGCGGGCCTGCAGCGTGCCGGTGTCCTCCGTGGCCGGGCGCAAGGTGACCACCATCGAGGCGGTGGATCACGAGCATGTCGGCAAGGCGGTGCAGGAGGCCTGGCGCAAGCTTGACGTGGTCCAGTGCGGCTACTGCCAGTCCGGCCAGATCATGAGCGCGGTCGCGTTGCTCTCCACCAACCGCCGCCCTACCGATGCCGACATCGACAGTGCCATGGCCGGCAACCTGTGCCGTTGCGCGACGTATCAGCGCATCCGGGCGGCGATCCATGAAGCCGCCAAGACCCTGGCCTGAAAGCTTATGAATAAATCTACTGCGCGATCCGATCGCTTCGTTGGGGGGTGCTCGCTCGTCGCCTATCTAATTGATATGTCTCGTCGCTGCGCTCCGGCCGCCTCACGCTCGGACCGCTCGCTACGATTTCTTCACAAGCTTTGAGAGATGACCATGACCGATATCGCCATCGCCAACCTCAGCCGCCGTCGTTTCCTCCAGGGCAGCGCCGGGCTTACCCTCGGCTTCGTCCTGCCCACGGCAATCGCCGCCAATGCCGGCCCCGGCAAGGCCGGGGAGGGGCTGGCTGCCCCCGTCACCTTTGAGCCCAATGCCTTCCTGCGCATCGGCGCCGACAACACCGTGGCCGTCCTCTCCAAGCATCTGGAAATGGGCCAGGGCACCTACACCGGCCTCGCCACCCTGGTCGCCGAAGAACTGGATGCGGACTGGAAGACCGTGCGCGTCGAAGGCGCCCCGGCCGATGCCAAGCGCTACAACAACCTCTTCTGGGGCCCGGCCCAGGGCACCGGCGGCAGCACCGCCATGGCCAATTCCTGGGAGCAGATGCGCAAGGCCGGCGCCGCCGCCCGCGCCATGCTGGTGAGCGCCGCCGCCAAGCAGTGGAAGGTGCCGGCCAGCGAGATCGTGGCGCACGACAGCGTCGTCAGTCATCCGGCCTCCAAGCATCGCGCCACCTTCGGCCAACTGGCCAAGGCTGCGGCGGCCGAGGCCGTGCCTAGCGATGTCACACTCAAGGACCCGAAGGACTTCCGGCTCATCGGCAAGAAGGCCAACCGCCGCGACTCCGCCGACAAGACCAACGGCAAGGCCCAATTCACCCAGGATGTCTTCCTCCCTGGCATGCTGGTGGCCGTGGTGGCCCACCCGCCCCGCTTCGGGGCGACGGTGAAATCCTTCGACGCCGCCCGCGCCAAGGGTGTGAAGGGCGTCGTCGAGGTGGTGCCCATTCCCCAGGGCGTCGCCGTGCTGGCCACCGATACCTGGGCCGCCAAGAAGGGCCGCGATGCCCTGGCCGTGGTCTGGGACGACAGCAAGGCCTTCAAGCTGGGCAGCGCCGAAATCCTCGACCGCTATCGCGAGTTGGCCAAGACCCCCGGCCAGGTAGCCCGCAGCGAGGGCGATGCCGACGCCGCCTTCGCCAAGGCGGCCAAGGTGGTGCGGGCCAGCTACGACTTCCCCTACCTCGCCCACGCCGCCATGGAACCCATGAACTGCGTCATCCGCCTGAGCGCCGACGGTTGCGAGGTGTGGAACGGCGAGCAGATGCACACCGGCGACCAATACGCCCTGGCCGGCCTTTTCGGTTTGAAGCCCGAGCAGGTCACCATCCATACCCTCTACGCCGGCGGCAGCTTCGGCCGTCGCGCCAGCAAGGACGCCGACTACGTGCTGGAGGCCGCCCACATCGTCAAGGCCATCAACGGCAAGATATCTGGCAACCCCGCGGTCAAGCTCGTCTGGCTGCGGGAGGACGACATGCGGGCCGGCTACTACCGGCCGCTCTTCCACCACGCCCTGGAGGCGGCCATCCACGCCGACGGCAAGCTGGCCGGCTGGCGCCACCGCCTGGTGGGGCAGTCCATCCTGATCGGCTCCCCCTTCGAGAAAATGCTGGTCAAGGACGGCATCGACGGCGTCTCGGTGGAAGGCGCCGCGAACCTGCCCTACGCCATCCCCAACCTCAAGGTGGACCTGCACACCCCCAGCGACATCGGCGTTCCGGTGCTGTGGTGGCGTTCGGTGGGGTCTTCCCACACGGCCTTTTCGACCGAAGCCTTCCTTGACCAGGTGGCTGCAGCCACGGGCAAGGACCCGGTGGCCCTGCGCCTGGAACTGCTGGCTGCCCACCCGCGCCACGCCGGCGTCCTCAAACTGGCCGCCGAGAAGGCCGGCTGGGGTACGCCCTTGAAGCCGGGCAAGGCCGGCGAGCGCCGCGGTCGGGGCGTGGCGGTCCATGAATCCTTCCACTCCTACGTCGCCCAGGTGGCCGAGGTGACCGTGGCCAAGGACGGCAGCGTGCGGGTGGACCGCATCGTCGCCGCCGTCGATTGCGGTGTCGCCATCAATCCGGACAACGTCCGCGCCCAGGTGGAAGGCGGCGTCGGCTTCGCCCTTTCCGCCGTGCTCTACGGCGAAATCACCCTCAAGGACGGCCAGGTGGAGCAGGACAACTTCGGCAACTATCCCCTGCTGCGCATCAACGAAATGCCCCGGGTGGAAGTGCACATCGTGCCCTCCGCCGCTCCGCCCTCGGGCATCGGCGAACCCGGCGTGCCCCCCGTGGCGCCGGCAGTCGCCAACGCCATCCTGGCGGCCACGGGCAAGGCCTTGACCCGGCTGCCCCTGCGTACCGTCGAACTGGCGGCCTGAAATGAAACGACCCCCACGCTCATCAGTATCGCGGAGGGCTTGCCCTGCATGGCAAGCCCGTCTCGGCGGCGCAAAGCAGCACTTTGCCAATTCCCGCCTCAACTCCCCCAAGGGGGTGCAGGCGTTCCACGGCCAGCGATGCATGGCTGGCCGGCTTCGCTGGCGCGGAGCAGTGCTCCGCGAAACCCCAGCTACGCCCTTCGGGGCGGCCCTTCAGGAGGCCTGACATGGACAGCCTCGACACCCAAGTCCTCGACGCCGCCCGCCGCTGGGCCGGGGCGGGACACCGCTTCGCCCTGGTCACCGTGGCCCGCACCTGGGGTTCGGCTCCCCGCCCGCCCGGCGCCTGGATGGCCCTGCGCGACGACGGCATGGTCCAGGGCTCCGTTTCCGGCGGCTGCCTCGAGGACGATCTCATCGCCCGCATGGCTGCCGGCGAATTCGCCGGAGAAACCCCGCAAGTCGTGCGCTACGGCGTCACCGCCGAAGAAGCCCGGCGCTTCGGCCTGCCCTGCGGCGGAACGGTGGAACTGGTCATCGAGCCGGCGCCCGACGCTGCGGAGCTGGAGGCGCTGGCTACCCGCATCACTGCCGGCCAGCTTGCCCTGCGTACCGTGGATCTCGCCAACGGTACCACGACCGTCGGCACCGGCAGCCGTGGCGATGCCATGGCCTGGGACGGCCAGCGCCTCGTCACCGTGCACGGCCCGGCCTGGCGCCTCCTTCTCATCGGCGCCGGCCAGATCTCCCGCTTCCTGGCCCCCATGGCCCAGGCCCTCGGCTACCAGGTGCTGATCTGCGACCCGCGGGTGGAATACACCGCGGAATGGGACGTGCCCGGCGCTACCCTGGTCCCCGGCATGCCGGACGATGTGGTCGTCGAACTTGCCCTCGACCCCCACAGCGCCGTCGTCGCCCTCACCCACGATCCCAAGCTCGACGACCTGGCCCTGCTCGAAGCCCTCAAATCCCCGGCCTTCTACGTCGGCGCCCTCGGCTCCCGCGCCAACAACGCCAAGCGCCGAGAGCGGCTGCTGCAATACTTCGACCTTTCCGAAGCCGAAATCGCCCGCCTCTACGGCCCCGTCGGCCTGGCCATCGGCAGCCACACCCCGCCGGAAATCGCCGTCGCCATCCTGGCCGAGATGACGGCGGTGAAGAACGGCGTTGTCGCCCGGTCCGGCCAGATGCTGTCCGCCTGCGAAGCTTCGCCGCCTAGTGCGCCCCTACTGAGCGCCGGCTGCCAAGTCGGCTGAGCATGGGCGACATCGTCGGCATCCTCCTGGCCGCCGGCAGCGGCAGCCGCTTCGGCGGCAACAAGCTGCTGCACCCGCTGGCCGATGGCACGCCCCTGGGTGTTGCCTCGGCACGTTCCCTACGTGCCGCCCTCGACCGCGTCGTCGCTGTCACCCGTCCCGGTGACGACAAACTCGCCGACCTGCTGGCCAAAGCGGGGTGCGAGGTGATCGTCGCCCATGAGGCAGCTCAAGGCATGGGTCACAGTCTGGCCGCCGGGGTGCGGGCAGCGCCGGACGCAGGCGGATGGATGATCGCCCTGGGGGACATGCCTTGCATCAAGCCGGAAACTCATCGCTTGATTTCGCAGGCGCTCCAGGCGGGAGCTTCCATCGTCGCGCCGGTTTGCAACGGTGTGCGCGGTCATCCGGTGGCGTTTGGGGCCAAGTGGTACTTGGGTTTGTCGACACTGCGTGGAGATACAGGCGCAAGGGCGCTCATCCGGAGAGCAGGCTTGGAGTTGCGGCAAATCGAGGTGAGAGACCGCGGGATTGTCGAGGATGTCGACGTCAAATCCGAAGGCGGTGTGGCGATTTGACCGGAAGTGAATCACTTGCGGGTGATGACGCGATCAAGGCGGTGTCTGCAACGCGCTCTAAGCGGCAATTGCCGACTTGAGCAGGCAGGACGTTCGGGAACGTTTGTCACGATCCTTAGGAATGGCGCAGGCCTTTTTCGGGAGAGCAGTGTTTAAGGAGTGCGGACTCGGAGGTGGTGCGCCAGTTCGGGGAGCGCTATGCTCAAATCGGTTCGCGGGCCCGACCCGTCACCTATTGCCTCCCATGAACTTCCTCGCCCACGCCTTTCTCGTCGGTGACGATCCCGCCCTGGTGGTCGGGGGCGTCGTTGGCGACTGGATCAAGGGAGCGCTGCCCGGTTCGCTGCCCGAGGATATTGCTCGGGGAGTGGCGCTACATCGGGCGATCGACGCTTTCGCCGAATCCCAGCCCGCCTTCCGCCGTAGCCGCGGGCGTATGTCGGCCGAGCGGCGCCGCTACGCCGGCGTCCTCGTGGACATTTTCTACGATCACCTTCTGGCCCGGGACTGGGATGCGCTGCACCCGGAGTCCCTGGGTAGTTACTGCTCCGGCGTCTACGCCGCGATCGGCGGCCGCCTCGACGACCTTCCCGAGTCGGCGCGCCAAGCGATGGTCTTGATGGCCCGCGAGAACTGGCTGGGCAGCTATGCGGGGGTCGAAGGCATTGCCGACGTCCTGGCGCGTATGGCGCGTCGGGCCCGCCAACCCAATCCCCTGGCCGGTGGCGAAGACGACTTCATCCTCGACTCCGCCGGGTTCGCCGAGGATTTTCGCGACTGGCTACCCGACGCCCAGGGATTTGTCGCGCGCTGGCTGCAGGCCGGGTGACCAGGCGCTTGGTGGGGTGCGCATCGCAGACGCATTGGGCGGGTAGCCCACTGCCGCGTCAGGCGTAAGCCTTGATCTGGGAGGAAGGGGGGCCGGCAATCGCCCCATAGGCGCGTTCGACCGCTGCCCGGCGGTCGTCTTCGGGCTCTACTTCGCGGGCCTTGTCGGTCAGTTCCATCAGCGCCTCGCGGGCCATCTGATCGGCCGCGGCGGCCACTGCGTGGTCCTGTCCGGACGGGTCGGCCGGGGCCAGGGCGGCGCGGCGGATGGCGTCCGCGCGACGCAGCGTTTCCTCGGGGGTTCTTCCCGGGGCGGTGGTGCTGATGGTGACTTCACCGCCGACCGCATAATTGACGCCATCCGGCCCGCGTTGGTAGGTGAAGCCCGCCCCAGATACGGCCAAGCCGCCCGCCGCCGCGATGTGGGCCTGTTCGTGCCGGCGAACCTCCTGATCGCGGGCTTTCAGCTTCCGGATGACTTCCTCGTCTTCCGCGCTCAGGCGGCCGTCCGATGGGTCAGGTGCCCGTCTTCCCTTGGCGCGTCCGGCACTGAACGCGTCATAAAGCGAAGCAACGGGGCCGAAGCCGGAGATATGCATGGCAAGGTCTGCGATGACTCTGAACTGTCTAACCTAGGACAAAATGACGGTTGGGGGAAGTCGCCTAGTAAGGTTCGCACTGTTTGACCGGGGATGGGACGCTTTCAGTTCATCATGCTTGCACCGTCGTGAAGCGCCGGATTGCGCGTCGTCACCCATGTTGTGCAATTGGAGACGGCAAAGTCGGCGGCCGTTCTTCCGAAGCACGGCGAAGGTCCTACAGGCGAGGCCGATTGGAGATCGCTAGGCCTGGTCCCTGAGGCTTGGCACCGCAAGTGCATGCCCTAAGGCAGGGTCGCCCGGAACGCCCCGGAGACTATCTCCTTCAATGATCAAGCAAGCGGCGTACGCCTGAAGCGTCACTTTGCCAGGCGACGCTGCTGGATCAGGGCGTAGATTGCCGGAATCACCGCCAGGGTGAGGATGGTTGATGAGATCATCCCGCCCACCATGGGCGCGGCGATGCGGCTCATGACTTCCGATCCGGTGCCGCTGCCCCAGAGGATGGGCAGCAGGCCGGCCATGATGGCGGTAACGGTCATCATCTTGGGGCGCACCCGCTCCACGGCCCCTTCCATCACGGCGGCGTAGAGGTCGGCGGCAGTGGGGACGGTGCCTGCCGCAAGGCACCGCGTCTTCACGCCCTCCCAGGCGTGGTCCAGGTAGATGAGCATGACGACGCCGGTTTCCGCCGCCACCCCGGCCAGCGCGATGAAGCCGACCGCCGCCGCCACGGAAAGGTTGTAGCCCAGCGCCCACATCAGCCACACCCCGCCGACCAGGGCGAAGGGCACCGAGAGCATGACGATCAGCGTCTCGGTGATGCGCCGGAAGTTCAGGTAGAGGAGCAGGAAGATGATCAGCAGGGTCACCGGCACCACCACCTTCAGCTTGGCCAGAGCCCGCTCCATGTATTCGAATTGGCCGCTCCAGGCGACGTAGGTGCCGGGGGTGAATTTCACTTTTTCCTGCACGGCCTTCCTCGCCTCGGCGACGTAGGAGCCGATGTCGCGGTCGCGGATGTCCACGTAGATGTAGGCGGAGAGCAGGGCGTTTTCCGTGCGGATGGCGGGGGCGCCGGTGGTGATCTGAACCTTGGCGAGTTGGCCGAGGGGCACCATGGCCGCTGCCCCGCCCATCTCCCCGGCCACCGGCACCAGCACCTCGCGGGCGATGCGTTCCGGGTCGCTGCGGGCATCGCGGGGGTAGCGGACGACGACGCCGAAGCGTTCGCGGCCCTCGACGGTGGTGGTCACCATCTCGCCACCCAGGGCGGTGGTGATGACGTCCTGCACTTCGCCGACGGTGAGGCCGTAGCGGGCCAGGGCCGTGCGGTCGGGAACGATGTCCAGGTAGTAGCCACCGGTGAGGCGTTCTGCGAAGGCACTGGTGGTGCCTGGAACGGCCTTGACCACGGCTTCGATTTCCTTGGCCAGGCGCTCCATTTCGGCCAGGTCCTTGCCGAAGACCTTGATGCCGATGGGGGTGCGGATGCCGGTGGAGAGCATGTCGATGCGCGCCTTGATGGGCATGGTCCAGGAATTGGCGACGCCGGGGAATTGCAGGGCCTTGTCCAGCTCGGCGATGAGCTTGTCTGTGGTGAGACCGGGGCGCCATTCGGATTCCGGCTTCAGGTTGATCACCGTCTCGAACATCTCCAGGGGCGCCGGGTCGGTGGCGGTCTGGGCGCGGCCGGCCTTGCCGTACACCGAGGCCACCTCCGGGAAGCTCTTGATGATCTTGTTCTGGGTCTGCAGCAGTTCCGCCGCCTTGGTTACCGACAGGGCGGGCAGGGTGGTGGGCATGTAGAAGAGGGTGCCTTCGTTCAAGGTCGGCATGAACTCGCTGCCCAGGCGGCTGGCGGGGTAGACGGTGACGGCCAGGGCGACGACGGCGAGCGCCACGGTGGCCAGCTTCGCCCGCATGACGGCGGCGATGACCGGCCGGTAAAGGCTGATGAGGACCCGATTCACCGGGTTCTCGGCTTCCGGTTTGATGTGACCGCGGATGAAGACGAGCATCAGCACCGGCACCAGGGTCACCGACAGGAAGGCGGCTGCCGCCATGGCGAAAGTCTTGGTCCACGCCAGCGGTGCGAAGAGCCGGCCCTCCTGGGCCTCCAGCGTGAAGACGGGGAGGAAGGAAACGGTGATGATGAGGAGGCTGAAGAACAGCGCGGGTCCGACCTCCTTGCACGCTGCGATCATGGCTTCGGTGCGGGATTCGCCAGGCTGCAAGCGTTCGAGATGCTTATGGGCGTTCTCGATCATGACGATGGCGGCATCGATCATGGCGCCGATGGCGATGGCGATGCCGCCCAGGCTCATCAGGTTGGAATTGATGCCGATGGCCCGCATGCCGATGAAGGCGGCGAGGATGCCCACCGGCAGCATGACGATGGCGACCAGGGCAGAGCGCACGTGGAGCAGGAAGACGACGCACACGAGGGCGACGATCAGGCTCTCCTCGGTCAGCGTCCGCTTCAGGGTGTCGATGGCCCGATGGATCAGTTCGGAGCGGTCATAGACGGTTTCGATGGTGACCCCGGTCGGCAGCCCGGCGCCGATCTCGGCCACCTTTTCCTTGAGGTTGGCGATGACTTCAAGGGCGTTCTGGCCGTAACGGGCCATGGCGATGCCCGACACCACCTCGCCTTCGCCGTTCAATTCGGTGAGGCCCCGGCGCTCGTCGGCCACCAGTTCGACGCGGCCGATGTCCCGCACCAGCACGGGCGTGCCGCCCTGGGCTTTCAACACCAGGTTCTCGATGTCCGCCTTGCCGGTGAGGTAACCGCGGCCCCGTACCATGTATTCGGTTTCCGCCATCTCCAGGGTGCGGCCGCCGACATCCCGGTTGGAATTGCGGATGGTCTCGGCCACCTGCATCAGAGGAATGCCGTAGGCCTTGAGCTTGACCGGGTCCACGGTCACCTGGTACTGCTGGACGAAACCGCCGATCGAAGCCACCTCGGCGACGCCGGCCGCCTTGGTCAGCTGGTAGCGGATATACCAGTCCTGCAAGGTGCGCAGCTCGGCGAGCGTGCGGTCCTTGGCCAGCACGGCGTACTGATAGACCCAGCCGACGCCGGTGGCGTCGGGACCCAGGGTGGGGGTCACCCCCTTGGGCAGGCGGCCGGAGACGGCGTTGAGATATTCCAGGACCCGGGACCGGGCCCAGTAGATGTCGGTGCCGTCCTCGAAAATGACATAGACGAAGCTCGCGCCGAAGAAGGAAAAGCCCCGCACCACCTTGGACTTGGGCACCGAGAGGAGCGCCGTGGTCAGCGGGTAGGTGACCTGGTCCTCCACCACTTGGGGCGCCTGGCCGGGATATTCGGTGTACAGGATGACCTGGACGTCGGAGAGATCGGGAATGGCATCCAGGGGAGTCTTCAGCACCGACCAGATGCCGGCGACCACCACGAAGACGGTGGCCAAGAGGACCAGGAAGCGATTCCTGGCCGACCAGTCGATGAGCGCGTTGAGCATGGGTCAGTGCGGGTGCGTTGCCGGCGCGGCAGCCGGTCTCATCGAAGTGATCACCCACTCGCCCGGTTTCCGCTCGACGAACTCGATGGCGACCTGGCTCCCCGGCGAGATGTTTTGTACCAGCGCCGGATTTGCCAGGACGAAATCCATCTTCATCGCCGGCCAGTTGAGGCTGGCCACCGGACCATGGCTGACCGTGACCGCACCGGAGGCAGCGTCCACCGCGTTCAGGATGCCTTCGGCCTGGTGCCCCACCGTGGCCGGCTTCGTGGTTTCCGCTGCCTGCAGGCCGGAGAGGGCGGCCTTCAAGTTGCTTTCGGCATCGATGAGAAAGTTGGCGGAAACCACCACCGTCTCGCCTTCCTGGATGCCGTCCAGCACCTGGACGAAATCGCCGCCGCGGGCGCCGAGCTTGACCGGGCGGGGCTCGAAGCGGCCTTCGCCGAGTTGGACCAGCACCACCTGGCGCTGGCCGCTGTCGATCACCGCCGAGGCGGGCACGGCAACGACCGGCGCCTTGCCGCCGATGGGGATCTCGACGTCCGCGTACATGGCGGGTTTGAGTCGGCCGCCGGGGTTGGCCAGTTCGATGCGGACCGGTACGGTGCGCGTCTCCGCCTTCAGCATGGGGTAGACATAGGCGATGCTGCCCTCGAAGGCCTCGCCCGGGTAGGCGTTGATGCGTACCGTGGCCTTCTGGCCGGGACGGAGACTGCCGATGTCCTGCTCGAAAACGTCGGCCTGGACCCAGACCGCCGAAATGTCCGCGACCTGGAAGAGGGTTTCGCCGGGCATGAAGCGCATGCCCTGGACGGCCTTCTTTTCGGTGACGATGCCCGCTACCGGCGAGCGGAAGGTGAGAGTGCGCTTGGTTTCGCCGGACTTGGCCAGGGCCTTGACCTGCTCTTCGGAAATGTCCCAGTTCTTCAGGCGCAGCAGGGCGGATTCGGCCAACTGCCGCATGGCCCCCTGGGCAGCGTCGCCGCCGTCCTTCAAACTGCCCACGCCCTGGGCGGCGATGGCGTATTCCCGCTGGGCGGAGATCAGCTCGGGACTGTAGACCTCGAACAGGGCCTGGCCACGACCGACCGGCTGGCCGGTCGTATTGACGTACAGGCGTTCGATGTAGCCCTCGAATTTGGCGGTGACGGCGTAGGTGCGGCGCTCGTCGACCTCGACGCGGCCGCTCGCCCGGACGGACTTGTCCAGGGTCTGCAGCGTGGCCTGGGCGGTCTTGACGCCCAGCTTCTGAACCTTGGCCGGGCTGAGCTTGACGCTCCCGGCATCGTCGGTCGTTTCCTCTCCTTCATAGACCGGGATGTAGTCCATCCCCATGGAATCCTTTTTGGGTGTCGGTGAAGTGTCCGGCAGGCCCATGGGGTTGCGGTAGTAGAGGAGTTTCTTGGCCGGCATGCCGCCTTCGGCCGTGACGGGGGCAGAAGTCGCCGGCTGGCCCGAGGGCGCGAAACGGTAACCTACCCCGACGCCGAGGGTTGCGGCGAGGGCGATGGCAATGAGCGTCGTGCCGGTTTTCACAGCTCTTCCCCGAGGAGGCGTTCAATTTCGGCCAGGCGAGCCTGCTGGGCGGCCTGGGAACGGATGAGGCTCAGCTTGGCCCCGCGGATCTGCTTCTGAGCGTCGAGCAGGGTGGCGAAGTCCACCTTGCCCGTTTCATACCCGGCGAGAGCCGCCTTGAAGGCCAGCTCCGCCTGCGGCAGCTGGCGGGTGGCGGTGATGCGTTCGGTGGCCCGAGCAGCTTCCAGATTGGCTGCCGCCGCCGCTACGTCGCCGAGAAGCCGGTGGCCGAGAGCCTCCTTGCGGGCCTGGGCCGCTTCCAGCATGCGCTCCGCCTCGCGCTCCTGGGCTCGGCGAGTTCCCTGCTGCAGGGGAATCGCGACCTCGAACATCAGGCTCCAGCTGTCCACGCGGTTCTGCACTTGCATGGGAACCAAGCCGACGGTGAGATCGGGATAGCGGTTGCGGTAGGTGAGATCGCGCCCTTTTTCCGCTGCGTTGATCCGGGCGCTCTCGATCGCCAGCTGGGGATTGTTGGCCTGCAGGCGTTCGGCCAGGGCTGCGGGATCGAGTATGGCAGCCGGGGGCAGGGTGCGCAGAGCGACCGGGTCGGCCAGCAGCGCTTTGGCGGGTCGCGCGAGCATGGCGTTGATGAACACCATCTGGTGGTGACGTTCGCTTTCCATGGCGACGAATTCGGCTTCCAGACTGCTCTTTTCCACCTGGGCGCGGATGGCGTCCTGTTGCGGTGCCAGTCCTCCCGCATAGCGCGCTTGGGCGATGCGCTCCAGGCGGTCGGTGAGGTCGATGTTTTCGCGGATCAGGTCAAGGGTATGGCTGGAAAGCCAGTATTCGGCGTAAAGGGCCTTGATGCGGCCAGCGATCTCGGCCCAGGCATCCCCCGCCTTGCCACGAGCGGCGTCGGCCTCGGCAGCGGCGGCCTCGCGCTTCAAGTCGCGCTTGCCCCAGAAGGGCAAGGGCTGCATGAGGGTGTACTTGGTATCGCCCGTGCGGCCGGGCAACAGGGTCGGATTCTGGCTGCCGTTGCGGGTGATGTTTTCCAGTTCGAGTCGGAAGACAGGGTCGGGCAGAGCCCCCGCGGGGCCTACCCTTTCGGCCGCCGCATCGGCTTCCAGGCGAACCATGCGCAGATCCGGACTGCCCTCTCGCGCGGCAGCCAGCAGGCTTTCCACTGTTGCGCCGGGGAGTGTATCCGCGGTGGCGGCGGGGAGGGCGAAGAAGCCGGCAGCAAACAGCGTGGCGAGAAGGAGAAGCGATGGACGGGCCATGACCCTATTTGGCGAGTTCGTATCGGCTGACGATGGCGTTGCCGCCCTTAAGCTCGGCGGCGAAGCGAATCTTATCGCCGGGTTTCAGTTTGTCCAGCCAGGCCTTGTCGGCGACGCCAAAAGCCATGGTCATGGGAGGCATGCCGATGCTGTCCAGTTTGCCATGCTGGATGACCACCTCGCCGGCTGCTTTGTCCACCTTCTTGATCAGGCCATCGGTCAGTGGCGCTGCTGCGGTCTGCTTGGCGGTTTGGGCGCCGTGGTCATGACCGTCTGCGGCGATGGCGGACATTGCGAAGGCGAGCGATGCGACGAAGGCGAAATGATGCATGGTGGTTTTCCGGGGTTGGAACAGTGGGGACATGATGCCGAAGGCCGGTCGTCGGCAGGCTGACGGCCGCATTACGTGTTTGTAATCCGGGCTTGCAGGGAAGGTTTCGGATCACCGCAGAAATCCGAGCAGCCTTGCTTCCAGGGCGAGCGGCTTCGGCGATCGGCTTCGGAGTGAATCGGGCGCGGGGCGCGGCGGTGCTCCCGGCCCGGAAGCAAGTCCGATCCGGGGTAAGGGTAGGGAGAGATTCCGCGCAGCGGCTGCACCAATTTGGCGGCTGGGCACCCGGGGGCTCACCCAAACTGTGCGTTACTTGGTAGCGGCGTCCATCGTCTGGGGAAATTACCCGACTGATTTTCTTGGTTTTTCTCTTTGACTGATCGGGTGGACCAAATATTGCCTTGATCATTGCGTGCATCGCGAGGGTTCTGAAGGAATTCTGAGCCTGAGCGCATGCAGGCGCTGAAACCTGGCGCAAGCTCGGATCATCTGCATTGCCCTCGAAAGGAGATGCCATGCCCCATCGTTCGATTCGTGAAGTCATCGGCCACCGGCCCTTCCCCACAGTTCTGCCTACCAACTCCATTCGCGAATGCGCCTACCTGATGAAGGAGTGGCGGTCCTCTGCCGTCCTCGTGGTCAAGGACGACAAGCTTCTCGGCATCTTGACCGAGCGAGACATCGTGTTCCGCTGCGTCGCCCTGGATTGCCCCATGGACAGCTTGCGCGTCTGGAGCGTGATGACCAAGGATCCGCAGACCATCCACAAGGACAAACCCTTTGGTCACGCCTTGCATCTCATGTATGAAGGCGGTTTTCGACATCTGCCGGTCGTCGACGATCTGGGCAAGGTGGTTGGTCTGCTGGCCGCTCAGGACGCGTTGATGCTGGATGCTCGGCAGCTCGAAGAGGATTTGGTTCGCCGCGAAGACATCGCGGTCATTCTTTGAATTTCGTCGGGTCGGGCCAATTCCAGGCAATGCTCGACCTGCGACCCCGAAATTAGTCTCCTCCGCTCTCCCTACGCAAGTAGGATTGGCACCCGCCGCAAGGCGGGTCTTTTTTCCAGCCCAGCCTGCTGAAATCGCCGGATCCCAAGAGAAGCCCTAGGCAGCACTCCGTCTCCTCATCCACGCCCACACGCCGGCCAGCGCCAGACCGGCCACGAGTCCACCCACGCCGGCCACCACGGCCATGTGCTCCAGTTCGGCGATCAACACGTTGTTGAAGGTATTGGTCGAAAGATTGAGCGCCACGATTTTCCAATTGCCTTCGACCTTGCGCAGGCTGACAGTCCAACGGGAGTCGAAACGGAAGACCGAGCGGTGATGGGGGGTGAATTCGTCGGCAGTGGTGCCGTGGGCGACTGCAAAGTCGCCGTAGAAGGTGGCGGGGCCTGCGATCTTGGGGTGGGTGGAATACTTGCTCAGAATGGTGCCCGGGGTGTCGCCCACCATGCGCTTGAAGTAAGCGCGTACTTCGTCTGGACCAATGGAAACTTCTGCGTTCAGCCAGGTGACGACGGCCTTTTCGTCGATGTGCCTGGCCATCAGTTCGACATTGGCGTCGTTGATGCCGCTCTCCACGTCCTTGAGGATGGCCAGGAGCGCCTTGCGGTCTGCGGCGCGTTCGTCTTCGGCAGCCTGGACGGTGGAGGCGATGCCAAGGCAAAGGATCAGGGCGATGAAAAGAGAGCGCATGGGCTTACTCCTGGGTGTGGGGGACGGCGGATGAGGTGGAAGAAGTCTGCCCAAGGGCGCCCGGGGAAGCAAGGACGGCCAGAGCCTGGCAGTGCGCCTGTCCAAGCACCGTCCGGGGGCGCGCTTGCCTGATGCGGGCGATCGCATCGCCAACGTCTTTCGACCGGCCGCTCCATAGCAGCCAGGCTGCAACGGCGCAGGCGCTGCGGGAGTAGCCCAGGGCGCAATAGACCAGTACGGGGCCGTGGGGGCGCAGGGACTCGATGGCTGCCGCAGCGCTGGCCAGATCGGCGGGCTGCGGGGGGGCGAGGTCCAGCCAGGGCAGGCTGATGCGCAGCGCCGGGCCGCCGGGGGGCGGCAGTTCGGGGGCCAGGTCGAGCAGGGCGGCGAAGCGCTGCCCGCGCAGCTCGCGGGCGCCGGGATGGCGGCCCAGCCAGACCCCGTCGGCGATGGCGACCGGCCGGGGTGCGCCCCGGGTCCATAGACGGGAGTTGATTCGGGCTGCCAGGGTGTACGGGGCCAGGAGCCAGGCCGCCGCAATGGAGGGACTGCCGTCACCCTCCCGGAAGACGCTGGCGCCCAGGCCACGGTAGGCCAGGGCCACAGCAGCCAGGGAAAGCGCTGGCCACAGCAGCCACAGGCTCCAGCCCCCCCGGGCGCCGGTCAGGGCGAGGGTGGTGCAGATCAGGGCCCCCAGACCGTAGTGGCGGGCGAGGCGCCGACGCTGCGGATCGCTGCAGGGCTGCCAGCGAGGGCGGGGGCCTTGGTCGGGAAAGAGCCAGAGGCAGAGCAGGCCGACTGCCGCGCCGCTGGGCAGGTCGACGAAGTGGTGCTGGCCAGTGGTCAGGGTGGAAAGCGCGATGAGCAGGGCCCAGGCGCCGGCCAAGCCGCGGGCCGGTCCGCGCAGCCGCGGGGCGAAGCGGGCCCAGACGATGAGCAGCAGGCTGATGTGCAGGGCGGGCGCCTGATTGTAGGGCTTGTCGAAAGCGCTCAGGGCGTCGAAGAGTAGGGACCAGGGAGCGTCGACGGCTGGGCGTTGCGAGGTGTTGCGCAGGGGAAAGGCGAGGAAGCAGGCGACGCTGATCGCCTGGGCGCCGAGGAGACGCAGGCCGTGGGTGTCGACTTCGCGCCGGCTGCGGCAGGCCAGGAAGGAGAGCGCGTAGAGCAGGTCGATGGACCAGTAGGGCAGGATGGTCCAGGGCAGGAAGGGAAGGCTCGCCTCCCAGGGGAAGACGAGGCTGCGGGTGACGCCCCGGGCGTCCGCCAGGGCATTGGCGCCGCCATAGGAGAGAAAGAACAAGGGACCGAGGAAGGCCATCCAGGCGAGCGCGCGCCCCCAGGGCAGGGGCTGGGCTGGCGGGGCGGCGCCGCTCACGGCCCGGGCCTGCGGCGGGCCAGGGAGACGGTGAATATGCCCCAGCGGTCGATGCGCTGCTCAAGTTTTTCGAATCCCGCCGCGGCGACCAGTTGGTCCAGTTCCGCCTGGCTGCGGCGGCGCATGACCCAGGGACGCCCCTCCCGGTGGCTGGTCAGGGCACGGGCGATGAGTTCCAGTTGCGGGTGCCAGGGCTGGCCCGTGTAGATGAGATAAGCCCCGGGTTCGACGGCCGCGGCTAGACCGGCCAGGGACTCCCGCACCGGTCCGTTATCGGGGAAGAGTTCGTAGAGGCCGGAGACGATGGCCACGCCGACCTGGGGCGTCAGGGCAGCAAGGGCCTGCCGGTCGAAGGCGTCGCCTTCCTCGAAGCGGCCGATGTCGTCGTAGCCCCGTTCGCTGAGCAGCGTGCGCCCAGCGGTCACGTTGCGGGGGCTGAAATCCCGCAAGAGCAGGGCGGCGGGGCGCACGGGGGCGGCGGCCACCGCGTCGAGAACGTAGCGTCCGTGGCCGGCGGCGATGTCGAGCACGCGCGCTGGACGGCCTTCCTCGGCGAGGCGGGCCAGGGCGCGCAGGATCAGTTCCTCCAAATGACGCTTGCGTTCCCGGATGCCGCGCCAGCCGATGGCGTCGAGGTAGGTCCGATCGATGAAGCGCCCCAAGGGGCCCCAGCCCGTGGCCTGGTTGCGGTAGATGTAATCCAGGGTGCAGCCGGAATCGAAGCCGGTGTCCCGGCCCAGCTTGAGGCCTCTGGAAAGCAGGGCGCCGAAGCGGAGTCCGGCGCGGGTGATCGCCCAGTAGAGGCCCCGGGGCGAATAGGGCGGCAGCGGTGCGGCCAGGGCGGTGGCCTCATCGTGGGTGGGGCCCTGGCGGTCTGCCTGGCCGAGGTCCACGGGGGCCGGGGGCGCCGCGAAGCGTTCGCAGATGAAGCGGCGCACCGCGGCCACTGCCGGGGCGCGATCCCGCTCGCCCAGGGTGTCGTGGAAAAAGTCGGGAAAGACGTGGCGTTCCTTCACCAGGCTGCCCAGAGTCTCGAAATAGGCGTGCTGGGGGCCGGGATGGACGACCCAGTCGCGGCCGGACAGCAGCATCTGGGTGGGCAGGGTGACGGTCGCTGCGTCGGCGACGATGCGTTCGGCCACCTCGTAAAGTTCGAGCAGGATATTGGCCGAGATCGAGCGGCTGATGAGGGGGTCGCTTTCGTAGTCGGCCTGGCGTGCGGCGTCCTGGGTGAGAAAGCGGGCCTTCACATAACTGGTGACGAAGAAATTGCCGCGCAGCGCGCGCCAGAGGCGCAGTCCGGGGCGGGCCAGGGGGACGTAGAGCTTGACCTTGAAGGCCGGCGCCGCCAGCACCTGGCAGCGTAGGGGCGGTGCGTAATCGTGCACCCAGGCGGCAGCGGCCACGGCGCCGACGCTCTGGGCCACCACGGCCATGTCCTGGAGGGCGATGCCGTGGCGGGAGCGGATGTGGTCCGCGAAGGTCTGCATGTCGCGCACGGTGAAATCCAGCCCCGGCGCGTAGCCGCGGGGGCCGGGGGAGCGGCCGTGGCCCCGGGCGTCCCAGGCGAAGATATCGAAGTCGGGGAGGTCAAGTTCGTCGGCCAGGTGACCCATGCGTGCCGAGTGCTCGTGGCCGCGGTGGAAGAGCAGGACCGCTCCTTGGCGTGGACCGCTGGCGGGCCAATGGCGGTAGAACAGCGCCACGCCGTCGTGGGTGGTGAAGGTGGATTCGAGGACGGGGCGGGGTGCGGGCATGGCAGGAGAAAACCCGGCTGGGCCGGGTTGGGGGGCAGTGCAGAGGGCTGGATTATGCCGGCTTGCCGGCCGGCCCGGGAGGGTGGAGGCTAGCCGGGCCGCCGGTGTCGCGTCAGAGCAGCAGCCAGTGGTCGGCGGCGCTCAATTGGGCAACGGAAACGCCCTGCAGCGTGATCGAATCATCCCCGGCGTGGATGACGGCGCTGCCGCCGCCGTCGGTGTGGGCCAGCACCTCGGCGCGGGAGGCGAAGCCCAGGCCCCGCAGGTCCAGGGTGTCGTGGCGGGCGAGGGTTCCCAGGTTGAAGTCGATGATGCGGTCTTCGCCGAAGTCGGGGCCGAAGACGAAATGATCATCCCCGCCGCCGCCGATGAGCAGATCGTCGTCGCGCCCTCCCACCAGCACGTCGTTGCCGGCACCGCCCAGGAGCTTGTCGTTGCCGTCCCGACCTTCCAGGCGATTGGCGCCCGCGCCCCCCACCAGATAGTCGTCGCCGCTGCCGCCGATGACATTCTCGATGGAACGCAGGTTGGCGACGCCATAGTCCAGGCCCACCAGGCGCCCCACCTGAAGATTGACCATGACCGGACTGGCAAAGCCCGAGAGGTCGAGGGTGTCGTTGCCGCTACCGCCGCTCAGGGCGTGGTAGATGTCGCCCCGGGGGGTGGGGTCGACCACCAGGGTATCGTCGCCGGAACCGGTATCTACATTGGCATTGCTGCGGTCCACGATGACCATGTCGGCGCTGGCGGTTCCTCGCACCACCGCTTGGCCGCTCAGGGCCACGATGGGGTTGTAGACCTGGAGGTCCGCCCCATCCGCAACCTGGGCTGTGCCGTCGCTCACTTGGTAGGAAAGCGCGGCGGCGCCCACGAAGCCGGTAGCCGGGGTGAACAGCCAGGTGCCGTTGCCCTGGTCGCTCAGGCTGCCACTGCCCGCGGTGACGGAGAGGCCGAGGACATCGAGGGTGTCGCCCCAATCGGCGTCGCTGGCATTGGCCAGCAACTGCTCGCGGGTGATGAGCACCGCGCCGCTGCCCGTGGCGCTGCCCAGGTCGACGCGGCCGGCCACGGTCGGCCCGTCGTTGCTGCCCAGGACGGTGAGGGCGAGGTTGGCCTGGGCCGTGAGTCCGGCTTCGTCGGCGGCGAGGTAGCTCACCGTGACCAGGGCCGACTCCCCTTGGCGCAGGGCGTCGAACAGGGTCCCCGGCGCAAAGGCGATCTGGTTGCCGGCCAGGGAGAAGGCGGCGCCGGCGTTCAGGCCATCGATGGCCGTGTTGCTGCTGCTCACGGTCACCGTGCCCAGGGAGGCCAGGTGCAGGGTGTCGCCGGTGTCCGGGTCGCTGTCGTTGGCCAGGACATTGACCTGGCGGGCCTCGTTTTCCCCGGCACTGGCGGTGTCCCCCACCGCGACGGGGGCGGCGTTGGAGTTGGGGTCAGGGATGTCCGTCTGGTCGGTGCGGCGGCTGAAATCCCAGGAAAAGACGTGGGGATCGCCCCTGCGGCCCTCTTCGAGTTCCCAGGTGGTCAGGTGAATCTGGCGGAAGTCGAAGGCGAAATCCTCGCCGTCCTGATTGCCCTGGACCTGGGAGATCAGCACATCGCCGAGCTTGAGGTCGAAGACCGTCTGCCCCCGTTCGCCACCGCTTACGCCTACCAGGCGGATGGAGCGGATGACTTCGCCGCCGGCGGCGTGTTCCAGCAGCGCCGCCAGATCGCCGCCCGTGGCGAAGCGGATGGCCAGCGGCGAGACTTCGGCATCGAATCTGGTAAAGGCCCCGGTTTCCGTATTGTTGCCGATGGAGATGGCGTAGTCCTCGACGTCGAAGGCGCCTTGGAAACCCCGGACGGTCGAATCGCCGATCAGGCCGTCGATGTAGAGGAAGAAGCGTTCACCGCCCCCGCCGGTGGTGCCGCTCGTCGGGATCTCGGGCAGGTCGATGGCGCCGCCCGTCTCTCCAGTCTCAATGTTCCAATTAAAGGTGGTGGGCGAAGCGAGGCTGCCGTCGGAGCGCTCGTTCCGGGTGGTGAGGCTGAAGCCGTAATAGGCGAATTCCAGGGAGTCGTTGCCGCCGAGCGTGTCATTCACCGCGGCTACCGTTGCTTCGGCCAGGCGCAGGTCGTAGGTGATTTCCGGCCTGTCGCCGCTGGTGACGCCGATGAGACGCACGCTGTGGATCAGTTCGCCGGAGGCGGTGTCGTGCAGGAGTTGCGTCAGGCCGTCGTCCAGGGACAGGCTGACGCTGAGATTGGAGAAATCGGGGCGGCCGCGGCCGGCAGATCCCCCGATCCCGGTGTCGGTGACCAGATCGACGTTGAACTGATGGGATTCCACCTCAAAGGCGCCGCGGGCGAAGTCCAGATTCACCCCGCCGTCGATGCCCTCCAACAGCAGGTAGAACCGGGTTGCAGCACCGCCGGTTTCGGATCCCGAGGGAGTGGCTTGACTCACCGACGCGTCCGTTTCGCCGGTGGTGAGATCCCAGGAGAAGGTATGGGGGACGCTCAGGTTGCCCTTGGTGTCGATATCGTGGGTGGTGAGGACCAGTCTTTCATAGGCGAAGCTAACGCTGTCCGCGCCATCCGTCTCCCGCAGCGTGCTGATGTGAGCGTCCCCCAGGTGCAGTTCGAAAGTCCTCAGGGGGGCACCGCCGGAACCCGAACTCCGTACCCCGACGAGACTGACGGATTCGATCGGCCGCCCCTCGGTGATTTGGCTCAGAAGCGTGGTGAGACCATCGCCCAGGGAAAGCTCGACCTCCAGGTCGCTGAAATCCGGTCGGCCGACGCGCCCCTGCAGGTGGGCGATCTCGACGCCCAGGTTGTAGCCGTCGATTTCGAAGGCGCCCTCGAAACCCCGCACCTTCGAACCGCCATTGACGTCCTGAACCAACAGGAAGAATTGGTCGGCGGCTCCCCCCGTGCCCTTCCCCGGGATGTCCGGTTTGGTGATGGCGGTGTCACCGGGATGGTCGCCGACCACATCCCAGTTGAACTCGTGGGGTGCGCTCAAGTTCCCGTCGGGTTTGACGTCCCAGGTCTTAAGGAGGATCTGGCCGAAATCAAAGGCGAGAGTGTCGCCGTCCGAGGATTCCTTGATTTCCGTGATATGGACGTTGCCCAGGCTCAGATCGTAGCTGGTTTGCCTTGCTCCGTCGTTTTCGACGACCCCCACCAGGCGCACGGAGCGCAGAAGCTCGCCTTGTGCGGCAGTGCCCAGCAGGGGGCTGAGGCCTTCGGTCAGGTCGAGATCGACCCTCAGGCTGGAAAAATCGGTGGGGCCGGCGACGATGTTGCCTTCCGTATCGAAGCTTACCGGGGTATTGAGGGCCAACTGGTGGGCGTCGATCTCGAAGGCGCCTTCGAAACCCTTGGCCGTCGAATCGCCGCGTATCCCGTCGATATAGAGGAAATAGCGCTCCGCTTCGCCGCCCGTCTCGCGGCTGCTCGGGGTGACGTCGGGGATGCCGCTCTCGGGGACGTTCCAGGAAAAGACCGCGTCGTTTCCGCCAGCCTTGGAATCGTTGTTTCCGGTAGTGGTGAGTTCCAGGGCCTCGAAAGCGAACTCGAGGGAGGCCGAATTACCCCCTTGCTCGAAGGTGGTGATGACCACGCCGCCCAGGTGTAGGTCGTACTGAGGGGTGAGGGTTCTCCCATCGTCGCTCATGCCGACCAGGCGGACGGCGCGGATGGTATGGCCGGCCGCTGCGTTGGTGAACAGGCCGGTCAGGCCGTCGCTGATCTCCAGGTTCACGGCGAGGGATGCCGTTCCCCCGGCGCCTTCCCCGTGGGTAACGGCGGCCAGTTCCTCCAGGGTGGCGGAAAGGCTGTAATCGGTGATTTCGAAAGCCCTTTCCGCACCCCGGGCGGTGGAGCCGCCGTTGAGGCCTTCGACGAAGAGGAAGAACTTGGTGGGGTGCCCCCCCGGGGTGCCCTCCCCGCCCGCGGTGTCCGGCTTGGGGATCTCGGCGGCCAGCGGCTGCTGTTCGACGAGATCCCAGGAAAAGCTGTGCTCCTGGCCCCGCCTGCCGTCTGCCAGAACGTCCCAGACGCTGACGCTGATGGCCTTGAAATCCAGGCTGAGTTGGTCGGCCTCGATGCCGTCCTCCACCTTGCTGACGACCGCGTCCCCCAGCCGCAACTCAAAAGCGATCTCCGGACGATCGCCTTCGGTCACGCCCACCAGTCGGACGGGCCCGAGCGGCATGCCGTTGAGGGCCGAATCCAGTAGCTGCGTCAGGCCGGCGTTCAGATCCAGGGAAAGGTCGAGGGGCGAAAAATCGGCGTCGATGATCTCCCGTTCCCCCCGCAGGAGCGTGATGAGACTGTCGATCTGGTAGTCGAAGACCTGAACGCCGTCGAAGGCGCCTTCGACGCCCTTGGCCGCCGATCCCCCGTCGATGCCGTCAATCTGCAGAAAGTAATTCATGGCGAGCGCTCCGTTCTTGCTTGTTATGGGGGCACCGGGATCGTGCCGCGAGGATGAGGCTGAGAGAAAGCAAGTTCCGTTCTGGTTCCCGCAAAAAAACCCGCCGTCCCAGGCGGAGTGGGGCGTGGCGGGATTGCGGAGGGAGGCCGGGCCTCGCCCGGCGGGCCGGGAGTGTCAGGAAATCCGACACCCCCTACCAATGGCGCTGCGCTCAGTTGAGGGAGGAGAACACCTTCTTGAGCATATCGCTACCGGCGCCCAGGGGATTGGCGCGGATGCTCTTCTCCTTTTCGGCGATCATCAGGAAGAGGCCGTCCATGGCCTTCTCGGTGACATAGTTGTCGAGGTCGGCGTCCTTCTTGTCGATGAGGCCCAGGCTGGCGCCCTTCTTGGCGAACTTGTTGTACTTCTTGGCCAGATCGACCTTTTGGGTGGCGTCCTTGACGATGGGCAGGAATTCCACCGCCAGCTTGTCCGAGGTGGTCTTGCGGAAGAACTGGGTCACCGAGTCTTCGCCGCCGGTGAGGATGCCCTTGGCGTCCTGCACGCTCATGCTCTTGATGGCATTGACCAGAATGGGCTTGGCCTTGACCACGGCCTTTTCGGCCGCCCGGTTCATGGTGAGGACCAGTTCGTCGGCCTGCTTGCCCATGCCCAGGGCGCGCAGACCCTTCTCGATGGTTTCCAGGGATTCGGGCAGGGGAATCTTGACCTTCTTGTTGCCGAAGAAGCCGTTTTCCTTGCCCAGGCTGGTGACGGCAAATTCTGCGCCGGTGCTCAGGGCCTCCTTGAGGCCGGAATTGGCCTCGCCGGAAGTGAGGTCCGCCAGGCTTCCCGCCTGGGCGACGTTGAGCAGGGTGGCGAAGAGGGCGGCGGCGGCAAGACGGATGAGGCGCATGGGGAATCTCCTGGGACAAACGGTGTTGAAGGTGTAGGCAATGCAGTCGTCAATATAAGCCAAAGCGCCTTCTTGGTGCGTGGCTGGGCATCTACGCAGAAAGCTGAGTTTGACAGGGCGCCGGGGGGGTTCGATACTGGGCCCCTGTCTGATGCAGGGGACAGCACAAGGGAAAACCAGGGGGCACGCGATGAAACTCTTGCATGAATACCAGGAAAAGCGCCGCCTGGCGGAAGAAGCGGTTCGCCTGGTGCGCAACGGCCAGACCATCGTCGTCCCCACCGGCGTGGGCGAACCCCCCACCCTGTTGGCTGCCTTGGCGGCCCAGCGCAGGGAATTCCTCGGGGTCACCGTCGCCCAGCTCCTGCCCCTGCGCAAGTTCGACTACTTCGACCCGGCCACCGTGGAGCACGTGAGGCACCTCTCCTACTTCTTCAGCGCCGCCACCCGCGGTGGCGGCCAAGAGGGCTGGATCGACTACGTCCCCGCCTATTTCTCCGAACTGCCCATGCTCCTGGACCGGGAACTGCTTGCCGCCGACGTGGTGTTTACCATGGCTTCGCCCATGGATCAGCACGGCTATTTTTCCCTTTCCCTGGCGGCCGACTACACCATGGCCGCCATTCGCCGCGCCAGGACGGTGGTGCTCGAGGTCAATCCCAACGTGCCCTTCGCCCACGGCAATTGCCATGTCCATCTTTCCCAGGTGGCCGCCTTGGTGGAAAGCGACGAGCCCATCCTCGAAGTGGGTCTGCCGCCGGTTGGCCCTGTCCAGCAGGCCATCGGCAAGTACGTTGCCGACCTCATCCCCGACGGTGCCACGCTCCAGATCGGCTACGGCAGCATCCCCGACGCCGTGGTGATCCAACTCGCCGGCAAGCGCGACCTCGGCATCCACACCGAGATGATCGGCAGCGGCATCATGACCCTGGTGGAAAACGGCGTGGTCACCAACCAGCGCAAGAACTGCCACCGAGGCAAGATGCTGGCCAGCTTCGCCCTCGGCGACCGCAAGCTCTATCGCTTCATGCACCGCAACCCGGCCCTGGAAATGCACCCGGTGGATTTCACCAACGACCCCTACCTCGCCGGCCAGAACGACAATCTCATGGCCATCAACGGCACCATGCAGATCGACCTGGTGGGCCAGTGCGGCTCCGAAACCCACGGTTTCCTGCCGTACTCGGGCACCGGCGGCCAGACCGACTTCGTGCGGGCCGCCAATCGCTCCAGGGGCGGCAAGGCCTTCATCGTCCTGCCCTCCACGGCCAAGGAAGACAGCGTATCGCGCATCGTCCCCACCCTCTCCACCGGCACCCACGTCACCACGGGCAAGAACGACATCAGCTATGTGGTGACCGAATACGGCGTCGCCCAACTGCGCGGCAAGACCGCCAAACAGCGCGCCGAAGCCCTGATCGGCATCGCCCACCCCGACTTCCGCGGCGAGTTGCGGGCAGAGGCGAAGAAGATGCATCTGCTGTAGGGACGACTTTTAGGGTCATGGCGTTTTCCGCGCTGGCAGGGGCAGCCGGAACGGGCCGGAGGAGTCGGGTATGCGGTTTGCCGGTTGTCTGTAAGGCGTCTACCGGCCAATACCCGACGGTTCAGCATTCCAACAAGCTGACATTGAAGAGGCTGCTGTGTGCATTAAACCGCCATCCATATAAACATTGATGAACTGAGGCGTGAAGGCTGTTATCGCAACACTGGCGTTTGGTTAAAC
>JAEUNZ010000028.1:0-25802 GCA_016790965.1 Dechloromonas sp.
CAGAAGAAGGAGCAGTTGAGGATGGCCGCCTGATTCGGCCGCGCTGACGGCGCCGCTCCGGGCTACGCCCTCCGCGTCACCGTCAGCGAATTGGACAACCGATTACCTGATTCGCATTTGCACAACTTGACGCACACAACCCGCTGCCGTGCGGCGGGCTTACCGGTCGGGACGCGACTTGCCGAGGCGAATTCGGGGCTTCCCTTGCGGCTCGACGCGCCCCTGTCCCGGCTCTCCTTGCCCGTTCTGGAGTCCTTGGGCCGACTGTTGGCCGGAACCGCGACCCTGGTCGTTTTGGCGGATGCCACGGGGTCGGTGCTGGCCTGTCTGGGCGATGAGGCAGCGAGAAGGATGGGCACCGGCCTGGGCCTGGTGGTCGGGGCGCGCTGGTCGGAGGGTGTTGCGGGAACCAACGCCATCGGGACGTGCCTTTCCGAGGGGGTGTCGGTGGAAATACTGGGGGCCTCGCATTTTCTTGCCCAGAACCAGTCCTTCTATTGTGTCGCAGCGCCGATCCTTGGAATCGACGATCGAATCGTGGGGGTGCTGGCTATCGGGGCGGCTCATCGCCTGGACTTGGCTTGCGGCAGGGCACTGGTCGAGATGCATCGTTCGCTGATCGAGGATCGTCTGATCGAGGCTGTCCCCAAGAATGCCTGGATTATTTCCCTCCAGAGTAGCCGGGACTTATTTGGCTCCCCCCTGGATGGTCTTGCCGTTTTTTCTGCGACGGGGCGGCTCCTTGCCCGTAATCGTACTGCGGCAGCACTCTTGCCCCGGGAGGCGTCGCCCGGGTGTTCGTGGAGCGAGCACTGGGGCCTGTCGTGGAGCGAGTTGCTGCGACGAGGAAGGGATTTTCCCCTGGAATCCGTTGCTGTGTCCGGGCGGGAAGGAGAGGTCTGCTTTGCCCGCCTTGCCCGGCCAGGGGGGCAAAGCTTGGCGGATGCCGCTGAGTCGGATCCGGTCATGCCTCAGAGGGGCCTCGCGGATCTGTCCGGTGGCGACGGTAGTTTGGCGGAAGCGGCGCGCTTGGCGGGTCGCATCCTCGATCGTGATATCCCGCTCATGATTCAGGGAGAAACGGGTTCCGGCAAGGAGTGGTTTGCCAGGGCGTTCCATGTTTCCGGGGGGCGGCGGCAAGGGCCGTTCATCGCGGTCAATTGTGCCGCCATCCCTGCAGGGCTGATCGAGGCCGAATTGTTCGGCTATGTCGAGGGCGCCTTTACGGACGCAAAGAGTACGGGGGCGGTGGGGAAGATAAGGGAAGCGAACGGCGGGACGCTGTTCCTGGACGAGATTGGTGATATGCCCTTGCCGATGCAGGCGGTTCTGTTGAGGGTACTGGAGACCCGGACTGTGCTCCCCTTGGGCGGCGTGCGGGAATATCCGGTGGACATTTCCCTGGTTTGCGCCAGCCATCAGTGTTTACAGGATCTGGTGTCCAAGGGGGCGTTCCGTGCCGATCTGTTCTTTCGCCTGTCGGGAATGACCGTCGCATTGCCAGCGCTGCGCGAGCGAAGCGATTTCGACGCCATCGTGCGCCGCATGCTCGTCGATGAGGCCGGGTCCAGCCGCATCCGTATCGATCCGGAGGCTCTTCGTGCCCTGCGGGCGTATGGCTGGCCGGGGAATCTGCGGCAGTTGCGCAATGTGCTGCGGCTTTCGATTGCCTTGCTGGATGGTGGAGAGACTCTACGCCTCTCCCACATCCCAACTGACGTCCGGGTATCGAGGGTTCGCGCCACAAGCGCCGACCTGCGGGCCGTGCAGGTCCGCCTGGTGCGCGAAACAGTGGCGCGCCACCGCGGCAATATATCGGCTGCCGCGCGAGAGCTGGGCATTACACGGACAACGCTGTACCGCAAACTCGGGACGTCGCGAGAGGCTGGCGAGGATCGGGGTACCGAGGGAACTTGACTCCCCAGAATTGGGCAGCCTCCGGGGTTTGGTGAATGGGAATCGAAGGCTCAGGGCGCGGGTTGTGTGTCGCGCAGTGGGTCGTCTCGCGCATGGGCACCCCAATGCAAACGCCCCGCGACGGGGCGGGGCGTTGGGCAATGGTAGCCTTCCCGGGACGCGAATCGGGTTCGCGCGCTGTCCGGAAAAGAACTCCTGTACTTACTTCATGGAAAGAATCCAGAAGACGAGGGAGCGGGCGTCGGTTTCGGAGATGGCAGCCGTATTGGGCGGCATGGCTACGCCGGTGACCTTGTTCTTCCAGTGGCTCGAGTAGGGGTTGGAGCCTTCCAGGACGACGCGGGTCAGGAAGTCGGCAGCACCCGGCTTGCCGCCGTACATCTTGGCGACATCCAGCCAGGCTGGGCCGATGGGCTTGTCCGTGCCGGGGGCGATGGGGCCCTTGCCGCTCACGGCGTGGCAGGTGAAGCAGCCAGCGTTGGTGGCGAGCTTCTTCATCTTTTCGTCATTGGCGGCGTCGGCGAAAGCGCTCCCGACGCTGGCAGCAAAGAAGGCGCTGGCAAGGATGAATTTGACGGAGCGAGTGAACATGAGATTCTCCAGTGGATTGAGGGTGTTGCAGGAATGGACATTGAGTCACCCCGCCATCTTAGCCTGAAATGACTAGTTAGCGAAGGGATGGGCGTCTCGGACGGGTGTTGCGCAGGCTGTCAGATACCCCTCTGGTCGGCGATGTTCACCAGGCCGTGGCGGGCAGCGAGTTGAATCAGTTTGAAGTCCGTGTCGGCGTCAAGTTTTTGTCGGATGATCGAGAGGTAATTGAGGATGGTCTTGGGGCTGAGGTGCATGGAAGTGGCAATTCCGGTTGGCGTTTCGCCCTGAACCAGAAGGCGAAGGACCTCGAATTCGCGGGGCGTGAGATGGGAAAGATCACCTTCGCCCTCCACCGCCTGGCGAGCCAGGGTCTCGGCGATCTCGGGGGAAAAGACGCGCCGCCCGGCCATGACTTTGCGAATCCCTTCGATGACTTCGATAGGTTCGCAATACTTGGTCAGGTAGCCATGGGCGCCGCTGCGTAGGGCCTGGGTGACGTGGCTGGCGCTTTCGTGCATGGAGAGCACGAGTATCCTCATTTCGGGGCGTCGTGCCAGCATGCCGCGAATCGCTTCGATGCCGCTGCTGCCCTTGAGCGTGAGGTCCACCAGGGCGATATCCGGTTTTTCCCGGGCGACGGCGGCATTGGCTTCTTCGGCGCTGGCTGCTTCGGCGACGACGCGCAGGCCGGATTCAGCGTCGAGCAGCCGGCGGTAGCCATTACGGACGACGGCGTGGTCGTCAACCAGAAGGATGCGGATCATGATGCCTCTCCCAGGGAAAGCGGGAGCGGTATCGTGACACACAGGGAGAATCCCCTGGGGATCATGTTTCCGATCCAAAGACGGCCGGCGACCATGGCCAGTCGCTCTTCCATACCGAGCAAGCCGGTCCCTCGGGTGATGCCGGATTGCGGCGGTCCCGTGCCGTTATCTTCGACGCGGAGCTCGATGTATTCCGCGCTTCCCGTCAGGGCGACGAGACAGGTCGTGGCCTTGCTGTGCCGGACCGTGTTGGTGAGCGCTTCCTGGGCGATGCGGTACAGGGCGAGGCACGCGGCTTCTGGGGTATCAGGAAGCGGTGAGCGGATCTCCAGGCGAAAGCCTACGTCCGGGCTGCGTTGACGCCAGTGATCCAAGAGTTCTTCCAGAGCATCCGGGAGACCGGCAATGTCGAGTCCGTGAGGCCGCAGGCTACGTAACATGGTGCGGAGCTGCTCCCGGCTGGCGCGGACATCGCGCCGGAGATCACGGGCGCATTCGCCGACCCTTTCCGCATCGAGCTCTGATGCGTGACGTTCCAGGAAACCAGCCGTGGCGCTGATGGCGGTGAGGCTTTGACCCATGTTGTCGTGCAGTTCCCGGGCCAGGGATGCGCGCTCTTTCTCCCGGGCTGAGATGAGTTGGCGAGCGAGATGGTGTTGCGCGGCGTGGGACGCAGCCAGGGCGGCAGCCAGTTCGTCGATGGCCGCCGCAACGCGGCGGAATTCCTTGAGGGCGAAAGCGGGTAGGGCTGCGGCATCCTCACCCCGCGCCAGCCTTTGCAGGCCCCTTTCCAGTTCCCGGACCGGGGCGAGCGCCCTGTGGGCCGACCACCAAGCCACCGCCAACGTCGCGGCGGAGAAGAGGGCGAGCGTGATGCACAGCCTGAGGGTGTCGGTCAGGCGCTCCTCGATTTCCGAAGTCGGATTGGCGGCGATGCGCAGGATTTGACCCCCCAGGCGAATATCCTGGCCGCTCTGGGGTGCGGGATCGAAACCCAGCCAGAGGGCAAGCTGGCGCAGGAAGGCAGACTCCTCTTGGCCGGGGGGAGGCATGCCGCTCACTGCCAGGGTCAGGTGCCGCAAGGGTCTCTTCTGCAGCAGTGCGGAGAGTTGGGCTTCCACCTCCTGGGCTGGAGTCTCGGAGGCCATGCGGCTAGCCTCCAGGAGGACTCGTGCGAGATTTTCCGAAGCGGCGATCTCGTTGCGAATATCGCCCTTTAGCGAGTAAAGATTGATGGCAATCGCCATCAGCATGAGCCCCGTCAGCAGCATGCCGAGGGAACCGAGCAGACGCCATCTCAGGTCCATGGCATGTCCTGTTTTGTGCGAAGCCTGCATTGTGCAGCAAGTTTCATCCCCCGCTTCCTCAGGGGGAAGAAATCCCGACAGGGCGGGAAGAATTCCGGACTTGGCGGGGAAGGAGTCCTGGCCATTCGGTGCTTTCGTCCCGAGACCGAGGAGGATCGGCCTTTCTATACTGGCCCTGCTTTTCTTAACGGCGAGCCGGTCCTGCCGCAGGGCCGATCAAGAACCTCATTCAGGAGACGAAAACTTACATGAACGCGATCCGCTTCAATTCCCGCCCGACCCTGGTAGCCGCCCTCGTGGCCACGCTGTTCAGTGGTGCGGCCCTTGCAGGGAGCAAGGTCACCTGGGAAGACATCCTCAACGACGACAAGACGCCGGGCGACGTGCTGAGCTACGGTCTGGGTCTCAAGGCCCAGCGCCACAGTACGATCAGCAAAATCAACACCGCCAACGTGGCCAACCTGGTTCCTGCCTGGAGTTTCTCTTTCGGGGGCGAGAAGCAGCGTGGGCAGGAGGGGCAGGCCCTGGTGCACGATGGGGTGATCTACGTGACCGGATCGTATTCCCGTGTCTATGCCATCGAGGCCAAGACGGGCAAGCGCCTGTGGGAATACCAGCACCGTCTGCCCGAGGATATCCGTCCCTGCTGTGACGTGGTGAACCGTGGTGCCGCCATTTACGGAGACAAGATCTATTTCGGAACCCTAGACGCCGGCATCGTGGCCCTCAACAAGGACACCGGCAAGGTGGCCTGGAGCAAGAAGTGGGGTGATCACAAGATCGGCTACACCATGACCGGCGCCCCCTTCATCGTCAAGGATCAGAAGAGCGGCCGCGTGCTGCTGGTGCATGGTTCTTCCGGGGATGAATTCGGCGTGGTGGGTTACCTCTTCGCCCGTGACACCGAAACGGGCGAAGAAGTCTGGGCACGTCCCATGGTCGAAGGTCACATGGGTCGCCTGAACGGCAAGGACAGCACGCCCACCGGCGATGCCAAGGCACCTTCCTGGCCGCGGGACAAGGACGGCAAGCTGGTGGATGCCTGGAACCACGGCGGCGGAGCTCCTTGGCAGACCGCCAGCTTCGACGTGGAAAAGAACATGGTGGTCATCGGAACCGGCAACCCTGCACCGTGGAACACCTGGCACCGCACCAAGGAGGGTGATGATCCCCGCAACTGGGATAGCCTTTTCACTTCCGGCCAGGCCTACGTGGATGCCAGCACGGGTGAACTGAAGGGCTTCTTTCAGCACACGCCCAACGATGCCTGGGATTTCTCCGGCAACAATTCCGTGGTGCTCTTCGAGTACAAGGATCCGAAGAGCGGCAAGCTGATCAAGGCCTCGGCCCACGCGGACCGCAACGGCTTCTTCTTCGTGACCGACCGGGAGAAGCTTTCCTCGGGGGCTGGCTATCCCAATCAGCCGACTTCCCTGATTGGCGCCTGGCCCTTTGTCAATGGCATCACCTGGGCCAAGAGCTGGGATTTGAAGACCGGCAAGCCGAACATCGTCGACGGACAGCATCCGCCCAAGCCCAAGGCCGGGGCCGACAAGGGCGAATCGATCTTCGTGTCGCCACCATTCCTGGGCGGAACCAACTGGATGCCCATGAGCTACAGCCCGCAGACCGAGCTGTTCTATATTCCGGCCAACCACTGGGCCATGGATTACTGGACCGAAAATCTGACCTACAAGTCAGGTGCGGCGTACCTCGGCCAGGGTTTCCGCATCAAGCGTCTCTATGACGATCATGTGGGGACGCTGCGGGCGATCGATCCCAAGACAGGCAAGATCGTGTGGGAGCAAAAGGAAACCTTTCCGCTATGGGCAGGCACGCTCACCACCGCGGGTGGTCTTTTGTTCACGGGCACTTCGGATGGCTACGTGAAAGCCTTCGACGCCAAGAATGGCAAGGAACTGTGGAAGTTCCAGACCGGCTCCGGCATTGTTTCTGTGCCCATCACTTGGGAGCAGGACGGCGAGCAATACCTCGGGATCATTTCCGGCTACGGTGGGGCCGTACCTCTGTGGGGTGGCGATATGGCTGACCTGACCAAACAGGTGACCCAGGGGTCGTCGATGTGGGTGTTCAAACTGCCCAAGTCGAGTCGCTGATAGGCTTGCAGGGGCCGCTTCGGCGGCCCCCGGGTGGATTTTCATGGATAAGAATTTTCTCACGCGTCCACCACGCAGGTCGGCCTTGATGCTCAGACTCTCGCTTGCTGTTGGGTTGGCGGTTGTCCTTGCGTCGTCGCTTAGGGCCGAGCCGAGCAAGGGTCCGGTCGAAGCGCTGGTGATCAACGGGTGCAAGGTTTGGCCTTACGCCCGCTGCCCGGGTGCGGACTTGCGCCATGCCGACCTCTCAGCGCGAGATCTCGCCGGCGTGGACTTCACCGGTGCCAATCTCAGCCGGGCCGACCTGCGCGTGGCCAACTTGGCCGGGGCCATACTGGATGGGGCCGATCTGTCGGGTGCCAAGCTGCAGAAGGTGAACGCACCGGGTGCCAGCTTCCGCAACGCCAAGATGGTGGGGGCAGATCTGGAGTTTGCCCGTCTGATGCGCAGCGACCTCTCGGGAGCGGATCTGACTGCCGCCAATCTGGAAATGGCGCGCTTCAATTTTGCGTGGCTGGAAGGCGCCCGCTTGACCAACGCGAACCTGCAGGAAACGAAGTTTGTCACCACCAATCTGCGCCGAGCCAATCTCGATGGCGCGTTCTTCAAGTACACCATCTTTCCGGACTCGTCTTTCGAAGGATGTCAGGGATGTCCCGATCCCGCCTTGTGGTAATCCCGAATGCCTGTGAACTTGAAACATCGACCACCCTTCGCGCTAGTCTTGCTTTCGGCCCTGTCTGCCTATGCGGCAGAAAGCGCGCCGGTAGCGCATGCGGAGCAGGCGGTGGCCCCGGTAGTCGATACCCAGGCGTTGAAGAATCTCGGTGCCAGTTGGCACAAGGAAAATCCCTACCGTGGCGACGCGGCCGCGGTCGAGGTGGGGCGGCAGGCATTCATCCAAGCCTGCCAGCGCTGCCATGGTCCGGATGCCCTGGGCAAAGGGCCAGGGCCCAATCTGCGACGGCTCAGCGCCTACTGCAATCGTATCGCCGACACTTCCATGCAAAGAGATTGCTTCGTCGACAACGATGCCTACTTCGTCAAATCGGTCCTCAAGGGGAAGACCCGGGTTGGCGTGGTCCATATGCCACCTTGGGAGGGGATGCTGAGCCAGGAAGTAGTTTGGGCACTCAAGGCCTATGTCGATTCACCCCACGGCGACGTGCAGGTGCAGCGATGATTGCAGGTGGTCAAGTTCCCTACCAAGGTGCAGGGTCGGACCGGCAGACGGCCCGCAGAGTACAAATAAAAAGACACGGGCTCCCGTTTAGGAACGCCCGTGCCTCAAACCGCGCCGGAACCCTTAGGCACCGGCAACGGTTGGAGCCAATCCTCGGCTTACTTGTGCAGCTTAAAGACCCAAACGGAACCGCCCTGTTCGAGGTAGTTCACGCGCTTGGCCACGTCACCGCCCCACAGGGGAACGGCGCCGCCCCAACCAGCGGTCACCGCGATCATCTGCTCACCGTCCTGTTCCCAGGAGATCGGGGGAGCGACGATGCCGGTACCGACGTTAAAGGACCAGAGTTCCTTGCCGGTCTTGGCATCGACACCCTTCAGGAAGCCTTCCGGGGTACCGTAGAACACCAGGCCACCAGCGGTGGTCAGGACGCCGCCCCAGAGGGGAGCGAAGTTCTTGTTTTCCCAGACGATCTTGCCGGTGGCGGGATCGACGGCACGCATGGCGCCAATGTAGTCGTCATGCAGAGCCTTGATGGTGAAGCCGGCACCCAGGTAAGCAGCACCCTTCTTGTAGGAGACGGGTTCGTTCCAGATGTCCATGCCCCACTCGTTGGCGGGAACGTAGAACAGGCCGGTCTGCGGGCTGTAGGCCATCTGCATCTGGTTCTTGCCGCCCAGGAAGGACGGAGCGGCGAAGACCACAGCGCCCTTCTTGCCGTCGGCGCCCTTGGCGGGATCGCCAGCGTAGTTCTCCATGTTGTACATCGGCTTGCCGGTGGCGAGGTCGATGCCCTTGGCCCAGGTGATCTGCTTGACGAACGGGAACGCGTTCAGCAGCTTGCCGTTGGTACGGTCATTGACGAAGAAGAAACCGTTACGGTCGGCCTTGCCGCCGGCCTTGACGGTCTTGCCGGTCTTCGGATCCTTGTAGTCGAAGGAAACGAATTCGTTTACGCCGTCAAAGTCCCAGCCGTCGTGCGGGGTGCCTTGATAGTGCCAGACGATCTTGCCGGTGTCGGCGTCGATGGCGACGGTGGAGCAGGAATAGAGGTTGTCGCCCGGACGGGTCCAGCTGTTCCACGGGGCCGGGTTGCCGGTACCCGCGAAGATCAGGTTGGTTTCGGGGTCGTAGGTCGCGCCGTTCCAGGTGGCAGCGCCGCCGGTCTTCCACAGGTCGCCAGGCCAGGTGGCGTTGGTGGTGCCGGAGATGCCGTTGTCGGTCTTGTTGCCGGAAGCGTCGAACTTGTAGCCCATGTGGCCTTCGACGGTCGGACGGGTCCACAGCAGCTTGCCGGTCTTGGGATCGCGGGCGTCGATGCGGCCGACGATACCGAATTCACCACCGGACACGCCGGTGATCAGCTTGCCCTTGGCGATGATGGGAGCGGCGGAAGCGGAGTAGCCAGCGGCGTAGTCTTCCAGCTTTTCCTTCCAGACGACCTTGCCGGTATCTTGATCCAGGGCGACCAGGTTGGCGTCCAGGGTGGCGAAGATGACCAGATTGTCATAGAGGGCGGCACCGCGGTTGATCACGTCGCAGCAGGGCATGATGCCGTCGGGCAGACGATGCTCGTACTTCCACAGCTTCTTGCCGGTCTTGGCGTCGATGGCGAACAGGCGGCTGTAAGAGGCGGTGACGAACATCTTGCCGTGGGAAACCACGGGCTGGGATTCCTGACCACGCTGCTTTTCGCCACCGAAGGACATGGACCAGGCGGGAACCAGGTTCTTGACCGTGTTGGTGTTGATCTGGGTGGACGGGCTGTGGCGCTGGCCCTGGGTGCCGAGGCCGAAGCTGACGACGTCGCCCTTGGTCGTGGCGTCATTGAGGATGTCGGCGTCAGATACGGCGGCCATGGCCTGGCTGCCCATGAAGGCCGAGGCGGCGATCACGGCGCTGGCGATGGCGGTGCGGCGGAAAAAGTTGTGTCGATGCATGGATTAGGTCTCCTTTGTTGTCCATGAAATTGGTCGGGTGGCTGTCCTCCGTTCCCTGAGCCAGCTCCCCTGCCAGCGCCCACAACTGCAAGGGGCGTGCCAGCCTGCTTTCTGGATGCGTCACCTGAGCAAAAGCCCATTTGGCAAGACTTCCAGAGCGCTACGGGATTTAGCTCAGGCAACGGAAAACAATTGTTTCAATTGTCACCACCTGTTCCAAACTTGCACACTTCCGTATGCTTCAGCGGGTGCGGCCTGCTTCTCCCCTCCCGCGGAGGCATATTCTGCACTGTTTTTCCCTTTTGTGGGCAGTGCTGCGCGGCATCAGGTTTTTTCTGAGATAATAAGCGCGTTCTAACGCTGTGGCGGGCTTGGGGTGTTTATGGGAAGGCTGATGGCGGCGCTGTTGCTTGCGGTGGTCATGGTCGGCGCGGCGCTTGCCGCTCCGGTCGACGACGCGGATCCCCTTGGGTCGGCCCGCTGGGCGGACATGCGCAGGGCTTTCTTCGCCGATCAGCCGGTTGTTTTCGACGCCCGGGTCAAGGTGGTCGCGCCACTGGATGCCGAGAATCCCATGCAGGTTCCCGTGACCGTCGACGCCGCCGAACTGAGGGACGCGCGGGAGGTTCTCGTTTTTGCGGATTTCAATCCCATCATTCAGGTGCTGCGCTTCTACCCGGAGCGTGCTTCCGCCTACCTCGGGTTTCGCATCAAGCTGCAGCAATCGTCCCCGGTGCGGGGGGCGGTCCGTACCAGCGACGGCGTTTGGCACGTCGGAGGAACCTGGGTCAATACTGTCGGGGGAGGATGTACGGCTCCCTCAGCCGCGGCGACGTCTCCCGAGTGGCAACGCAGACTCAACGAAGTCAGTGGCCGGCAATGGTCGGAGGGGCCTCTGGCGGGGCGTGTCAGGATGCGCATCGTGCATCCCATGGACACCGGACTGGTGGCGGGCATTCCGGCCTTTTTTCTGGACGAACTGGAATTCCTCTCTTCGGAGGGCGTGCTCCTCATGCGTGTCCAGCCCTTCGAGCCGGTGAGCGAAAACCCGGTCTTCACCTTGCAGCAAGGAGCGCCGGGTCGCGTGCGGACGGTGGGGCGCGATAATAACGGCAATCGTTTTGAAGCCTGGATCGAACCGTGATGCGCCGCGTTGTTGCTTGTCTTGCGTTCCTGCTGTTCGCCGTTCCGGGAGGGGGGGTGTCCTTTGACTATGGACTTGTTCCGCGGGAGGTCGCACCAGGGGTCTATGTCTTCGTCGGCAAGACGGAGGATTTTTCCACCCGCAACGGCGGCAATATCGTCAATACCGGATTCATCGTTGGCACGGGGGGCATCGTGGTCATCGATACGGGTCCGTCGCTGCGCTACGGGCGGCAGATGCGCGCCGCCATCGCCGCCTGGAGCGAAGCTCCCATCGTACTCGTGCTCAACACCCATCTTCATCCGGACCATTTCCTGGGCAACCAGGCCTTCGCGGATCGCCCCGTGGGGGCGCTGGCGGCGACCCGATCGGGAATCGAGCGGGATGGCAATGCTTTTGCGGAAAATCTCTTCCGCATGGCGGGCGACTGGATGTTGGGAACCGAGGTCGTCGCTCCGACGCTCGATCTGGCCGAAGGTGTTCGTGAAGTCGCCGGCCTGCGCCTGCGCCTTATTGCGCTGAAGGGGCATACCGACGCCGATCTGGCGGTGTACGACGAGGCTTCGGGGGTGCTTTTCGCTGGCGATCTGGTCTTCAATGGGCGTGCGCCGACCACTCCCCATGCCGAAATGTCCGCCTGGCATGCGGCGCTGGACCAACTTGAGGCCATTACCAGGGAGCCCGGGTTCCGCAAGCTGGTCCCTGGCCACGGCCAGGTGGCGCAGGATGCAGCACCCATCGTCCAGACGCGCGCTTATTTGCGCTGGCTAGAGCGTGAGTTCGCCGAGGCCGCTGCGGCAGGTCTCGACATGAACGAGGTCCTGGCCCGGCCGATTCCCGCGGAATTTGCGGCCCTCGGCGTGGTGACCACGGAATACCGGCGGTCGGTGGGGCATCTTTTCCCCGCGGCCGAACAGAAGGCGCTGGGTCGCGGTGCCGCCCATTGAGGTTTTCCTCCTCGGGGAAGATCATCGCTTCCCGCGGTTGCTGGCTCTCTCCGCCTGCCTGCATGGCCTGGTGCTGTGGGGACTCGGAGGGCCGCCGCCGGTGAGTCGCCCCATGCCCCCCCGGCTTGAGGCCGAACTCCGCTTGCGGGTTGCCCCATCGGATGCGCCGGTAATCGGGGTATCGAGCGAGCAGGCCCGGCCAGCCCCCGTCAAGCCGCGGGAGGAAGGCCAGAAGACTGCGTCGATGCTTGCTTCGCCCGTGGCGGGATTTAAACCCACAGCGGCGCCGGAGCCTCAGGTCGCCATGACTGCAAATCCGGCGCCGGCCGAAGCGCCCCGAGACGGGGTCGTGGCCGAGTTGCCTCCAGCTCCACGTCCTGCAGCCGATCTCGACCGCTTGCTCGACGGCTACGGGCGTCGTTTATCCGACCTCCTGGCGCGCCATTACACCTATCCGCGCGTGGCCGAGATGCGGGGATGGGAGGGCGAGGTGCAGCTTCGTCTGCGGGTTGCCCGCAAAGGGGGGCTGCTAGGTGTTTCGGTCGAGCGCTCCAGCGGTTTCGAGGTTCTCGATCAGCACGCCCGGGCGATGGTCGAGCAATTGCGTGTTTTTCCGCCACCGCCCGATGAACTCGAATCCGGAGAGATCCAGGTGGTGATTCCGGTGAGTTACAGGTTGAAGCGGCCAGCCTGAGGGGCAAGGGCCGAGGTCACCCCGACATATGCCTGAAGGAAATGGATCCATTTTCCGAGTTCCTGCCAGGGCTGCAGGCCAAGAGCGGTGGCCGTGGCGCGGCAGCGTCTTGCGACCTGGATTTTGGTCAAGCCAGTCCTGCGGTATCAGATGGGCGGCGGCTTGAGTCTACATACCCGTATTAGCTTGGTGCTGACCGCCCTGGCGGCTGGTTTGCTGTTCGTGTTGGCCGCCCTTTGGATCCACGGGACCCGAGCGGCGATCAATGAGGAAATCGAGGCGGCCGCCCGGGTTTCCGAACAGTGGCTGGTGGCTTTGGGAATCGAATTGCGCAAAGGCGCCGAGGAGAGCTTGGCGACGAGAACGCTGGCCGCCATACAGCCCCTGGGGCGGATTCGCGCTAACGGTGTGGAGATACAGGACCGCCAGGGGGCGCTGATCTACCGCTCCCCCGCGCCTACCTACAAGGCCGGTAGAGCGGCTCCCGAGTGGTTTTCGGGCCTTCTTTCCGCAGACTTCGCGCCGCGTTGGGTTGCCATTGGCGACCTCAATGTGGTGATCCGTCCAGACGCCTCGCGGGCAGTTCTCGATGCCTGGGACGATGTGACCGGGATGGTCGGCTGGGCCCTTGGCGTGTTGGCCATACTCTTTCTTGGGGTGCGCGTTGCTCTGGCCAAGGCACTCCGCCCCCTGGATATGGTGATGGCGGCGCTGGATCGCACGGGGCGAGGGCAATTCGACACGCGCCTGCCGGTGTTCGAAGTCCCGGAACTGGGGAGTCTGTCGCGGGCCTTCAATGGCATGGCGGATCGACTGGCCCACGCGGTGGATGAGAATGTCTGTCTTGAGGCGGAGCGGGAGGTGGCGCGGCGTATGCAGGGAAGCCTGGAAGCGGACCGCCGCGCGGTGGCGCGCGAATTGCATGACGAATTGGCGCAGGGCATCACCGCGGTACGCGCACTTGCTGGGGCGATCGCGCAGCGGACCGAGGCGCAGCCCGACGTGCAGGGATACGCCGGTAATATCGTGAGCGTGACGGGGCAGATGCAGGACGGCATTCGCACCATTCTGCACCGCCTGCGCAAACCAGCAGCCGAACCGCTTCTTGCCAGCCTGGAGCGCAACCTGGCCGCCTGGCGGCAGCAGCATCCGGAGATCGAGCTGGAAGGGGTATACGAATTGGGGGACGCGCCTTTGTCGGACGAATTGGCCGGGTGCGCGCTGCGCATTGTCCAGGAGGGGCTGACCAACGTCGTGCGCCATGCACAGGCGCGCCACGCCGAGGTCCGTGTCTGGCGCAGGAGTGGAGACCTGGAAATCGTCGTGGCGGACGACGGCGTCGGTCTGGGCGGTGAGCCCTCTGCCCAGGCGGGCAGTGGCTTGGGACTGACCGGGATGGTCGAGCGGGTCGAATTGTTGGGTGGGGTGCTGCGGCTTGAGACGCCCGTAGCCGGAGGCTGTCGCCTGGTTGCGAGGATTCCGGAAGACTATCCGGGTCCCGCCTTGGAGGAGAAGTTGTGAGCAGGACATTGCAAGGGGCCAGGGTGATGCTGGCCGACGATCACGCCATGGTGAGGCTGGGGTTCAGGCTCTTGCTCGAAGGCGCCGGTGCTACCGTGGTGGGGGAAGCCGAGAACGGGGAGTCCGCCGCACGCATGTTTGGCGAAATGAAGCCCGACGTCCTGGTCATGGACGTGTCCATGCCGGGGATCGGTGGTCTGGGCGCCCTGGAGCGAATCCTCGCCTGGGAGGCGAAGGCGCGGGTGCTCATGCTCTCGGCCCACAACGACGATATCGTTCCCGTGCGGGCCTTGCGCCTGGGTGCCCGGGGCTATCTGTGCAAGCGGGCCGCGCCTGAGGAATTCCTTCGGGCGGTGGGCGCCGTCTTCGCCGACCAGCGTTACATCGATCCCGAGCTGGCGCCGGCGGTGGCACTGGCTCAGCTCTCCGCTTCGGCCAACCCGGTGGAGGCTCTGACCGAAAAGGAGCTGGCCGTATTTCTGCAACTGGCCCAGGGCAAGACCGTCAATGACGTCGCCAAGGACTTCTGCGTGAGTCCCAGCACGGTGGGCACCCATCTCTACCACATCAAGCAGAAGCTCAATGTCCAGAATGCCGCCGAGCTCGCTCTGGTGGCCATGCGCAACGGCCTGATCGAATCCTGATCGTGGCGACAGCGGGCCTTGCGCCAGATGGCCTGTTTCCCCCGGTCGTACCGCGGGCGAGCGGCTTTCTGCCGGTGGGGCAAGGTCACGAACTGTACTGGGAAGAGTGCGGTCCCCGGGAAGGATTTCCTGTGGTGTTTCTGCACGGCGGGCCGGGCAGCGGGTGCAACGCTGCCCAAAGGCGGCTCTTCGATCCCCGGCGTTTTCGTGCCGTGCTTTTCGATCAGCGGGGCTGCGGGCGCAGTCGTCCCCTGGGGGAGACCGCCGACAATACCACGGAGCACCTGGTGGCCGATCTGGAAAAGCTCCGGCGGGCGCTGGGCATCGCATGCTGGATCGTCTGTGGCGGCTCCTGGGGCAGCGCCCTTGGCCTAGCCTACGCTCAGGCCCACCCGGAATCAGTTGCCGGTCTGGTGCTGCGCGGCATCTTTCTCGGCACCCGGGCCGAGGTGACGCGCTACCTTTCCCGGCAGGCCCGGCCGGAGGCCTGGGCAGCCCTGGCGGCTGCAGCGAGGGATCAGGAAGACCTCCTGGGCTCCTTTGCTGCTCAGATCCTTTCGGGTAGCCCGGCAGAAGTTCTGACCGCGAGCGGCGCCTGGCTGAATTACGAGCGCGCCTTCATGGGCGAAGGGCCCCTCGAGGGCGTCGCGGACGCAACCGCGCGGGCCAAGGTGCGCGTGCAACTGCATTACCTGTGCAATGACTGTTTTCTCGGGCCGGAGCAACTCCTCGAGGGAGTGAGCCTGATCAGACATCTGCCCGCCGTGCTGGTGCAGGGGATGGCAGACCCGGTATGTCCACCGGAGGTGGCGCAGGCTCTGAGGAGGGCCTGGCCTGAAGCCCAGTGGTCGCCCGTCGCGGAAGGGGGGCACGGAGGCCTGAGCAGCACCATCGCACCGGCAGTCATCGAGGCCCTTGCCCATGTCGCTGAGGCAGTGGCGACGCATCCTCCGATGAGAGGCTGGATTCGCTAGAATCGCCCCTTTAGCTTATCGGGGAGCGTGGCGTGGGGGATCAGGGCAGTACTCAGGCAGTAACGGGGTCAGGGGGCGGAAGCCAGCAGCAGTTCGAGGGCCGCATGCGCATCGAGCTCAAGGATATCGGCATCCCGCCGCGTCCGGCCATCCTGGACGAAATCGACCGTGAAATGGCTCGGGATGCCCCCGATTTCTCCCGTCTGGCCCGTCTTATCGGTTCCGACGTCGCCTTGGCCGCCGGACTCATCAAAACCACGAACTCACCCTATTACGGCCTGGGGAAAAAGGTGCGTACGGTTCAGGAAGCGCTCCTGCTCCTGGGCTTGAAGTCCATCGTCCGGACCATCGCCGGCCTTTCCCTGCAAGGGATGTTCAAGGATACACCGCGTCTGGAGCGCTTCTGGGATGTTTCAGCCAAGACCGCCTGCCTGGCCGGATGGCTCGCCCATAAGTTGCGCAGTGAGGTTGGCCTGCGTCCCGAGGACGCTTATACCTTCGGTCTGTTCCGCGACTGCGGCATCCCTCTGCTGATGATTCCCTTTCCCGAGTACGAGGCGATTCTGAAGGCGGCCAATGCCGATCAGGCAAAGGGATTCACCGAGGTCGAGGATCAGTTGCTCTCGATCAATCATGCCGTGGTGGGCGCTGAACTGGCGGAGGGGTGGCTGCTGCCCGGGGAAGTCGCGCAGGCCATCCAGCATCACCACGATCCCATCGCTTTAGAGGCGGGTGGGCTCGACGAGCGTCCGGCCAGGATGGTTGCCCTGGGCCAATTGGCGGAGCACATCCTCTTTCAGGGGACCGGGCGGGGCAAGACGGCCGAGTGGGCCAAGCTCGGTTCCGCATGTTTGGCCGTGCTGGGCATCGACGAAGCCGCTGCAGATGCCCTTGCCGCCGAGGCAGTTGCGGAAAGCGCCTGGGAGGCTGATCGCTAAGTCCTGGTTTGGGGATCGACGTGACCGAATCGGGCAGGGAATGACATTTTGCGGCACCCGATGGGCGCCTCGAACCCTTCGCCATGCCCACCGGGAGGCAAAGAAAAAGCCTGCTGCGGAGTTGCCCCCCGCAGCAGGCTTTTTCGGTCCCTTGGGGGCGCTCAGCCTTCGACCGTCAGATAGACCAGGGTCTGATTGAGCAACTGGTAGCCGATTTCGCCGAAGGTCATGGGGCCGGTGACGTTGGCCGTGCGCTTGCCTTCCAGTCCAGAGTACAGGAAGTTAAGGATGCAATTGCACGAGAAGGACATGCCGGATTCGATCCTGGGGAGTGCGGCCTGGAAGCTCGTGACGTAGTCGGCGACCGGGGCGGCGATCTTGTAATCCAGCCCGGGAAAGACCGGCGCGTAGAAATCCACCCGGCGGGCGTTGGCGTCAATGCCCTTGATGCTGACGTTGACCATGGCACCGCAGTAATCCGCCACCAGGGGTAGGCGCGTGTCGGTCCCGTTGCCGATGAGATAGTCGGCGAGATTGGTCGGTTTGCCATTGATCTGGCAATTCGTGACCGCAAACCCGGTCTCGGAGAAGGTGATCGTATCGCCGCTCCCCGGCTGGAAGAGATTGACGATGTCGATGCGGGCGAACTTGTTGAGAGGCAGGGGCACATCCATGGCCACCGCTTGCTGCTCGCTGAATTCGCCTGTGCTTCCCAGGACCGCCTTGGGGGTCACCTTGCCCAAGTCGTCGAGGTGCACGCCCGCGATCCAACCAATCACGGGTTTCATGTACATGTCTTCGTAATTGGGCGCATTCTGGGCGAAGCTGCCGTGGCAGTCGCTAAAGGCTGGAACGATCAGGATGGTGTAGCCGTTTTCCGGCGCATTGCGGCAGAGTTGGGGCAGGGCATCGCTGTCGTAAAGGCGCAAGGTCGGCGGGGCTGAAAACCCGGTGATTTCGTTCACGAACACTTGATCCCGGCTGATCTTGCCACCGTCCCGGGTCATGAAGTAGGGAATCGTGCCGCCAATCCAGTTGCCCGCGGGGAGTTGGCGCAGGGCCTGCTCGTCGCCGGCGATGCACAGGTACTTCCCCGCCCGGATCAGGTCTGCGGCCTGAGCGACGGGCATCAATCCATCTTTGGTATTCACGCTTGTTATCCTTTTCTGGCCGCTGGTTTAACGGCCCAACTGGCCGAGTTCGTGACCCAGCATTTGCTCGTAACGCAGGAAGTAGCGCTGCAATTCGTAGGCTTTGAGGACGCGGACCTCGGCATCGGTGATCACGCGCATTTGCTCGCGCAGCTTGGTGAGCAGGAGCTTTAGGCTGAGAACGCGGATGTCGATATTGGTCGAGCCATCGAGGAGTTTCTCCCATACCGGGTCGTCGGCCTCGGGTACGCGAGTAGATGGGGCAGCGGCAACCGGTGGCGGCGGGGGCGCCGAGGACAGGCCGGCCTTGCCGCTATCGAGGCTGTGCTTGAACTTCCAGAGATCCGCGACGGTGACGTCGAGGATGGAGCAAATGCTCTGGAACTTGACGCCTTCCAGGAGCATTGAGGCGATCTGGCGGGACATGGCCCGGGTGAAGGGGAGGTCGCCGTCGCCGCACCACAGGGGGGCCTGCCCCCCAGGTAGAACGGCAGGGAGGGCGTGGATCAGGCAGCGCGAACCGCCCAGATTGATGTGGCGCCAGACCTGCTCCCTATCCTGCGGCACCGTGGCCTTCGAGCCAAAAAACCATCCGCTGCGCCCGGTTTGCTGGGCGATCCAGACATCCACCTGTCGCTTGCCGAGATCGTCCCTGACCTTGACGATTTGCCAGGGGGCCTCCACTTCGAGGACCGATCGCAATAGATCTTCCGATTTCATGAGCCTTGCTTCCTCCTAAGTAATTTCGACGGAACCGCCTTGAATTGGCTTCGTTTTATCCGAGCTCTTATGACCGAGATCAAAAAGCACGTTATGTGCCATAGCGCTTTTGGCCTAGAACAAAAGTCAGTTCGGCTGCTCTTGCCGTTCTATGACGACTTGTCGGATTCCGTGCCGGCATTGTGGCACATCGCTCCAGAAAACCATGAGGGCCTTGCCAAGATTTCCCCGGTGCGCCGCCGAACTCCAGGGGCCACAATCCACCCGTCGATGCAGCCGGTGGAAAGCCCGAGGCCGCCGGTCCAGGAATCGAATCGGGCACTATCACCGCCGCGGCCGGAAACGTTCCCTTCCGGCCGCCACAGGGCGGTGGTTGCGTTTTGCTATCCGTCATCGCGTGGACTTTCTGCCTTGGCGGGTCTTGGATACTTTCCCTAAACGACGCCAATGGACGCCAGTGTGCCCATACAAGGGGAGTTCGTTCGCCTAGGCGGTCGCGGCAGGGTTCTGCCTTGGGCAGTGTGAGTTCATGCCGCGGGATGCGGCGTCTTCAATCAATTTTTCATCATGCCCCGATTTTCCTACTTGCTTCGCCCGTCGCCCCTGGCCCTCGCTCTCGCCTTTGCCTTTCCCGTCCTCACACGCGCGGAGACTCCGGCGCTTGCGCTCGACCCGGTCGTCGTGACGGGCTCCCGAGTCGAACACAGCAGCTTCGATCTGCCCGCAGCCATCGATGTCGTCGATCGATCGCGCATCGACGCCGATCGAGGCCGGGTCAATGCCTCCGAGGCTTTGGCCGCCGTGCCGGGGGTCAATGCCCTGAATCGCCAGAACTACGCCCAGGACTTGCAGATTTCCTCCCGCGGCTTCGGGGCGCGCTCCGCCTTTGGGGTACGCGGCATCCGGCTGGTCAGCGACGGCATTCCGGCGTCGATGCCGGACGGGCAGGGTCAAGCGGCGACGTTCAATCTGGATCGGGCGCAGCGGATGGAGGTTTTGCGCGGCCCGCTGTCGGCCGTCTATGGCAACCACGCAGGCGGAGTCATCCAGGTGTTCACGCCAGAAGGGTCGGGCAGGCCGGTGGTCGAAAGCCATCTGTCGGCAGGGAGCTTCGCATCCTGGAAGGTGGATGTGGCCAGCCAGGGCGAGGCGGCGGGCATCGGCTACGTCATCGATGCATCGCGCTTTGCCAGCGAAGGCTACCGTGAACACAGTGCGGTGACCCGGGACCAGCAGATGGCCAAGCTGACTTTCCGCCCCGATGCGGTCAGCAAGCTCAATATCGTGGTCAACAATTTCCGACAGCCGGACACGGAAGATCCCTTGGGGCTGGACTGGGATTCCTATCGGGACGATCCACGTTCTGTGGTCAGCAATGCGACGGATTACAACACCCGCAAGAGCATCGACCACCTCCAGATGGGGGCTCACTACGAAAGGCAGTTCGGTTCCGATTCACTGCAGCTTTCGGCCTACGCGGGCCAACGTTCGGTGATCCAGTATCAGTCGATTCCCTTCGCCTCCCAGCGGGTGCGGGCCGGGACCGCGGCGGGCTCTGCTCTGCGCAAGCACTCCGGGGGGGTGATCGATTTCGACCGCGAGTTTTCGGGCCTGAGCGCGCGCTGGATACTGCGCCATGATCTCGCGGGGGGCAAACTGTCCACGACCCTTGGGATCGACCATGAGTCGGCCACGGATGATCGTCGCGGCTACGAAAACTTCACCGCCACCGATACCGTTAGCCTCAGCTCTGCTCTGGCCTGCGGCGTGGGGGGGACGGTCTGTGGTGTCAGGGGACGCTTGCGTCGGGACGAGACTGACCGGGTGACGACGACCGATCCCTACGTGCAGTCCGAATGGCAGGGGGAGCATTGGGGTTTCACCGCTGGGGTCAGGCATAGTTCCATCCGCTTCCGGGTGCGCGATCGCTACGTCGATGCGGCGTCGAGCAACAATCTCGACGATAGTGGGTCGGTCACTTACCGACGCACCACGCCACTGGCGGCGATCACCTACAAGCTGACGCCGGCGGCCAATCTCTATGCCAGCTTCGCCCGGGGATTCGAAGCGCCCACCTTTAACGAACTGTTCTATTCCGGTACGGACGGCAGCTTCGCCTTCAATCTGGAGCCCGCCACCAGCCGCCATCGGGAAGTCGGCCTCAAGGCCTTCCTGGGGGACGCGACCCGCATCGATGTGGCTTTTTTCCGGGTCGATACGGAGGACGAACTGGTGGTCGATCAGTCCTCCGGGGGGCGGACCAGTTTCCGCAACGCCGGGGAAACCCTGCGCCGTGGCTTCGAACTGGGCCTGGACTCCGTTTGGGCCCATGGGTTCAGCACGCGGATAGCCTACACGGCTCTGCGGGCGACCTACGAGGAAAGCTTCGTCACGCGGGCTGGGACACCCTCTTCGGCAGTGCTCATCCCCAAGGGCAATCGCCTGCCTGGAATTCCCGCTTCCAGTCTGTTTGGCGAAATCGCCTGGCGTCATGCGGTGAGTGGCTTCCATACCGCCCTGGAGATCGTGGCGCGCAGCAAGGTCTATGTGGATGACACCAATGGGAAGGTCGTCGTCTCGGGATACCCCGGGGACGGGAGAGCCCACCCCGCACCGGGTTATACGGTCGCCAATCTTCGTTTCGGCCTTGATCGCCGGGTCGGACCTTGGCAACTGAGGGGCTTCCTGCGGGTCGACAATCTGTTCGACAAGCAGCATGTCGGATCGGTGATCGTCGGTGACGGCAATGGCCGTTTCTACGAGTCTGCGCCCGGGGTCAATTGGCTCGCCGGCGGGAGTGTGGCCTACAATTTCTGAACCGGCGCTGGTCTGCAAGCTCCCGCCGGTGGGGGGCAGCGAAGCTGCCTGAACAGGGCGTAGCCCAGTACCCCGGGGCGGGAAGAATTCCCGGGTCTACCAAAGCCCTCTCCGCCATAATCGGGCCAGGATTCGGTGCATAGACGTGCCGAAGGTCTCCATTAGCCCTTGTTTTCGCCCTCTTCGGAGGGCGTTTTTCTTGCGCTTGGCTTGGTAACATCGCGAGTGTTCTCTTACGGTGCAATGGAGCAGTCAAGTGTTGCGATTCTGGACGCAAAAATTTTTTGGGGCGAGTGGGTTTGACTCGTCTGGTAGGCCGGAAACGCCCGAAAAAGCGTGGGGTTTCCAACCTGGGGTCACTGTTGGCAGGCTTGGCACGACACTCGCAAGAATGGGTGGGATGCGATCGATTGCGGACAACGGTGGCAAAGGGGGCCGCCGCGAGTTCCTCGCCGGAGGGGGGGCAGAGAGCAGGGAGTTGCTCCCTGCCGAACGTCCGGTTGGTGTGGATTCGGCCAAGCTTCGACTCGCATTTCGTGCGTCAGATGTCTTCCCTCATCTGCCATTTGCGCCCGTCAGGGCGCTTTTTTTTGCTTTTTCCCTGGTGCTGCTCATCGCCTCCCCCGTCCAGGTCCTGGCCGAGGATGCCGTGAGGCGGATCGAGTTCCCGGTGGCGAGTTTCACTGGCGTGAAGGAGGCGCTGATCGAGTCCATCGAGGGGTCCGGGCTGGTGGTGACGGCAGTGATTCCCTTCAACCTCATGCTGGAGCGAACGGCCGGGGACCTGGGGCGGCGCGAGAGCCCGTTTTCCGATGCCCTCGTGGTGCAGTTCTGTAGCGCCCGTCTGGCGTGGCAGTTGGTTGAGGAGGATGCGGCTCAGATCGCCTTGTGCCCCATGTCGATGGTTGTATACCGGCGTACCGCCGCGCCGGAATCCGTGTTTCTGGCCTATCGCAGCCCGGGGGCTGAATCGCCCGGGCGGCGCGCGGGAGAGGCACTTCTGGCTGGCCTGGCCGCCAAGGCGGCGGAGCTCGTTCGTCTGGGATGGTAGGGGCGAAAAAAAACCGCAGGACGAGCCTGCGGTTTGCGTGGGGCCGAAGTCCAGGGTCGCTTACAACATGTCCTTGACGGCCTCGGCTTCGTCGGTGAGTTCCTTCAGGGTCAGGTTGATCTTCTCCTGACTGTAAGCATCGATTTCCAGACCCTGGATGATCTTGAAGGAGCCGCCCTTGCACTCGCAGGGGAAGCCGAAGACGATGTCCTTGGGGATGCCGTATGAACCGTCCGAGGGGACGCCCATGGTGACCCATTCGTCGGAGCCCAGCACCCAGTCACGGATGTGGTCGATGGCGGCATTGGCCGCGGACGCGGCTGAAGAGAGGCCGCGGGCTTCGATAATGGCGGCACCCCGTTTGCCGACGGTGGGCAGGAAGACGTCGTTGTTCCAGGCCTGGTCGTTGATCAGGGCCTTGACGCTGTCGCCGTTGGAGGTGGTGCTGCGGTAATCGGCATACATCGTGGGGGAGTGATTGCCCCACACGACCAACTTCTTCAGGGACGAAACGGCGCGGCCGGTCTTGCCGGCAAGCTGGGACAGGGCGCGGTTGTGATCCAGGCGAAGCATGCCGTGGTAATTGTTGGGGTTGGTGCGGCCCACTTTCTTGGCGGCGGCGGCGGCGATGTAGGCGTTGGTGTTGCACGGGTTGCCAACGACCAGGACCTTGACGTCTTCCTTGGCATTCTCGGCGATGGCCTTGCCCTGGACAGTGAAGATTGCGCCATTGGCGGTCAGCAGGTCGGCACGCTCCATGCCCTTGGTGCGGGGGCGCGCACCGACCAGCAGGCAGACGTCGGCGTCCTTGAAGGCGACATTGGGGTCATCGGTGGCGACCATGCCGGTGAGCAGCGGGAAGGCGCAGTCTTCGAGCTCCATCATCACGCCCTTGACGGCCTGCTGGGCCTGCGGCAGGTCAAGCAGCTGGAGGATGACCGGCTGGTCTTTGCCAAGCATTTCGCCGGAAGCAATCCGGAAAAGCAGGCTATAGCCGATCTGGCCGGCGGCACCGGTAACGGCGACGCGCATGGGAGCTTTGGACATGTGTCTCTCCTGATGATGTGGGATGCGTGGATAAGGGGGGCGTAACCTCTCGAACGCCCGGGCGGGCGCGGAGACGGCAGATGTTAGAAGCTTCGCGTCGGAGTGTCAATTCGTCATCTGTCTTATATAAGACAACTTTTTATGGACGCATAGGGGGATTTGTGATGAAATCCTCCCCATGAATCGCGAAGCTTCCCGTCCGATCACGCGCTCGCCCTCGCCCACCTTTAGCCCCCTATACCGGCAGATCAAGGAATTCATGATCAAGAGCCTGGAGGAGGGCGAGTGGGGCCCCGGGGATGCGATTCCCAGCGAAGCCGAGCTCGCGGCGCACTTCAACGTCAGCCAGGGAACGGTCAGAAAGGCCATAGACGAAATGGCGGCCGAGAATCTACTAGTACGGCGCCAGGGTAAGGGAACCTTCGTAGCCACCCATGACGATCCCCGTTCCGCCTACCGCTTTCTGCGCCTGATCCCGGACAGCGGCGCCAACGAACACTCGGTGAGCGAGCCCTTGTCGTGCCGCAGTTTTGCAGCGTCGACCGAGGTGGCAGCAGCCCTGCAGATCGCGACGGGCGACCCGGTGGTGGCGGTGGAGCGCTTACTGCGCTTTGAAGGCGAACCGGTCGTTCTGGATCAGATATTCCTGGTTGGTGAGCTTTTCCCCGGCCTGACCCTGGAGCGCCTGCGCGCTTCCGAGCGCTCCCTCTACCCCCTGTTCGAGAACGATTACGGGGTCCGCATGATCCGGGCGGAAGAGCGTCTTAGGGCCGTATCCGCGGATGCACACAGTGCGAAACTTCTAGCCGTCGCGGAGGGAAGCGCGCTGCTTCTGATCGAGCGCACGGCCTTCACCTACGGAAACAAGCCCGTCGAGTGGCGCCGGGGTCTATACAGTACCCGTAGGCACCACTACTTGAACGAGTTGGGGTGAGCGTAATCCTTCCGGCTGAGCTTAAGGGGGCCGTTTTCAGGGGTGTCTCCCCAGTTTTGAATGTATAATTACGGACTTTTAAACCACGTAAAAGCGGACTACCGCACACTTCGCGAGGGATGACGTTCATGGCAGAAATGACCATCAAGAAGCGTCCAAAGAATTTGGACTTGACGACGATTCGATTGCCTTTGCCGGGCAAGGTCTCGATCCTGCATCGGGTGAGCGGCGCCGGTCTTTTCCTGTGCTTACCTGTTCTGCTGTGGTTGTTCGGTGCGAGCTTGGCGTCTCCCGAAACCTTCGCCACCTTGAAGGCTGTGGCCTCGACCCTGCCAGCCAAGGTCGTCCTGGCGGGCCTGATCTGGGCTTACTGCCACCATTTCTGCGCTGGTATCCGCTTCCTGCTCCTCGATCTGCATATCGGTATCGAGAAGGAGGGTGCCAACAAGTCCGCTGCGGCGGTCCTGGCCGTGAGCATACCGCTCACCCTGATCCTGTGGGGGGTGCTGCTGTGATCAACCGTATCGTCGTCGGGGCCCACTATGGCCTCAAGGACTGGATCGTCCAGCGCGCCACCGCCGTCATCATGGCGGTCTACTCGGTGCTGATGGCTGCCGTCCTGCTGATTCTCCGTCCGAGCACTTTCGAGGCCTGGCAGGGTGTTTTCGCCAATGGCTTCATCAAGTTCGTGACCTTCCTCTTTTTTGTCAGCTTGTTCTACCACGCCTGGATCGGCGTGCGTGACATCTGGATGGACTACGTGAAGCCGACCGGCCTGCGTCTCACCCTGCACGTGCTGACCGCGACCGCGCTGGTGGGCTACACCGCGTGGGCTGCTGCGATTCTCTGGAGGCTGTAAGCGTGAGTATTCCTGTTCTGAAGTTTGATGCGGTGATCGTCGGTGCCGGTGGCGCCGGTCTACGTTCCGCCATTCAATTGTCCGAAGCCGGTCTCAAGACCGCTGTCCTGTCCAAAGTCTTCCCGACCCGTTCCCACACCGTCGCCGCTCAGGGCGGTGTTGCCGCTTCGCTGGGTAACTCCGAAGAAGATCATTGGACGTGGCACATGTACGACACCGTCAAGGGTTCCGACTGGCTCGGCGACCAGGATGCCATCGAATTCATGTGCAAAAAGGCCAATGAAGTTGTTGTTGAGCTCGAGCACTACGGCATGCCGTTTGACCGTACCGACAACGGCAAGATCTACCAGCGTCCGTTCGGTGGTCACATGTCCAACTTCGGCGAAAAGCCGGTTCGTCGGTCCTGCGCGGCTGCTGACCGTACCGGTCATGCCATGTTGCACGCCATGTATCAGCGTAACGTCAAGGCCAATACCCAGTTCTTCGTTGAGTGGATGGCGCTTGATCTGATTCGCGACGAAGAGGGTCATGTCCTTGGC
>JAEUNZ010000040.1:0-75335 GCA_016790965.1 Dechloromonas sp.
GACACAGACGAGGTGCTCGCCGTCAAGCGGGCCTTCAAACTGAGCGGCCGGGACGAGAACACCTCTTCCCGAATCTGGTGGGGCAACGCCCGCTCCTGCTTCGCAATACATTGGAATTTCATGGACTTTGTCCTGGATGGCCTGAAACCAATCCCGGATCTCAACGAACGCTTCTTTCAGGCAAATCCGCCGGTTGAATTCAAAGACTTGTCCAAGTGGGGGAAATGATGGAAACGACTGTCAAGAAGCGGCTCGCCCGAGGCTCGACTTCGTCAAACCGCTCGCCGGTGGCGGCAACCCGCACTGCGGTAGGCAGGGGCACGATGTTCCGTGGCGAATGGCGGCGTAGGCAGAGGCCGGCTGCTTCAGTCGGGACTCCGCAACAATCTCAGCGAAACGCCGGGATGAATGCGAACGCGATATTGATATATCACGTTCTGCCTATATACAGCGTGATGACACAACGCTAAATTGAGTCCCGATTCAAAGAACCCGAATGCGGCCGCGGCTTCCATCTCGGTCACGGGAGTGCCATTCCCTGCTGCGCAAGCCACTGGAGACAAAATCGCATGAAAGCCTATCGCCGATTCGTCCTTGCCACCCTGTTGCCAGCCTGTTGGTCAAGCGCCCTCAACGCCCGCAACCCCGGCGCCACCGCCACCTACGCCGATAGATTCCTGGTTGGCGCAAGCAACGGCGAGGCATGGGAGTGCGCGGCATGAGACCGCTACCTTTCGCGAACTGCCTCCAGGGCGCGCTGTTCTTCCTGTTGATGCTAACGGAGCCGGCCAGCCTGCCGGCCGCCGATGACGCCAAGACGCGCCTGCAAAAAGCCGAGGCCCTGTTCCAGGAACGCTGCAAGACGGCCGGCGAGTTCATCCACCGGACGGCGGACAACGTGGAAGGCCTCTTCCTCATGAAGCTGCGGCCCAACCGGATCAACTACCAGGATCAGTTCGCGATGGATGATCCGTATGGGAACGACATAGGCGGTGATGGGTACATCATTAATTTTTTACGTGGAAGAAATGCCAAGGGCTCACTGGTCGACCAAGGGAATTCAACCAACGGCTACCGCTACGTCGAAGCCGTCGATCCCAATGATGGGAAGCGGTATCGGTATACCGGTTCCATGAAAATCGTGGGACGCAAAGATGCGAGTGCGCCAAACATTCAGGTGGAACTGAAGCGGAATCCGAACTACGACCTCAACAACTACGCGTTCATGCTGGACCGCGTTCACACCACCGATCAGCCCCTCCGCTACGGTGTCACCTACGACGACATATCCACCCGCGAAGACCGCGACTACTGGATTGCCGGCAGTTCCCTCAAGGTCATCGATCTGAAGACCCAGGAAGTCATGGCCGAGCGTATCGGCTACATGATGGATCGGGGTCAGGGGAATATCTCGGGCGGACGAGCACCATGGCTACTCGCGGCCTTCCACGCCTGCCCTGCATTCCCCGCAACACCAGGCGGCCAGCCGTTCAAGATGCGTCAAACCCGCGATTTTGTTGAAAAAGTCCTTCACATCAAGCAGGAGAAATGACATGCCGACCATTGCGGACTACTTGAAATACGCAAACCTCCAGATGGCTGCGGAGGCATTCCTGGTGGATGGCCTGGGAATTCCGCTGACTGGCACAGAATTCACGCGAGCGCTGACGACAGGCAACAACCACGCCTCCCGCTTCACCTCTTCCGAAGCGGCCAAATTTGTCGATCCAGCCACGGGCTGGACACTACTTGACCAGAGGGCGAACACCGCCACAGGCTTCTCCGGCACCCTATTCGTGAACAACCAGACCGGTGAACTCGTTGTCAGCTTCCGCTCCACCGAATTCATCGACGACGCTGCCCGCGACAACGAAGCGACCAACAAGCTGGAGATCGGCGACTTCGGTTTTGCCTTCGGCCAGCTGGCCGATATGGAACAGTGGTACGCCGAACTGAAACGCGCCGGAGGGCCGCTCAAGGGCAAGGCCTTTTCCGTCACTGGTTACAGCCTGGGCGGGCATCTGGCGACGGCATTCAATCTCCTGCATCCCGGCGCCGCCGCCCAGGTCATCACCTTCAATGGCGCCGGCATCGGCAAGATCGGTGACGGCAGCCTCGAAAGCACCTATGGCGGCCTGCCGCGAATGGTGGCGCGCTTCCAGGAATTGCTCAATCAAGCCAGAGATACCGGCAATCTTGAAGCCAAATTCACCACCCCGGAAGCGCTCACCGCCTACCGGGCGATCAAGAGCCTCATTGCCGCCAACCGCGGGGTGCCCACCGCCGCAATGGATTCGGCCATTCCCCGGAACGAATGGGCAAATCTCTCTTCCCTCGCCCAGCAGGAACTCACCCGCCTGGGTAACGCTCTGGCCACTGCCGCCAAAGTCGCGGGCGAAGCGGCCAGGGTGCCCTTACTCTCGTCCGGGGGTGTGGAAGCAAGCAGTCCGAAAGACGTGCCGCTCGCCGAAATCGCCGCGGCCTCCCTCGACTATCAGCTTGCCGTTCGCCTCACCTCCGCTGAATTCAGTACAGAGGCGCTCTCGATTCCGGTCAGCGCAGCGAACATCTGGTTTGGCAAGACCAGGGGGGAAGGTGCATCGAGCATCACCAACCAGTACGACCTGGTCGGAACCGAAACGACTACGATTCCGACGGGCATGGTTTCCAACTGCCAGTACCACTACGGAATTGACGCCCACGTGTTCATCGAAGATCAGCCGCTGTATCGGGGCAACGCCCCGAGCGAAGCGGCCAAGACGTCGAGAGCAAATTCTGGTGTAAAGCTATTCGTCTCCGGGTACAACGAGAACGACTTCGGCGACACCCACAGCCTCGTCCTCATCGTCGATTCCCTGAACGTCCAGAACCTGCTCAAGACCCTGGCGCCCGAAAGCAGCCAGGACCAGATCGAAACCCTCTTCAAGGCGGCCTCGGCCGCCAGGGCCAGATCGGACGCCGGCACGCAAGGCAAAGCCGAAGGCGACGTTCTGGAAAACATTCTTGATGGGCTCTCCCGCTTGTTCCTGGCGGTCGATCCCCTGACCCGCAACGACAACGCAAGGAACGGCGACGACCTGCTCACCGGCAACACCTGGGCCGATCCCGACCATCGGGCCAGGTTCTACACTGCGCTCGACGCCGTGGCTCGCACGATCCAGGATGGTGAACTCGCTGGCAAACTCACCCTCTCTCTCCCCGAGGCCGCCCTGGCGACCGCCGCCCGCACCGACTTCGCCGCCTTCCTCACCCTGCTCACCGGCTCCCCGGTGGCCCTCCGCGCCAAGACCGGGGAAGAAGAAGCCGTCAACGCCGCGCTGGGCGCGGTCTGGGCCGATGTAGACGGCATCGATGTCTACGCTGGCTGGCTGGCCGACCAAGCGCTTACCCAGGCCGAGCGGGCCGCTGGACTGGGCAACACCACCGACGCATTCCTCCAGGACCGCGCCGCCTACCTGGGCTGGGTGAGTACGGCGAATCTCTCCAACCTTCCGGAAACCTCCGGCAGGACCGTCATTGATACCAGGCCATTCGATTTCCAAGAGGTTCGCAACCGGGAATTCACCCAGTTGGACGCGTCCCCCGGCTTGGGCCATACCTACTTCGTCCGGGGCAGCATCATCGGCGGCACCAGCAGGATCATCTTCGGCGCCGGCGATGCCGACGCCCTCACCGGTGGCCACGAAGCCGACCACCTCTACGGCGGCGCCGGTGACGACACCCTCTCCGGTGCCCAGGGCAACGACTGGCTGGAAGGCCAATCCGGTGCCGACACCCTGCTCGGCGGCGAAGGCCGGGACACCCTCCTCGGCGGGGCCGGGGACGACCTCCTGGAAGGCGGCTCCGAAGCCGACCTGCTCCGGGGCGGCGCCGGCGACGACACCCTGTGGGGGGGCGGGGGCAGTGACACCCTGGCGGGCGGTCTGGGGGACGACACCTACACCCTCATCGCCGGCGATGGCATGGACTGGATCGAAGATGCCGATGGCGAGGGCCGCATCCGTCTGGGCGATGTCGTGATCGGCGATGCCGCCGGAGCCATCGCCTACGTCGGGCCTCGCGTCTGGCGCCAGACCATCGGCAACGTGCTGATCAACTACGTCCTCTCCACCGCCGTGGATTCCCAAGGGGCGACGCGGGATTTCCTGACCCTCCAGAGTTCGGCGGGCATCGGCGCCTATCTCACCCAATGGACCCAAGGCGCCCTCGGCATCACCCTCCCCGGCGCCCCGGTCCTGGTCGATCCGCTGCCCGATACCGTGCCGCTCGAAACCGTGCACCGCACCCTGACCGGCATTCCCGACGTGGTCTATACCGGCTACATCCTGGCCGAGGGCAACCAGGAGGTCAGCGCCGGCGCCGATCCCCTGTTCACCGATCCCTGGCGCAACCCGCTGGGCGTTTCGGGCAACAACCTCATCACCGGCAGTACTGGCAATGACGTTCTGGGCAGCGGGCATGGCAACAGCGTCCTGATCGGCCACGGGGGGCAGGATCTCCTTTTCGTTCTCGATGGCAACAGCCGTCTTTACGCCGGGGACGAGACCGACCTCGCCACCGCCCTGGAGCAGAGCCGCAGCGCTTCCGCCACCGGAGCGCCGGGGTCGGTTTTTCTTACCGGCAATGGCAACAGCACGGTGGTCGGCAGTTCCGGCAACGATCTCATGCTCTTGGGCAACGGCAACCACGTGGCGGTCTTGGGGCCGGGCAACAACCTCCTCGTCACCGGGGTGGATGCCTTCGTCCCCAACAACGTCACCACCCTGGGCTGGTCGGTCACGGCCTCCAGTGACAATCCCCTGGACATCGACATCGACTGGGGCCGGGTGATGCTCGATGGCCGCGGCCCCCTCCTCCCCGAGGCTTACGACGGAAATGTAGCCTATCAGCAGACGGTGGGCTCCATCGAGGAGGTGCGGATTCACGCGCCCGGCTCCGGCAACAACGTGATCTACGCCGGCACCGGCCAGGACACGATCCTCCTGGGCAACGGCAGCAATCTGGTCATCGGCGGGGCCGGCCGCACGACGGTTTTCGGGGGGACGGGGGCGGATACGGTCTATGGCGGCACGGGGAACCTGGCCGCCGCCGGGCGGGGCGGGGACGATTCGCTCATCGGCGGGACGGGCAACGATCTCCTGCTGGGTGGCGGGGGCAACGATGCCCTCTTCGGGGGGTACGGCAACGACAGGCTCGAAGGCGATGGCGCCCTGACGCCTGCGGGGCTATCCGGAGATGACGTCCTCGACGGCGGAGCGGGGGACGATGTCCTCTTCGGCAACGAGGGCCAGGACACCCTCGCCGGGGGATCGGGGGAGGACCGGCTCTACGGTGGCGAGGGCAACGACACCCTCACCGGCGGCAGCGGGATGGACGTGCTGCGGGGCGAGGCGGGAGACGACACCTATGTCTTCGCGCTGGGCGATAGCCGGCCCAATGCCCTGGGCGAGACCGATACGGTGGACGATGCCCTGGGGACGAACCGCATCGTTCTGGAGGGGGTGGGATCGGGTTCGACAGGAAACGGGGATCTCGTCATCACCCGGGAGGGCGAGGCCCTCCTTCTCAGCCGCGGGCAGGATCGGATCTTCGTGCTGGGGGGCTTCACCGGGGCGGTGGCGTCCTATGGCTTTGCTGACGGCTCCAGTCTGGGCTACCGCGAGATGATCGCCCGCTACGGTCAATTCAACGCCAGCCAGACCACGACGCAGGCCGGGGCCGATCTGGTGGGCGGGGCCCGGAACGATACCCTGGTGGCCAGCGGCGGGGGGAGCACCCTGCGGGGCGGACGGGGGGACGACGTGCTGGCCGGGGACGGGGGCAACAATACCTATGCCTTCGCCTGGGGGGATGGGCGGGATCGCCTGGTGGACACGAGTCCCCGCACCGATGCCGCCGGTTCGGCCCTGCCCAATACCTTGCGCTTCGATGCGGGCGTCTCGGCCGCCGACCTGCGCCTGCGCCTGGAGGGCAATGCGCTGGTGGTGGCTTTGGGGGACGACGGGGCGGGGGGTGAGGTGTGGATCGAGGGCGTCTCGCCCGAGAATCCTTGGGCGGCGCCCATCGAGCGTTTTGTGTTTGCCGATGGATCGGTCCTCGGCCTGGCGGAACTGCTGGGGGACGGCTTCTCGGGGACGGAGGCGGACGAGGTGCTGTGGGGCACGCCGGCGGCCGACCGTCTGGACGGCGGCGGCGGCAGGGATACGATCCTGGCCGGCGAGGGGGACGATACCCTGAGCGGCGGTGCCGGCGACGATGTCCTGGCCGGGGGGGCGGGAGCCGACTGCTTCGTGATCGACGGCCTGGGCGATGACACGGTGCAGGATTTCATGGCCGGCGACCGAATGGTGTTCGGGGAGGGAATCTGGCCCGAGGGGCTGACCGCCCGGGCGACGACCGGCAGCGATGGCCGCCCGGCGCTCCGGCTGGCCTTGGGGGAAGGCAGTGTGGTGCTGGAGGGGGGCTTCGCCGCCCCCGCCGGAACGTTTGCCTTCGCCGACGGGCAGAACCTTTCCCTCGTCGAGGTCCTGCAGCGCGGGACGGCCCAGCGCACCACCCTCGTGTGCAGCGGGGGAAACTTCGTGTTCAGCGCCACGGCCGCGGATACCCTGACCGCCAGCGGCGGCGACGATACCCTGTCCGCCTGGGGCGATGGCGCCCAACTCCTGGGGGGGAGCGGCGAGTCGCTCCTGGAAGCCCATGGCGACGGCAGCACCCTGGTGGGGGGAAGCGGCCACGACACCCTGTCCGCCTGGGGCGACGATTGCGTCCTGGTGAGCGGCCCGGGGGTGGTCGAGATGGTGTCCGCGGGGCAGAACACGCGCTATGTGTTGTACCCGGGGACTTCCGCCACCCTGCACGACGCGGGGCGCGGTGCGGCCACGCTTTGGCTGCCGGAAACCCTGGCGCTGACGGACTTCTCCGTCAGCCGGGCCGGCGACGATCTTCTGCTGGCCGCCCGCTCGGGGGGTACCCTGGTCACGCTGCAAGGCTATTTCTCCGCCCCGGCCGAAGAACGCGGCTGGGTCGTGCTGGGGGGCGACGGCAGCGCCCGCCTGCTGGATGACTGGGTGGGATCGGAACTCGCGGCAGGCGATTACGCAGCCGACGTGGCCGCAGCGGAAGACGCCTTCGCGGCGGGTCTGGCGGCCGACCTCCAGACCCGGGGTCGCCGGGGGGCGGCCCTCGGCGGTCTGGCGGGCCTCGACGCCGGCGAGGGGGTGGAGGTTCCCAGTCTGGGGTATTCCGTCCCCGTGGGCAGCTACCGCTTCGGCGGGCTTACCCAGGACAGCGCTGCCCTCGCCGCCGGCGAGACGCGCCTCTCGCCTTCGCTTGAGGATGAGGTCGCGGTGACCACGGTGCGCCAGACGGTGAGCTATACCATCCCGGGCTACAGCGTGAGCACAACCCTTCCCGGCGCATCCCGGATCGTCTCCCTGCCGCTGGGCTCGCTGCCGCCGGTGGCCTCCGGGGCGACGGTGAGCCTCCTCGGCCACGTGGGGGTGGCGGGCGGGCAGACCCTGTATTTCCAGGCCGGCGATCACCCGGAACTCGACCCGCGTTTCCAGGGGGGCGCCGGGGTCTCTTCCCGCTATCTGGTGCGCTACCCGGGCACCCAGGAGACCCTCTCGGTCGCGTCTTCTTCCGGCACCCGGACGGCCGAGGTGCAACAGGCCCTGGTGGAACGGAACGTCACCCTGCATCGCCTGACGGGGGACGACGCCGACCACACGGTCCTCGCCGAAAGCCCCTTTTTCGGTACCCTGCGCCTGGGGGCCGGGGACGACGTGGTCAACCTGGGGTCCAGCGCCGCCGAAGCGGGGGACTGGCTCTCGGGCGGGGGGGGGATGCCCTCCTTCGCCGCCCTGCGCGCCCAGGGCATGGGCGCCTTCGTCAGCGCGGGGGGCGGCAACGACACCATCGTGGGCACCGACGGCAACGACGGGCTGGCCGCCGGTAGCGGTCATGATGTCCTCGACGGAGGGCGCGGGGCGGATACCTATTACGCGCCTCTGGCGGCGGATTCGCTCACGGTCATCCGCGATTCCGGCGACCCGCAACCCCATGTGGATTTTATGATGTACGGCGGCTTTCCCCTCGATACCCTGGTGCTTCCCGATGGGGTGCGTCCTGAGGATCTGAGCGTCGCGGTGTTCGACGATCCGGAAAACCCCGGCCTGCAACTTCTGCAGATCCGCTATCAAGAGGGCAATATCCTGGTGGCCTTCGCCCCGCCGCCGTCGCCAGGCTGGACGGGTCTGGCCACCGAGGCGGGCCTGGGGGTGGAACGCTTCCAGTTCGCCGACGGAACCGTGCTGAGCCGCGAGGCGCTCATCGCCCGTGCGGCGGCGTTGAGCAACGCTTCCGCCCCCACGGTGGCGCTGGCCGGGTGGGACGTGCAGGCGGGGGAGACCCTTGCCGTGGCCGGCCTGCTCACGGCGGTCGATGCGGATGGCAATGGCCTGGCCCGTATCCAGGCCCGGCTGGAGGGTTCGGGCGATGGCGCCCTGCTCCTCGACGGGGTGGCGCAGGAAGCCGGAGCGCTTCTCGACCTCGCCATCGCCGATGTGAACGACCTGGCCTACCGCGGCGGCGGCGCCGGCAGCGAGAATCAGCTTTTCATCCGGGCCTTCGACGGAGGACGCTGGAGCGACTGGACGAGCAGCCGGCTGGCCGTGCGCACGGGTGCCACGGTGCTGGCCCCCGAGCAGGATACGGCGACGAATTTCGTTCCGGTTCTGCTTGCCGGATATATCAGCGCCCAGTCTCCGGTAGGCGCGGCCATTCAGCGCTTCGAGATTCTCGATCGGCGCGACGGCGCGGGGCGCGTATTGCTCGATGGCCTCCTCCCGGATGAGGCCAGCTTCGTCGTGGCGGCGGAAAACCTCGAGCGGGTGCGCTTCCTGGCCATGGCGGCCGGGGAACCCGATACGGTGATGATTCGCGCCGACGACGGGGCCGGCTGGGGGGCCTGGACCTCGCTGGCGCTCGCCGGCGAGGACGAGGGCGTGGTGCTCAGGGCGGGCACGGCGGGGGAAAGGGTCGAGGGCGGCAGCGCGGAAGGCATCCTGGTCGCCCGGGCCGACAACACCCTGGCCTCGGGCAGCGGAAGGCAGACTTTCTTTCTGGGGCTGGGAAGCGGCACCACCCAACTGTACTCCTCAGCCAGGGCCGACCCGGACGTGATCCGCTTCGGCGCCGGGGTGACCCTCGAATCCATCCGCGCCCGGGTCAGCGGCAACGACTTGGTGCTTGAATTCGGCAGCCAGGGCGACCGGGCCATCGTGCACAACTTCCAGGGGGGTGTCGCGGGCGGTGCCTGCCTCATTGGAAGTTTCGAAACCTGTGATGCCGGCTACGCCACCTTTTCCCGTAGCGCCCTGGGCGAAACCCATTGGCGCAGTTTCGATGCCGAGGGCAACCCGCTGGCAGACGCCTGGACCAGGAGCAACGGAACCGTGGGCCAGGACCGCTACTTTGAGGACGGCAGCCGGGAGCGTACCCTGAGCTACAGCGCCGGGGCGGTGCGCTATGAGTCGGTGGAGATGCGCTCGGCGGATGGTTCCACCCATAGCGTGCGGCAGGGCAGCGACGGAAGCCAGCAGGTCGAAGACTTCGACGCCCGCACCGGCGCCGTCCACTCCACCGGGGTCGTGGTCCGCTCGGACTCCCGCATGAGTTACGACAAGTCGGGTTCCGGAACGGGCGATTGGGCGTCCCTGATCACCACCACTTACGCCAATGGTTCCTCCAGCGCATTCAGCAACGCTCACAGTGCTGACGGCACAAATCGCAGCGGATGGCAGCTTGCCGACGGTTCCGCGGGCTACGACGTGCGCGACAGCAGCGGGCGACAGATCGCGACCGGCACGGTGAGCGCCGACGGGCGCGCCACCTTGCGCACCGGAGGGAACAGCCTCCTGACCGGCAGCGCCGCGGCCGACACCCTGAACGGCGGGGCCGGCAACGATTTCCTGGCCGGCGGCCGGGGCGACGATCGTGTCTCCCTGGGGGCAGGCCGCGATCTGGTGGCTTTCAACGCGGGAGATGGCCACGACCGGATCGTCCTTGGCAGCGATGGCGGCGACAGCGTCAGCCTGGGCGGCGTGTCCTTCGATTCGGACCTCTGGTTCTCGCGCTCCGGCAACGATCTGGTCCTGGGGGTCAGCGAAGAAGACAGCCTGACCTTCGAAGATTGGTACGCCGCGGGCAGCCGCCGGGGCATCACCTCCTTGCAGATCATTGCCCCGGCCGTCATGGCGGCGTCCTGGCCCGAATCCTCGCCCGTCACCCGCTTCGACTTCCAAGATCTGGTCGACCATTTCGACGCGGCCCAGCACGAATCCCCCGGCCTCCAGGCCTGGAACTTCCCCCGCTCCCTGCTGGAAGCTTCGGCGGAAGGGAGTGCGGAAAACGCCCTGGGCGGCGGCCTGGCCTTCCACTTCGGCCGGCACGGAAATTTCGCGGGCGTCAGCATGGCTTCGGCCCAATCGGTGGCTTCCTGGTCGGAATTTTTGTCCACCGGCCAGGGCATCGGCGGTTTGGTGCCCTTCGCCAGCGAAGCGGCCTACCTGCGTTGAACCCACTTGGGCCGCATCCTGTTCGCCTGGGAACTCGGGCTCAATCGGGGGCACGCGGCCCGCATCGCCCCGCTGGCGGCGGCCCTCACCGCGGCGGGGCACGAGGTCCGCATCGCCGCCCGTGATCCTTCGGCCTTCGAGAGTTTCGCATTGTCCGCCGCCCTCCCCTGCGCCGCGGCGCCTCGGGCTCCCCGCCCTGCTGCGGCACGTGGCACCGCGGCCGGGTACGCGGGCATTCTCCTGGCCCAGGGCTGGCATGAGCCCGCCGGTCTGGCCGCGCTCGTTGCGGCCTGGCAGGGAATGTTCAGAGCCTGTGACAGCGACCTCGTCATCCTCGACCACGCACCGACGGCAGGCGTGGCCGCGCGTCTGCTGGGGCTACCCACCCTAGCCCTGGGCAACGGCTTCGAACTGCCGCCCTGGCCGTTGCCGCCGTTTCCCGGGGCGACGCCCGAGGCCGCCCGGCAGGAAGAAGCCTGCGCCCTGGCGGCCCTGCGAGGCGCCACAGGGCAGCGAATCGAAGGTCTGCCGCAAACCCTCGGCGAGTTGCTCGCCACCGGCCCCCGCGCCCTGCTGACCTTCGCCGAGTTGGACCATTACGGTCCGCGCGATACCGCAGCTTACTTCGGCCCCCTCTTCGATCTCTCGCCCCGCCCGCGGGCGGACTGGCTGCCAGGCCCCGGGCCCCGGATATTCGCGGTTGTGCAGCCCGATCTGCCTGGCGTTGACGCCATTATTGCGGGCCTGGCAGCGAGCGACTTGAACGTGCTGGCCTACGCCCCGGGGCCGGGTGCGGGCAAGGGCGGAGGCGACTCCGGCCGCGTCCGCCGGACGGAAAAATTGATCGATCTGGCTCCGCTGCTGGGTGAAGCAGACCTGTTGTTCAGCTACGGCGCAGAGGCGACGACACTGCGTTTTCTGCTGGCGGGGGTTCCGGCCCTGACCCTGCCGTTCCACCAGGAGGCGGCCATGGCAGCCCGGCGCCAGGAGGCTCTGGGCGTCACTGTGAGCCTGCGCGGAAACCCCGGGTCCCGTGGCATTGCGGCCGCCCTGCGACAGGCGGTGGCCATGCCCGAGTTGCGGCGGGCCGCTCAGGCGTTTGCGGCGCGCCATGGGGCATGGTCGGTGGAGGCATGCGTGCGCAGCCTCCTGGCACGGGTCGAGGAACTTCTGTGAGCCTCGCCCGGGCGCTCCCGACCCGCCCGCCGGCCTACAGGGCCAGAATCCAGCTCACCAGGAGACGGGTTTCGCCTTCGGTGATGGCGACCGCGTTGGGGGGCATGGCGATGCCGCTCACCTTGCCTCGCCAGTGGCTGTTGTAGGGGTTGGAGCCTTCCAGGACCACGCGGGTGAGAAACTGGGAGGCTGCCGGCTTACCGCGGTACTGGGCGGCGACGTCGCTCCAGGCGGGACCGATGGGCTTTTGCCCGTCGGGACCGGGCTTGCCGGATTCGATGGAATGGCAGGTCAGGCAGCCGGCCGTGCTGGCGAGCTTGAGCATGGCGGGATCCTTGCGGACTTCGTCAGCGGCCTGGGCGGAAAAACTGGCGAGAAGCGCCGCCAGCGCGGCGGCGCGAAGGGGGAAGTTGTTCATGAGCTGTCTCCTGTTATTGCGTTGATTTTGCGTTGAATTTGGGGCGTCCGGATATCCTGGACAGGAATGGCGCAAGTTCCCGATCCGATCAAGGCGTTTATAGCAAAGCCATTCCGGTCGCCATATCGGCAGAAGCGGCTAACGCGGCCGGCATCGGTCGGACCCCTTCCCTTCCGGTTGGACTAGTCCCTTCGACGCGCTGCCCGTCAGCCCCGGCCGGGGCAATTGCCCACGACCCTTCCATATTGCATAATCCTAGAAACCTCAGTTGGACGAGCCCGTTGGGGCGTTCGGGCGGGTGTCTGGCGCGAAGCGACGACGCGGCAGGCTGATGCCTGCAAGGAGGAGCGCCAAAGCCAGGCGCCCGCCCGGATGCGCCAGCGAGTTCGTAGCGGTGCCCCCCAATGGGTGAGTGATTCGGAGTGCCACGCAGTTCGTGGGCAGAAGGTTCCAGGCATCAATAAGCGGTCAACTGAGGTTTCTAGGATAATGCCGTCCCCCCGAATCCCTCTGGAGCCCCGATGAATCTCCCCCGCCCCTGCCGAATCCTCGCGGCCCTGTTTGGCCTGGCCTTCCTGACCCTCGCCGGCGCCAGCCCTGCCGAACCCCTCATCGTCGGGCAGTGCGCTCCGCTCTCCGGCAGCCTGGCCGGGACGGGCAAGGAGATGGTGCTGGGCGTGCGTCTGGCGATCGATGCCGCCAACGCCGCCGGGGGCGTGCATGGCAGGCCCCTGAAACATGTGGTGAAGGACGACGGCTACCGCACGGCGGAGACCCTGCGCCTCACCGAGGAACTGGTCGAGCGCGACAGGGCGGTGGCCCTGGTGGGCTACGCAGGGACCGGCAACATCGCGGAACTCCTGAAGAACGGCATCCTCTCCCGCAGCAACGTCCCCCTGGTGGCGCCCTACACCGGCGGCGAAGCGCTGCGCACCCCCTTCAACCCTTGGATTTATCACATCCGGGCCGGCTACGGCGACGAGACCGAGGCCATGGTCGAACAACTGGTGAATACCGGCATCCAGCGTATCGCCGTCTTCCATCAGAACGACGCTTTCGGCGAGGCGGGGCTGGCCGGGGTGGAGAAGGCTCTGGCCCGCCACAAGCTCCAGATCGTGAGCAAGGGCAGCTACGAAAAGAACACCGAGGCGGTGGCCGATGCCGTCGCCCGCATCGCCCGGGGAGCGCCTCAGGCGGTGATTCTGGTCGGTATCGTGCGACCGGTGGGCGCCTTCATCAAGGCCTATCTGGCGGAATATCCAGGCACCCAGATGTTCAGCCTCTCGGTGGTGAGTGCGGCCGAGTTGAGCCAGGTTGCGGGAGACAGTGCCCGGGGGGTGGGGATTACCCAGGTCATGCCCTCGCCCTTCAACGACCACCTGCGCGTGGTCAAGGACTACCAGGGGGCCCTGGCACGCTTTGCGCCGGGGTCGGCACCTTCCTACACCAGCTTCGAGGAGTACGTGGGAACCCGCGCCCTCATCGAGGCCCTGCGCAATGCCGGCCCCAATCCGGGCCCGGCCGCCCTGCACAAGGCCCTCGCCGCCCTGGACACGGACCTGGGTGGCTTCAAGCTGCGCTTTTCGGCAGACAACCGGGTGGGGTCGCGTTTCGTGGATATCACCTTCGTCGGCCGGGAGGGCAAGGCGCTGCGCTGAAGGCGGGGCGGCTCAGAGTGTCTCCCGGGGCCGCAGGCAATTTGCCCCGATTTCCCTCATGGACTTCCCCTTGCCGCCCAATTGCCTAAAATCTTCCCTATCCCCTGCCCGACCGAGCGGGAAAGGGGAAAATCCCGAAGCCGTCCAGCGGCTCACTCGTACCAGGATCGGAGACACCCATGCTTTTTGAACGCCGCCATTTCCTCACCGCCCTTGCCGCCCTCGTCCTCGCGGCCCCCCTGCCCACCCTGGCTGACGAACAGTACGACGCAATCCGCAAGCGCGGCCGCCTGTCCATCGCCGTCTACAACAATTTCGCCCCCTATTCCGACGCCGAGAAAGGCATCGACGTGGAAATCGGCAAGGCCCTGGCCGCCAAGCTCGGGCTGGTCCCCTCCATCGTCGGATTCAATGCCGGGGAAGAAATGAACGACGACCTGCGCAACATGGTGTGGAAGGGCCACTACCTGCGCGGAGACCCGGCCGACCTGATGCTGCACGTCCCGGTGGACAAGCGTCTCTCCGACGCCAACGACAAGGTGAGGATATTCGGCCCCTACCATATGGAAACCGTCGCCATGGCCCGGGTCGCTTCCCGGGTTCCGGCGCCAACCGGCTCCGCCGCCGTGGCCCTTGAAGTCTTCACCCGGGAAAAGATCGCCGTCGAGGGCGAGAGCATGGCCGACTCCTTCCTCATGAGCGTCCTGCGCGGCCGCCTGCGGGACAACGTCGTGCACTTCAAGACGGTGAAAGAAGCGGTCGGCGCCCTGGGCGAGGGCTCCGTAGCCGCGGTTCTGGCCAACCGCGCCGAACTCGAAGGCGCCCTGGCCGGCGACACCCGTTTCACCCTCGATGCCGCGGCCTTGCCTGAAATGACCATTTCCCGCTGGCCTCTCGGGCTGGCCGTCAAGGCCGAGTCCCCGGACCTCGCCACCGCTCTGGAAGGCGCCATGGCGGAACTGGTCCGGGACGGCACCATCGCCGCCATCTTCAAACGCTTCGGGGCCACCCACTTGGCGCCCTGAAGAAAACGGGGATCGGGGATTACCCCGACCCTCCTCCCCGGCGGCACCTGATTCCCGGGCATTAAATGCCATTGCCATGGCACGAGGACTGGTAAAATGACCATTCCGCAGGTTTCCGGCGCCTCCCGGCGCCGAATCTGCCCCAGGATTGGCCATGCTTTCGATCACCGACATCAAGGATTTCATCGACCTCGACCGGGAGACGGTTTTCATCGTCACCGGCGCCACCGGGCTGAGCCCCGAGGAATCCACCCTCCTCGCGCGTCAATTGCTCGCTTCGGAGCAGGGTTTGACCATCCTGCACCACATGTTCCTCGACCAGATCGCCGCTGCGGCCGACGATTTTCTGCCCGCCCGGGCCGAATCCCTGCGGGCGGCCTACGTCTACTTCTCCCGCAAGTACCCCCTGCCAAACCTGCCACGGCAGGCATGAACCCCGGGTGCCGGGTCAAACCGGCCCAGGACGAGCGGCTTCCTGGCAAGCCAGGGCGGGGCTTGGCCAAAGGGCGCGGAAGCCAAAAATAAATACTCTGTTTATCAATCACTTAGCACTTTCAACGGGCGCCCGCGGCGCTTTTGCGGTATAGTGCGGCCCGCAAGCGCCTCAGCCCGGTTTTGCGCTCGATGCCCTTCATCGAACCGCCCGCCGCAACCCCCACCGCGCATCACCCCCGCCAGCGCCCTCAGAGGCGCGGCCCCGTTGACGGGCCGGCGGGCCCCGCAGCATCTGCCGCCCTCCCCTGGCGGCGCCCTCGCAAAGGAATTTCCATGGCCACCGCCGACAGCTTCGCCGATCTCGGCCTTTCCACCCCCCTTCTCGAAACCCTGGCGGCCATCGGTTACGAGACCCCTTCCCCCATCCAGGCCCAGTGCATTCCGGTGCTGTTGGATGGGCACGATCTCCTGGGCCAGGCCCAGACCGGCACGGGCAAGACCGCCGCCTTCGCCCTGCCCATCCTGGAATCCATCGACGTCAAGCGGGCCGAACCTCAGGCCCTGGTGCTGTGTCCCACCCGGGAACTGGCCATCCAGGTGGCCGAAGCCTTCCAGAGCTACGCCCACAACACCCCGGGCTTTCATGTGCTGCCCATCTACGGCGGCCAGAGCTACACCATCCAGTTGAAGCAGCTTTCCCGTGGCGCCCAGGTCATCGTGGGTACGCCGGGCCGCATCATGGACCACCTGGAGCGCAAGACCCTCAACCTCGGCGCCCTGAAGACCCTGGTGCTGGATGAGGCCGACGAAATGCTGCGCATGGGCTTCATCGATGACGTTGAGTGGATCCTCGACCACACCCCCGAGACCCACCAGACGGCGCTCTTCTCCGCCACCATGCCGGAGCCTATCCGCCGTGTGGCGCAGAAGTATCTGGTCGACCCGCGGGAGATCAAGATCAAGGCCGCCACCGCCACCGTGGCCGCCATTCGCCAAGTCTATTGGCAGGTCAGCGGCCTGCACAAACTCGATGCCCTGACCCGCATCCTGGAAGTGGAGGAGGCCTTTGACGCCGCCATCATCTTCGTGCGCACCAAGACCGCCACCGTGGAACTGGCCGACAAGCTCGCCGCCCGCGGCTACGCTGCCGCCGCCCTGAATGGCGACCTCAACCAGCAGATGCGGGAACGGGTCATCGAGCAGTTGAAGTCCGGCGCCCTGGACATCGTCATTGCCACCGACGTGGCAGCCCGCGGCATCGACGTGCCGCGCATCAGTCATGTCGTCAATTACGACATTCCCTACGACACCGAAGCCTATGTGCACCGCATCGGTCGCACGGGTCGCGCCGGCCGCACCGGCAACGCCATCCTCTTCGTCGCCCCGCGGGAAATCCGCATGCTGCGCACCATCGAGCGGGCCACGCGCCAGCCTATCGCGCCCCTCACCCTGCCTTCCCGGCAGGACGTGACCAATCGCCGCGTCGCCGCCTTCAAGGAAAAGGTGACCGAAGTGCTCAACGCCGAGGATCTCGCCTTCTTCGCCGACATCGTCGCCCAGATCGAGGAAGAGCAGAACGTCGGCCCCCACGAAGTCGCCGCCGCCCTGGCCCGCATGGCCCAGGAGGGCCGTCCCCTGCAGGTGGCGGGGGAAGACCCGCCCGCCCGTCCGGCACCCCAGGAGCGCCCCCGCGGCGAGCGCTGGGGGGACGATCGGCCGCCCCGCCAGGAGCGGGAGTTCGCTCCGCGCCCCGCGACGCGGGAAGAACGCCGCCCCGCCTTCCCCCACGGGGAGCGTTCCCAGGGGCCGGCGGCCGAAGGCGCCGCACCCCTCCGCGACGAACGCCCCCCTCGCCCTCGCCCTGCGCCCCGGGAGGGGGAAAGCTCCCTGGTGCGCTATCGCATCGACGTGGGCCGTGAGCACGGCGCCCAGGTCAGGGACATCGTCGGCGCCATCGCCAACGAGGCGGGCATCGAGAGCCGCTTCATCGGCCGCATCGCCTTGTATGAGGAGAGCAGCACTGTGGAACTTCCGGCGGGCATGCCCAAGGAAGTCGCCAACCTGCTGAAACGTACCCGCATCAAGGGCGTCCCCATCAACCTGCGGCCCGACACCGGCCGGGAAGACGGCGGCGAAGGCGGCTGGAACCGGCCCTCCTACAAGGTCGGCAAGCCCTTTGCGGAGCGGAGCACCTCCGCCGCCAAACCGCGCCGGCCCAGGTCTGAATGAAGCCAGGCCCCCTGGCCCGCTGTCTGCGCCTCGCGGCCTTGCTCGCGGCCCTGGCCCTGGGCGGCGTCGCCGCCCTGGTCGGCTGGGGTCTCTATGCCAACCAGCGGGCCGCGGACGCCGCACGGGACTTCTGTGCCGCCAGCCCCGTGGGCTCCGCTGCCGCGGAGGTCACCGCCCGGGCCGAAGCCGCCGGCCTGCGCCAGGTTCCCACCCGGGAGCCGGAGGGACGCGACTTCTACTTCCAAGGCTGGGTCTTCAACGCCGCGGTCTGCCATATCGACATTCAGAAGGGTCGGGTCGCGGCCACAGCCACCCGTATGGAAGGCGACTGAGCCCAGCGGTCGGACATCGGGCTGGACAGACTCAAACGGGCGCCCCATCCTGCCCCCCGTGGAAACCATTTCCGAGCTTCTCCCGGCCATCGTCGTTCTGGCCGCCATCGCCGCCTTCGTGCTGCTGGGTGTCGCCGTCGGCGTGCGCCATGTCCTGAGGGTGCGGCGCGAGCGGGACGCCCTTCCACTCACCCCCCCGGGGCCGGCCATGGACGCCCTGCCCACGTCGGGCAGGCCTCCCCCCAGTACTCCTTTGGAACTGAGCCTTGGCCACCGCGCCTGGTGGTACCCCGCCTCGTGGGCCATCGGGCTCGGCGGAGGGGCGTGGCTGCTGGCGACCGATCCGGAAGCCCTGTGGACAGCCTGGTTATCTTGGCCCGTCGCCCTGGCCCTGGCGCTGGCCGCACCAGTCTTCGCGCGGGCCGCATGGTGTGCCTGGCGCGCCCGCTTGGTCGTTTCCAGGCAGGGCCTCGTGCTGCACCGCTGCAGCCACGAGACGTCCATCTCCTGGAAGCAGGTGGGCGGCCTGCTGCTCCTGACCACCTGGCGCAAGGGCAAGGAATCCCTGGCCACCGGCGCCCGCACGGTGACCTACGTCGAGCGTCGCAGCCTGCGCATCACCGATCACCAGGGCCGCCTGCTGCTGGAAGTTGACGCCCCCCTGCGACCGCCGGAACGCTACGCCACCCTGCTCGACGCCCTGCCCGCCTGGAGCGGCGTTCCGGTGCGCCGGCACGAATGAGCCTGAAAGTCACACCGGCCCGCTGAAACGCCACCCCTCCTCCGACAGACTCGGGACAAACCCTTCCACTGGCTCAGGACAAGCCCCTCGACAGGTTCAGGACGACCTGACTCTGGTGAACCTAGAAACCTCAGTTGACCGCTTGTCAGTCCCCGGAATGCCTTGTGTCTTGGACCTCCGCGCAGCTCCCCAACGCTCACCCGTCGAGTCCATCGCTCCGAGCAGCCCGGCCACCACGACGCACGACGCGGCGGCGGCCTGCGCCAACGGCCTGATCCTCCGGCGTTCGCAGCGCCACCGGGCCTCAATAGACGTTGAGGGTACCGTTCAGATAGCGCACCCGGTCTCCCTGGCGCCAATAGGGCTGGCCTTCCTGGGCGAAGACGCGCACATTGCCGTCTTCGAAGCGCACGGTAGTCTCATAGACCACGCGGCTCCTTTGCGATTTTTCGATCTGGTGGCCCGCCACGGCACCGCCCAGGACGCCGATGACCGTTGCGGCGGTCTTGCCCCGGCCCTTGCCCACCTGGTTGCCGAGAACGCCGCCCACCACGCCGCCCGCCACGGCACCCACGCCGGACCCCTCGCCCTGCTGGCTCACCTGACGCACGGCCTGCACGACCCCGCACTCACGGCACAGCCCCGGCGGTGAACCTGGAATGGGCTGCGGGGTGCCGTAACCATAGGCCGGGTTCGGCTGATAGCGCTGCGCCTGCTGCCGCTCGTAGGATTCCTGGCGCTGTCTTTCCTGCTCCTGGGCGCGCGCGCGCTCCCGTTCCCGGGCCCGCTGACGTTCTTGCCGCCGCTCCTCCTCGGCCTGGCGGCGCTCGTCTTCCAGCCGGGTCTGCAATTCCCTTTCGCGGGCCTCGGCCTGGGCCTTTTCCGCGGCTAGGCGGCGGGCCTCATCTTCAACTCTCTGCTTTTCTTCCCGCAGGCGGCGCTCGTTCTCCCGCGCCTCTTCGTCAGCGCGGCGCTGCTGCTCGAGGGCGAGACGCTGCTGCTCCGCCGCTTGCCGTTCCCGTTCCTGATATTGCCAGGCCCCCACGCCGCCCAGGGCAAGGACCAGAACCGCCGCCCCGGCCCCCAGGCCCCATTTGAGGGCACCCCCACCGGCCGCCGCCGCGGCGGCGGGCAAGGCCATTGCCACCGCGCCGGCACCGACCGGAAGCACTTCGGCCAGGGGCCGCCACTCGGCCATGCCGTCCTGCCAGGCAAGATCGCCGGGGCCGACCTGACCGGCGGCCAGCATGGCGCGAATGTCGTCCTGAGTATGGGGGCCGCTCTGTTGGCCGTTGCGGGCCACGAAAAATCGTGCAGTCATGATGGGAAACACCGAGGGAGAAGGCCGCCATTTTACCGCGCCGCGGCCGGGAACCATTTTGCGCCGGCCCCCTCTGTTTTAGGGAACGCTAAAATACCCCTCGTTTCCAGGAGACCTCCATGATCCGCCAACCCCTCGCCGTCGTAGCCATTCTCATCGCCACCCTCGCCACCCCCATCCCCGCCCTGGCCTGGGACATGAGCGGCACCCGCCAGATCGTGCTGCACACCCGGGAGGGACAGGCCATCCCGCTGGGGACCGTCAAGTTCACGCCCGCCGGCCAGGAAACCGCTTTCGAACTCCACCTGGACCATGCCCGGTTCAAGGATTACTTCCTCTCCATGAAGGAATTCAAGTGTCTGGAGGGCAACAACGAACTCCAGTGCCACGTGCCCTACCCCTACCCCCACGCGGGCAAGGTCAGCGCCGGCGATCTGCGCTGGCTGGAGCATGCGCTCCTCTTCCTCTACAAGTCGCCCAAGGATTTCGGCGCCAAGCTCTGGAACGGCCTCTATTACCGCATGCAGATCACCGACAAGGGCATCGTCGGCACCCCCCAGGCGGTGGACCTCAACGCCATCGGCGCCCCTCCCGCCGACCCCTCGATTCCGCCCTACGGCCCCGGGGAACGTACCGACATCGTTCCCGAGACCCGCTGGTTCTCGAAGCTGACCATCGAATAAGCGCCGCCGCGCTTCAGCGCCGCGCCGAGAGCAGCAGGTTGCGCGGAGTGACGGCCCGGGGGCAGAACTCGTGGACCGCCACCCGGTAGCCTTTTTCCTCCAGCGCGACGGCCAGATCCCCCACCAGCCAGACCTCCAGGGCCCTGCGAAAGGCGTGGCGCAGAATGGAGAGACGCAGCACTTCCCTCTGCCGCCGCCAGCCGGCGGCCTCGCAGACGGCGGCATCCCCGTCGCCGGGGGCGGGCAGGCCCTCGCGCCGCGAGAGATGGGCGCAACATTCGGCAAAGGGCAGGCGCAGCCAGGAGGCAGGCAGCGAGCGGAAGGGGCGGTAGGCGTCGCCCTCGATGCTGCGGCGCCAGGCGTCGAAACCCAGCTTCCAGGCCATGGCCCGGTCCCGCTGCCGGGCGAGGCGGGCCGACGCAGTGACGGTCTCGGTTACGGCCAGGCGCAGGTCGTCCCGGGTCAGGGCCAATCCGGAAGTGGCGGCGAGGGGCCGGTAGTGGGCGAGCACGCCGCGGTGATAACAGCAGGGGGCGAGATCGAAGGCGGCGACGCCGCGTTCGGCACCGGCCACCAGGGCATGGCGGTGCAGGTCGCCGCAAGCGTGCAGGGCTACCACATGCTGATCGGGGCCCAAACGGTCCTCGGCCTGCAGGGCGTCGGCGGTGACGAAGCGCTGCGTGGCACCGGAGCGCCGGGCCAGGGCTTCCCCTTCGGCGCACAGGGTGGCGTCCCTATCCAGGCTCGTGGCAGGCACCTGCCAGTGCAAGGCCAGGAGCCGCCCCAGGTGGCCCTTGCCTGCGCACCAGTCGAGGAGCGGCCGGCCGCTGGGCCGGGCGGCGCCGGCGAAGGCGACGATCTGGCTGCGCTTGCGCCCGGGGATTTCCCAGTCCCAGAAGCGGCCCGGCTCCGGCGCCGGGGCTGGCGGTGGGGGGGCAAGCGCCAGCAGGTCGTCGAAGACCGCTACCTGCGGCACATGCCGGGCGACCAGGCCCCGGGCGGCGGCGCCGTCCCCGTTGAAATGCTCGGCGGCGGCATCGTCCAGAGCCAGCAATTCCGCCGTGAGGGCGGGATGAATCGCGCTCCAGGCCGGCCGGACCTCGCAGAAGGGCTGGGCATGCCACAGGGGCCGGCAGGCAGCCAGGGCCTCGCCCAGGGCGCCTTGCCGCGCGGCCCAGTTCATCGGGCGGCGCGGCGCTCCCGTCGCCGGTAGGCCAGGACGGCGGGAACCCCTGCCGCAATCAGGACGGAAACGGCGACCAGCAGGGGAGCGACCACCGGCCGGTTCCAATCCTGCCGCAGGCGGGCGCGCAGTCCGGCGTCGATACGCTGGTACTTGAGAGTGTTGTTGCCGACGTCGTTGGGCTTGCGGTTCTTCAACCAGGAGTGGCTCAGGGTATAGCTCTTGGGGTGCAGGCCGAACACCCAGGGCGCGTCCCGGTGCAGGATGCGGTTCATGCGGCGGATGATTTCCAGCCGCTCCGGCGTATTGTCCATGGCCTTCATGCGGCCGAACAGGGCGTCGAATTCCGGATTATTGTAATTGGAGGCATTTTCGCCCCCCACAGCTACCTTGCCTTCCGCGCCGTGCAGGAGGAAGAAGAAATTCTCCGGGTCGGGATAGTCCGCGTTCCAGCCCAGGTAGTAGAGCTGGACGGCGCCCTTTTTCAGCTTGTCCTGGAAGCGGTTGAAATCGGTGGCCCGCACCACGAGTTGCACGTCGATTTTGGCAAACTGGCGGGTCAGCCAGTCCAGGCGGGATTTTTCCCCCATGCCCCCGCCGGTGGTGTCCAGGTTGAGAACCAGGGGTTCGCCGGTCGTGGCGTCGCGGCCATTGGGATAACCCGCTGCGGCCAGGAGTTTCTTGGCGACCTCGACGGGCTTGCGCCGCGGCTTGCCTTCCACCCAGTCGTACACCACGGTATCCAGCCCCTCCTCGCCGGCCTCGTAGCCGAAAATACCCGGCGGCAGGGGGCTTTGGGCGGCGACGCCGCGGCCGTTCTGGAAAATTGAAATGTATTCTTCCTGATCGATGGCAATGGAGAGGGCCTGGCGCAGCCGGGTTCCCCGTTCGCCCAAGCCGCCGACCACCGGGTCGAGCAGGTTGAAGCCCATGTAGAAGGTCGAGGCCTTGACCGAAGTGAGCAGACGGATGCCTTTTGCGCGCATTTCTTCGCTGAGGGCCACGTCGCCGCCCACATTGACCCGCACCGCCTGGTCGAAGCTGTCGGAGGAAATGCCCGAGGCATCGTAATAGCCCTGCAGGAACTTGTTCCAGTAGGGAATGGCTTCCTTCTCCCGGGTGAAGACGGCGAAGTCGATGAAGGGCAGCGGCTGGCCGCAATCCTCCAGGAGTCCTGCCGGGCCGTCGGCGGCTTCGCCCTCGCAGGGATAGGCCTGGCCGTGGTAGTTGGGGTTGCGGGCCAGGACCATGCGCCGATTGGGGTCGTTCTCGGCCAGTACGTAAGGCCCGGTGCCCACCGGCCACCAGTCCAGGGTGAGGTTTTTGGCCGCCATGCCGGGCTGGGCGAAGAAGCGATCCGCCTCCCGCGGCACCGGCGCAAAGAAGGGCATGGCCAGCCAGTAGAGGAACTGGGGATACTTGCCGCGAATGCGGATGCGCCAGGTGCGGGCATCGACCCGCTCGACGCCGCTCAGGGCGTAGGCGTCCAGGTCGATCCAGGCGTCTGGCGGCTGTTTCCGGACCGCCTGTTGCAGGGATTCCCCCAGTTCCTTCAGGCCGACGATGCGTTCGGCCATCATTCCGAAGATGGGCGAATGCAGCCGGGGATGGGCAAGGCGCTTGATCTGGTAGATGTAGTCGTCGGCCGTCAGCTCCCGGGTGCCGGTGCGTGGAAAATCGGCGACGGCCCGCCGCCCATCGGCAATCCCCGCCCCAAGGTAGACCGGCGCCCCGCCCTCATCCACCGCAAAAGCGGGATGGGGCTGAAAGCGGATACCGGGCTTCAGCTTCAGTTCATAGACGCTCTCGGCCACGGCTTCGGGGGGGGCGCTGGCGGGCAGTTCCTTGCCCTTGGCGTCGAAGAAGCGCGGCGCGGGCACTGCGTCCACCGTGGTAGGGATGAGGGTATAGGGCCGTTTTAGGTAATGGTATTGCAGCGCCGGTTCGTAAATTTGCGCGGTGAAGGTGATTTCGTCCTCGGTGTAGGACTGGGCCGGGTCCAGATGCTTGGGCCGGTCGGTGAAGGCGGTGTAAAGCACATTGCGGCCCGCTTCTCCGACAGGGTAGGGGTCGTTCCACACTGGCCCGCAGCCGGTGAGCAGCGCGGTGATGGCAGCGATGGCGACGGCGTGACCGCGGCTGCAGCGCGCCAGGAGGGCGAAGCGGAATTGAAATGCGGGGCGCCAGGCCCGGACGGCAGTCGGGAAATGCAACATGGGCGAAGTGTAGCAGCCCCGGCCCGGGGCGGAGACGAGGCCCCGGCCACCCTTTCGGCCCGGGACGGCGAGCCCGCCCGCGCCTGCCCTGCAGCCCGCCGGGCTCCGCGAGCGCGGCGAGGGTCCTGCGCGGATTGCCTCGCGGGTAAAGGCGTTTCCCGGGCCCCTCGGGCACGGCCAGGGCCCACCGAGGCTCATCCTGCGCCCCGGCCGGCTTCCGGGCGCCCCGGCCCCAGGCATGCCGCCCTGGAGCGTTTTCGGGGATAATCCGGCTTTCGCGTTTTTGCCCCGCCGCCGTGAATCCCCATCTCGCCCGCCTGCAGCCCTACCCCTTCGAAAAACTGCGCCAGCTTTTCGCCGGCGTGACCCCGAACGCGGCTTACCGGGAAATCAAATTGTCCATCGGCGAGCCCCAGCACGCGACGCCAGCCTTCATCCGCGACGCTCTGACCGCCGGTTTGGCCGGCCTGGCCAATTACCCCACCACCCAGGGCACCCCGGCCCTGCGCCAGTCCATTGCCCGCTGGTGCAAGCGCCGCTACGACCTGGACCTCGATCCGGAAAGCGAAATCCTGCCGGTGAATGGTTCCCGCGAGGCGTTGTTCTCCTTCGCCCAGACGGTCATCGGCCCCGCTTGCGGCGGCACGCCCCTGGTGGTGAGTCCCAACCCCTTCTATCAAATCTACGAAGGCGCCGCCTATCTCGCCGGGGCCGAGCCGCGCTTCCTCAACACCCTGCCCGAGGACGACTACGCCTTCGACCTGGACGCCCTCAGTCCCGAAGAATGGTCCCGGGTACAGCTTTTCTACGTCTGCTCTCCCGCCAACCCCACCGGCAAGGTGCTGGGGCTGGAAGACTGGAAGCGCCTCTTCGCCCTGGCCGATCGCTACGGTTTCATCATCGCTTCCGACGAATGCTATTCGGAAATCTATTTCGACGAGACAAACCCGCCCCTGGGCGGCCTCCAGGCGGCCCGGCTCCTGGGCCGCGGGCCGGATCGCCTGGTGATGTTCTCCAGCCTCTCCAAACGTTCCAACGTGCCGGGCATGCGCTCCGGCTTCGTTGCCGGCGACGCCAAACTCCTGAAGGCCTTCCTCCTGTACCGCACCTACCACGGCTGCGCCCTCTCCCCTCCCGTCCAGGCCGCCTCTGCCGCCGCCTGGGACGACGAGGCCCACGTTCTGGAGAACCGCCGCCTGTACCGGGAGAAATTCGCCGCCGTCACGCCCCGGGTGTCCGAGGTCCTGGGCACGGCCCGCCCCGATGCGGGTTTCTACCTGTGGGCCCGCACCCCGGGGGCCGATACGGACTTCGCCCGCGAGCTTTTCGCCACCTATAATGTCATCGTTTTACCGGGCAGCTTCCTCGCCCGGGAGGCCCGGGGTGTCAATCCCGGCGCCGGTTTCGTCCGCATCGCCCTGGTCGCTTCCCTGAACGAATGCCTGGACGCCGCCACCCGCCTTTGCCAGTTCGCACAACAACGTTGAGAGAGAATCCTCCATGAGCCACCCCCTGCAATCCACCATCGAAGAACTCTGGGAACGCCGCACCGAGCTGACTCCCGCCTCCGACGCCGCCCAGGTCGCCGCCATCAATCAGGTCATCGACCAGCTCGATTCCGGGGCCATCCGCGTGGCCGAGAAGATCAATGGCGACTGGGTCACCCACCAGTGGGTCAAGAAGGCCGTGCTGCTCTCTTTCCGCGTGCGCGACAACCGCGTGCAGCAGGCCGGTGACATCCGCTATTTCGACAAGGTGGATACCAAGTTCGAAGGCTGGAGCGAGGAGCGCTTCCGCCAGGGCGGCTTCCGTGTGGTGCCGGGCACCATCGTGCGCAAGGGCGCCTTCGTCGCCCGCAATGCGGTGCTCATGCCGTCCTTCGTCAATATCGGGGGCTACGTCGACGAAGCCACCATGGTCGATACCTGGGTCACCGTGGGCTCCTGCGCCCAGATCGGCAAGAACGTGCATCTCTCCGGTGGCGTCGGCATCGGCGGAGTCCTGGAGCCCCTCCAGGCCAACCCCACCATCATCGAGGACAACTGCTTCATCGGCGCCCGCTCCGAGGTGGTCGAGGGCGTCATCGTGGGCGAGAATTCCGTAGTCTCCATGGGGGTCTACATCGGTCAGAGCACCCCCATCTACGACCGCGAGACGGGGCAGGTAAGCTACGGCCGCATCCCGCCGGGGTCGGTGGTCATCAGCGGCTCCCTGCCCAAGGCAGGCGGCGCCTACAGCCTCTACGCGGCGATCATCGTCAAGAAGGTGGACGCCCAGACCCGCTCCAAGACCAGCATCAACGAACTGCTGCGCGACTAGAAAATCTTTGGGGGAGGCCCATGATCCTCGACAAGCTCTTCCAGCTGATGTCCGAAAAGCAGGCTTCGGACATCTTCATCACCGCCGGTGCGCCGATCCACATCAAGATCCAGGGCAATACCGTACCTGTGAACCAGCAGGTCATGCTGCCGGACATGATCGAGAAAATCGCCTTCGAGCTCATGTCGCCGGACCAGATCAAGACCTTCGAAGCGACGATGGAGATGAATCTCTCCTTCGGCATCCCCCAGGTCGGCAACTTCCGCGTCAATGTCTTTCGGCAGCGGGGCTCCATCGGCATGGTGGTGCGCTTCATCATGGGCAACATTCCGGCCCTGGACTCCCTGGGCCTGCCGGAGATTCTCTCCGAGCTCATCATGGAGAAGCGCGGCCTCATCCTCATCGTGGGCGCCACGGGTTCGGGCAAATCCACCACCATCGCCTCGATGCTGGATTACCGCAACGCCAATCGTTCCGGCCACATCCTCACGGTCGAGGACCCCATCGAATTCCTGTTCAAGCACAAGAAATCGATCATCAACCAGCGCGAAATCGGCATGGATACCGCCGACTGGCACGCCGCCCTGAAGAACGCCATGCGCCAGGCGCCGGACTGCATCCTGATCGGCGAAATCCGTGACCGGGAAACCATGCAGGCGGCCATCTCCTACGCCCAGACCGGCCATCTCTGCCTCGCCACCCTGCACGCCAACAACAGCTACCACGCCCTGAACCGCATCATCAGCTTCTTCCCCCTGGAAAACCGCCCGGCCCTCTACCTCGACCTCTCGGTGAGCCTACGTGCCATCGTTTCCCAGCGCTTGGTCAAGAAGCCCGACGGCAAGCGCGCACCGACCGCCGAAGTGCTGCTCAACACCCGCCACGTGCAGGAACTGATCGAAAAGGGCGAAGTGCAGGCCATCAAGGACGCCATGGAGCAGAGTCTCGCCCCGGGATCGCAGACCTTCGAACAGGATCTCTTCCGCCTCTACCGCGACGGGGTCATCACCCTGGACGAGGCCCTGCTCAACGCCGACTCGCCGACCAACCTGTCCTGGCTCATCAACAATTCCGAAATGGGCGGCCCCGGGCCCAAGGAAGACAAGCGCCCCGACGTGGCCCTGGAATTCGATTCCACCAACGAGGGCGGCACCTCCTTCAAGGAATTCACCCTCAGCCTCGACGAACCCGAGGAAGACCAGGCGTGAGCGACCCGACCCTGGCCCTGGCGACCGCCTTGCTCGCCAGGGCGTCCGTCACGCCCGCCGACGGCGGCTGTATGGACCTCATCGCCGAGCGCCTTGCGCCCCTGGGCTTCAAGGCGGAATCCATCAAGCGCGGCGGCGTCACCAATCTGTGGGCCCGGCGCGGCACGGCCAAGCCCCTCTTCTGCTTCGCCGGCCATACCGACGTGGTCCCCACCGGCCCCCTGGAGGCCTGGACCTCGCCCCCCTTCGCCCCGGAAATCCGTGACGGCCGGCTGTACGGTCGCGGCGCCGCGGACATGAAATCCTCCATCGCTGCCTCGGTCACCGCGGTGGAAGCCTTCGTCGCCGCCCATCCGCAGCACCCCGGCTCCATCGCCTTCCTGCTCACCTCGGACGAGGAAGGCGATGCCGTCGACGGCACGGTCGCCGTGGTCGAAGCCTTGCAGGCCCGGGGCGAAACCCTCGACTACTGCATCATCGGCGAACCCACCTCGGTGAACACCCTGGGCGACATGGTCAAGAACGGGCGCCGCGGCTCCCTCTCCGGCACCCTCAGGGTCAAGGGCGTCCAATGCCACATCGCCTACCCCCACCTGGGCCGCAACCCCATCCACGAGGCGGCGCCGGCCCTGGCCGAACTGGCCGCCACCGAGTGGGACCGGGGCAATGAATACTTCCCCCCCACCACTTGGCAGGTCTCCAACATCCATGGCGGCACCGGCGCTACCAACGTGGTGCCGGGGCTACTGGAGATCAAGTTCAACTTCCGCTTTGCCACGGCCAGCACGCCGGAATCGCTGCAGGAACGCCTCACCGCCATCCTCGACCGCCACGGCCTCGCCTACGACCTGGCCTGGACCCTGGGCGCCCGCCCCTTCCTCACCGGCCGCGGCCCCCTGGCGGACGCCGCCATGGCCGCCATCCGCGCCGAATGCGGCATCGAGACCGAACTGTCCACCACCGGCGGCACCTCCGACGGCCGCTTCATCGCCGACATCTGCCCTCAGCTCCTGGAAATCGGCCCAGTGAACGCCACCAGCCACAAAATCGACGAGCATGTCGAGGTCGCCGCCCTGCCGCGCCTCTCGGCCCTCTACCGCCGCATCCTGGAAAGCCTCCTCCTGCCGCGATGAGTGCCGACCCCGCCCGCCACGAACTGCACACCCTGCGGGATTTTCTGCGTCTGGCCGTGAGCCGCTTCAACGCCGCCGGTCTCTTCTTCGGCCACGGCAGCGACAACGCCTGGGACGAGGCGGTATACCTCTGCCTGCACACCCTGCACCTGCCCCTGGACCGCCTGGAGCCCTTTCTCGACGCCCGCCTGCTGGACGACGAAAAATACAAGCTCCTCAAGATTCTCCAGCGTCGCGTCGACGAACGCCTGCCCGCCGCCTACCTCACCGGCGAGGCCTGGCTGGCGGGGCACCGCTTCGCCGTGGACGAGCGGGTCATCGTCCCCCGCTCCTTCATCGCCGAACTGCTTGACGAGCAACTGGCTCCCTGGATCGACGACCCCCATGCCGTCGGCGCAGTCCTCGACCTGTGCACCGGCTCGGGCTGCCTCGCCATACTGGCTGCCCTGGCCTTCCCCGCCGCCCATGTGGACGCCGCCGATATTTCCCCCGACGCCCTCGCCGTGGCCCGGCGCAACGTCGCCGACTACGGCCTGGCCGACCGGATCGAACCCTTGCGCTCGGACGCCTTCGCTGCCCTGGCCGGCCGGCGCTACGACCTCATCCTCTCCAACCCCCCCTACGTGGACGCCCCCTCGGTGGCCGCCCTGCCGCCGGAATACCGCCACGAGCCCGCCATCGCCCTGGGCTCCGGGGAGGACGGCCTCGACTTCACCCGCGTCCTCCTGGCCCGGGCCCGCCGCCACTTGAACCCCGGGGGACTCCTGGTGGTGGAAATCGGCCACAACCGGGACGCCCTGGAAGCGGCCTACCCGGACCTCCCCTTCACCTGGCTCGACACCCGGGCGGGCGACCAGTACGTCTTCCTGCTGCGGCAAGAGGAACTGCCGGATTGACCGGCCGCGGGCCGGCGGTGACGCCGGGAAACGCGAAAAAACTGTCGGAGGCTTTTACACCCCTGACTAAAGTCATAGCAGCAAAAAACGTTAACAAATTGATTTATAGTGATATTTTGTTTGTGGCACGGGACGTGCTTAATTCGCTCCGTCACTAACTTGAACCCGTTCCCCGGAGCCCACCATGAAAAAACTCGTCAAATCCGCTCTCGCCGCCGCCCTCCTGGCCACCGGCTTCGCCGCCAACGCCGCCGTGCTGTCCACCACCAACAGCACCTACGGCATTTTTGATGCCAGCTCCGGTAGCCGCTTGCTCTCCCTGGGCGCCGGCGCCATCGCCGACGTCAATATCGCCATCACCTTCTCCAAGTGCGACGACCCGGGCGTCAGCGGCGGAACGGCCTGCGTCAATCCGGGCGGATCCTTCGACCGTGAAATCGTCTTCCGCCTGACCAGCCCTGGCGGCACCGTGGTCAATCTGGTGAACCAGGATACCTACCCCGGTCACTCCAGCGCCGGCGTCGTCACCATCAGCTTCGACGACGAGGCTGCCAGCACGGTTGGCGGCGGTGCCGTCACCGGCGGCAGCTTCCGCCCCGTGGGCAGCCTGGCCTCCTTCGACGGCCAAGACGCCTTCGGCGACTGGACTCTGTTCATCCAGGACACCGTCGGTGCCGACCCCCTGGAGTTCTTCTCCGCCACCCTGACCGTCACCACCCGGGGCGGCAACGTGCCCGAACCCGGTTCCCTGGCGCTTCTGGGCCTGGGCTTCGCCGGTCTGGCCGCTGCCCGCCGCCGCAAGACCGCCTGATCCTGATTCGGTCTCGCACCAGAAGCCCCCGCCCTGCGGGGGCTTTTTCTTTGGGCCGTCGGTCCGGGGCGGCCCTTGCTATACTGGCCCGCATCTTTCGGGAGCCGCGCCATGAGCCACAAGCATCTCCACCTCTTGCAGGCCATCTATCACGATCCGCTGAGCGCCAACATCCACTGGCGCGAAGTCGAATCGCTACTCACCCACCTGGGCGCCACGGTGGAATCCAGCCACGGGGCGCGTTTCCGGGTGCTGCTCAACCGGCAGGAGTTTTTCCTGCACCATCCCCACAACAGCACTACCTGCTCCAAGCAGGACATCAAGCATCTGCGGGAATGCCTGGCCCGGGCGGGGGTGACCCTGTCCGCCTACGAGCAGGGCGGCGGCTGAGGAAGCGCCGCCCCTCGCCCTGGGCAGGCGCAAGGGCGTTTGCCGCTGAAACGAGGACTGCGGTGAGCCCGGATGACGGCTTCAGCCCACCCAGCGGCGGGCGTTCCGGAACATGCGCATCCAGGGGGAATCCTCACCCCAGCCATCGGGATGCCAGGACATCTGCACGCTGCGGAAGACCCGCTCCGGGTGCGGCATCATGATGGTGAAGCGCCCATCCGCCGTGGTCACCGCCGTGAGCCCCCCCGGGGAACCGTTGGGGTTGTAGGGATAGGCCTGGGTGGCCTCGCCTCGGTTGTCGATATAGCGCAGGGCGCCATGCACCTTGCCGGCATCGGCTTGCACGTCGAAGACGGCCCGGCCCTCGCCGTGGGAAACGACGATGGGAATCCGCGAACCGGCCATCCCGGCAAAGAAGAGCGAGTGCGACTCGAGCACCTCGGTGAGCACGAAGCGGGCCTCGAACTGCTCCACCGTGTTGCGGCGGAAGGCGGGCCAGGCTTCGGCCCCGGGCACCAGGGACTTCAGGGCGCTCATCATCTGGCAGCCGTTGCACACCCCCAGGGCGAAAGTGTCGCGGCGCGCGAAAAAGGCGGCGAATTCATCGCGGCAGCCGGCGTGCATGAGGATGGTCTTGGCCCAGCCCTGGCCTGCCCCCAGGACGTCGCCGTAGGAGAAGCCACCGCAGGCCACCAGGCCCTTGAAATCCCTCAGGCTGACGCGGCCGGCCAGCAGGTCGCTCATATGGACATCGACGGCCTTGAAACCGGCCCGGTCGAAGGCGGCGGCCATTTCGTAATGGCTGTTCACGCCCTGCTCGCGCAGGATGGCCAGGGGCGGCCGATGGCCGATGGCGATGTAGGCGGCCGCAATGTCCTCCGCCGGGTCGAAGCCGAGGCGCGGCGAGAGACCGGGGTCGCCGGCATCCAGGATGCGGTCGTATTCCTCTTGGGCGCAGGCGGGATTGTCACGCCGCGCCTGCATATGAAAGCTGGTCTCGGACCAGGCCCGGCGCAAGTCGATGCGGGATTCCCGCAGCACCTTGCGGGCGTTGCGCACGACGCGGATTTCGTCGCCCTCGTTGGGGTGACCGACGAAATGGTAGGGCACGCGGCTGGCCCGCAGGACCGCAGTGATCTTCTCCCGGTCGACGCGACGGGTCTGGATGAGGGCGCCGAGTTCCTCATTGAACAGGGCGCGCACCAGAAGTTCGAAGGAGCGGCCGCCCAGCAGCTCGGGCTTCTTCTCGTTGCCGTCCACGTCGTGGAGCAGCGGGTCGTAGCACAGGCCGTCGAGGTCCAGGGTGACGCCGCAATGGCCCGCGAAGGCCATTTCGCAGGCGCAGACAAAGAGCCCCCCGTCGGAGCGATCGTGGTAAGCCAAGATCAGGCCCTCGCGATTGAGGCGCTGGACGGCGTCGAAGAGGCCCTTGAGGCGTGCCGGATCGTCGAGGTCGGGCGCATCGCTGCCGGTAGCGCCATAGACCTGGGCGAGAGCCGATCCCCCCAGGCGATTGGAGCCCAGATCGAGAAGGATGAGCTCGCTTTCACCCAGGTCGGTACGCAACTGCGGCGTCAGGGTGCGCCGCACATCTTCCACCGGCGCAAAGGCCGTGACGATGAGGGAAAGCGGCGACACCACCTGCTTCTTTTCCCCGCCCTCTTCCCAGGCGGTGCGCATGGACAGGGAATCCTTGCCCACCGGAATCGAGACCCCCAGGCCCTTGCACAGGGCGGCAACGGCCTCCACCGTGGCAAAGAGCCGCGCATCCTCCCCCGGGACGCCGCAGGGGGCCATCCAGTTGGCCGAGAGCTTGACGCGGCCCAGCTCGCCCACCGCTGCCGCCGCCAGGTTGGTGATGGCTTCGCCCACCGCCATGCGGCCCGAAGCGGGGGCGTCAAGTACTGCCACCGGGGTCCGCTCGCCCAGGGCGAAGGCTTCGCCCAGATAGCCCTGGTAGGCCATGGTGGTCACCGCCACGTCGGCCACCGGCACCTGCCAGGGGCCGACCATCTGGTCCCGGGCGGTCATTCCACCGACCGAGCGGTCGCCGATGGAAATCAGGAAGGTCTTGTCGGCCACCGTCGGCAGGCGCAGGACGCGATACGCGGCGTCCTTCAATTCCAGAGCGGCGGCATCGAAAGGCACGAAAGAAGGCGGCAGGCTGGTCACCTCCCGGGTCATGCGGGGCGGCTTGCCCAGCAGGGCCTCCATTTCCATATCGACGGGATTGACGCCGAAATGGGCGTCGGTGACCGTCAGGTGGCCGTCGGCGGTGGCCTCGCCGACCACGGCAAAGGGACAGCGCTCCCTTTCGCACAGGGCCTGGAATTCGGCGAGACGGCCCGGCGGAATGGCCAGCACGTAGCGCTCCTGGGATTCGTTGGACCAGATCTCCGCCGGCGACATGCCCGGCTCCTCGATGGGCACCCGGCGCAGTTCGAAATGGGCGCCGACGCCGCCGGAATGGGCCAGTTCCGGCAGGGCGTTGGACACGCCCCCCGCCCCCACGTCGTGGATCGAGAGGATGGGATTGCCGTCCCCCGGCGCCTGGCCGTCGCCCCGGGGCGCCCCCATTTGCCAGCAGCGATCGATGACTTCCTGAGCGCGGCGCTGGATTTCCGGATTGCCCCGCTGCACCGAGGCGAAGTCCAGATCCTCGCTATTGACCCCGGCACTCATGGACGAGGCGGCACCGCCCCCCAGGCCGATGAGCATGCCCGGTCCGCCCAGTTGCACGAAACGGGTGCCCGCCGGAAAGGTCTCGGCCTTGAAGGACTGCCCCGCTTCGATATTGCCGATGCCACCGGCGATCATGATGGGCTTGTGGTAGCCCCGAACAGTGTCGCCCACGGCCTGCTCGAAGGTACGGAAATAGCCGGCCAGGTTGGGGCGGCCGAATTCGTTGTTGAAAGCGGCGGCGCCGATGGGCCCCTCGAGCATGATGTCCAGTGCCGAAGCGATGCGGGACGGCCGGCCGTAGGGCTGTTCCCAGGGCCGGGGAGCCTCGGGAAGGCCGAGGTTGGACACCGAAAAGCCACACAGGCCGGCCTTGGGCTTGGACCCGCGCCCGGTGGCCCCCTCGTCGCGGATTTCGCCGCCGGAACCGGTGGAGGCGCCGGGGAAAGGCGAAATGGCCGTCGGGTGATTATGGGTTTCCACCTTGGTCAGGATATGAGTCAGTTCCTGGCGGTAGCCGTAGGCGCCGTCGGGGCCGGGGTAGAAGCGGGGAATTTCCGCCCCTTCGATGATCGAGGCATTGTCGGCATAGGCCATCACGGTGCCCTGGGGATGGGCGGCGTGGGTCTCGCGGATCATGCCGAAGAGCGTCCTGTCCTTCTTCTCGCCATCCACGATCCACGAAGCATTGAAAATCTTGTGGCGGCAATGTTCGGAATTGGCCTGGGCGAACATCATCAATTCCACGTCGGTGGGATTGCGCCCCGCGGCGCCGAAGAGTTCGACCAGGTAATCGACCTCGTCCTCGGAAAGCGCAAGTCCCAGGCTGGCGTTGGCCTCCACCAGGGCCGGCCGGCCGCCGCCCAGGACATCCACCGTGGCCAGGGGGCGCGGCTCGAAATGGCGAAAAAGCTCGCCTGCCGACGCGAAGGCGTCCAGCACGGTCTCGGTCATGCGGTCGTGCAACAGCGCCGCGACGGCCCGGCGCTCATCGCCGGCCAGGGCCCGGTCGCCCTCCAACACCACGCGGAAGGCAATGCCGCGCTCGATACGCTCCACCGCCTCCAGACCGCAGTTCCAGGCGATGTCGGTGGCCTTGGACGACCAGGGCGAAATGGTGCCGATGCGCGGCACTACCAGAAAGAGTTCTCCGTCCTCGCCCCCCGCCGGACGTTCCTCCAGAAGGTCCGCCAGGCGCCTCCGTTCCTCGTCGTTCAGCGGACGTTTCAGAGCCGCCACATGCCAGTAGTCCGCCTCCACCCGGGAGACCCCGGGCAAGGCTTCCCCGAGGCGGTCGTGCAGGCGTTGCAGGCGAAAGGCGGAAAAGGCGGAATCGCCCTTGAGGCAAAGGATGGCGGCCATGGTATGCAGCTTGGGGGGGTCGGGGGGGAAGGGCGGCATTATACCCCAGGGCACCCCCTCTTCCCGGACGTCGGCGGGGTCCCTCCCGGGCGATGGCCTGCACGGCCGGAGCACGTACCGCTCCGGTCGAGACGGTCCTGCCTCCCGGGCGCAGCGGCCCTCACCCATGCGACAATCGCCCCATGCAGCCCCTCGCCTTCGTCGACCTGGAAACCACCGGCGCAACCGCCACCCAGGACCGCATCACCGAAATCGGCATCGTCGCCGTCGACGCCGACGGTGGCGTCGAAGAGTGGCAGCAACTGGTCAATCCCGGCACCCGCATCCCGCCCTTCATCGAACAGCTCACCGGCATTTCCAACGCCCTGGTGGCGGATGCCCCGCCCTTCTCCGCCGTGGCGGAGGAGGTGCTGCGCCGTCTGGCCGGGCGGCTGTTCATCGCCCACAACGCCCGTTTCGACTACGGCTTCCTCAAGAACGAGTTCCGGCGCCTGGGCCTGCCCTTTCGGGCGCCGGTACTGTGCACGGTCAAGCTTTCCCGCAGCCTCTTTCCCCAATACAAACGGCACAACCTGGACAGCCTGGCCGAACGCCATGGCCTGATCGTCGACGGCCGTCACCGAGCCCTGGCCGACGCCCGCCTGATCTACCAGTTCTGGCAGAAGCTCCAGGACAGCCCCGGGCCGGAGGCCCTGGCCGCGGCGGTGAAGAAGCTCGATGCCCGCCCCAGCTTGCCAGCGGGGCTGGACCTCGCTGCGGTGGACGACTTGCCCGATACGCCCGGCGTCTATCTCTTCTACGGCGAAAACGATTTGCCGCTCTACGTGGGCAAGGCCAAGGACCTGCGCCGCCGGGTGCTCTCGCACTTTGCCGCCGACCACGGCTTGGCCAGGGAAATGGCCCTGGCCCAACAGGTGACCCGCATCGAGGTAATGGAGACCGCGGGGGAAATCGGCGCCCTCCTGCTGGAAGCCAGCCTGGTCAAGCGCCTGCACCCCTCCCACAACCGCCAGTTGCGCAAGAATGAGGAGGTCTGCACCTGGACCCTGGGCGACGAGGGCGAAGGCTGGCTGCGCCCCCGCCTGCTCCCGGCAGCGGAGCTGGATTTCCGCCATCCCCTGGCCTGCTACGGCCTGTTCAAGCACGCGCGGGAGGCCCAGGAAGCGCTGCGCGCCCTGGCCGATGCCCATCAGCTCTGCCTCAAACTCACCGGCCTGGAGCCCGCCGCCCCAGGAAAACCCTGCTTCGCCCACCAGTTGCGCCGCTGCAAGGGCGCCTGCGTGGGCAAGGAGCCCCTCGCCCGGCACACGGTGCGCCTGGTGGGCGCGCTGGCCGGACTAAAGCTGGTGTCCTGGCCCCACCCCGGCCCCGCCCTCCTGCGCGAGGGCGAAACAGCCCACGTCATCGACGCCTGGCGCCACCTGGGCAGCGTACGGGAGGAGTCGGACATCCACGCCCTCCTCGCCGCCCCGCTGCCGGCCTTCGACCGGGACATCTACCGCATTCTCGCCAAACACGCCGCACAGTTGCTTCCCCTGCCCGCCCCTTTCCGGAGAGCCCCATGACGCCACCTTCGATCCGCCCCGCGGCCTCGCAGCGCCAACCGTCCCAGGGAGCGAAACGCCCCACAGCGCCGACCCGTTCCGCGTCGGCGCTGCGCCTGGCCGCAGCCCTCCTCGCCTTCGCCGGCATGGGACCGGCCAGCGCCGAAGAAGTCGGTTGCGTCACCACCACCTGGAAGCTCATCGGCGCCAATCACCGCGTGTGCATCTACGCCTTCGACGACCCCAAGGTGCCCGGGGTCACCTGCCATGTGAGCCAGGCCCGCACGGGGGGCGTTTCCGGCACCTTCGGCCTCGCCGAAGACCCCTCCCAGTTTTCCCTGGCCTGCCGCCAGATCGGCCCCATCACCCTGCCCCCCAAGCTGCCCAAGGACGAAGTGGTGTTTTCCGACGACACATCGGTGCTCTTCAAGGAAACCAAGATCACGCGCTTTTTCGACGCCCGGCGCAATGTGCTGGTGTACCTGGCCATCAGCCGCAAGATCATCGAAGGCGCCCCGGCCAACGCAATCTCCACCGTCCCCATCCAGCCCTGGGGCGGCAAATGAGCACCGTCACCGGGCGGGACCGGGTAAGCCCCTACACCACTCTCGATGGCTCTGAAATCCGCGAACTGCTCCATCCCGACAGCCACCCCGTCCGCCAGCAGAGCTTGGTAGTCAGTCAGATAGGTTCAGCTATGTTCGGCCCGCCCCGCATCCCCGCTCGCTTTGTCGCTCATCCTCGCCATAGCTTCGGCTATGGCTGCGGTTCGCTTCGCGCGATCCGGGCGCGGAGGCGCGCCTCGGCATCGACGCAAACCCATCTGACTGACTCCTAGCCGAGGCGACGCTTCCCGTGGGAGGCGCGACCCGCCTGCATCGTCACCGGACGACGGAAGAGGTATACCACCTGACCCGCGGCCGGGGCCGCATGGTTCTGGGGGACGAGTCTTTTCCCGTGGCGCCGGGGGATACGGTGCTCATTCCGCCGGGGATGCCGCACTGCATCGAAAACCTGGGCGAAGAACCCCTGGTCCTGCTTTGCTGCTGTGCGCCAGCCTATGCCCACAGCGATACCGAATTGCTCTGAAACGACAAGCGCAAACCTGGCCAAGAACGCCGCCGAATCGTGGTTTACCCCGACCCCGATTGACCTGGATCAAGACTTTGGTGCAATGCACAAAAAGTGCTTGACAAGCGGCCTTCCGTGAATAAAATGGGCTCCATGGTGCGGCGCAACAATATCGCCGCAGAGTTTAAACCTCTTTTTCAACCTTAGTCACTGGAGATCACCATGTCCGTCAAGCCCCAAGAACTCGCCCAATCCGGTATCGATTCCGCCGTCCTGCTGGCCAACACCACCCTGGACAGCGTCGAGCGCCTCGCCGCCCTCAACCTGAACGCCGCCCGTTCCCTGGTCGAAACCTCCTTCGCCAACGTGAACGCCCTCCTCGGCGCCAAGGACGTCCAGTCCCTGGTCGCTCTGCAACAGAGCCTGGCCGCTCCCGCCCTGGAAAAGGGTCTGGAGTACTCCCGCGGTGTCTACGCCATCGCCACCGAAGCCAAGGAAAAGATCGCCAAGGAAGTCGAAGCCCAAGTCGCTGAAGCCAGCGCCAAGGTGAACGGCCTGGTCGAGAAGGCCCTGGCCAACGCCCCCGCCGGTTCCGAAGCTGCCGTCGCCGTCGTCAAGTCTGCCGTCGCCGCCGCCAACGACGCCTACGAGAACCTGTCCAAGGCCTCCAAGCAAGCCGTTGAAGCCGCCGAAGCCAGCGTTGCCGCCGCCACCGAAGCGACCCTGAAGGCCACCAAGGTCTCCGCTCCCAAGGGCAAGAAGGCCGCCTAAGTCGCCGACTCCCAACAGAGTGAAAAGCCGGAGCCCTGCTCCGGCTTTTTTATTTCCGGGTCTGGCTCCGCCGGCACCGGCCCCCTTCGCCAGCTGGCATGCCCGAGGAGCACGCCCCCTTTCCGATACCGGCGGGGAAAACCCCTCAATTCAGCCGATCGGGTCGTCCGCAGCACTGTTTGAATTTTTTGCCGCTGCCGCAGGGGCAGGGGTCGTTGCGGCCCACCTTGGGTGCTTCGTGCCGTACGGCGGTGAAGGCCGCCTTGCTTTGCCAGAAGTCGTAGAGGGCCTGGACGATGTCGGGCAGATCCTCGGCAGCCTCGCCCATCACCCGGGCTTCTTCCTGGGGCGAGAACCAGCGCTCGCCGGCGGCTTCGACATCTTCCCGCAGGCTGCCATTGAGGAGAAAGAGGGGTTCCAGGAGTTCGGCCAGGTCGTCGGCGTAGCGTCCGGCTTGCTCGAACCAGTCGCCACCGAGGCCGCAGCCGTGGATATAGGCGTCGGCCCAGGAACCGTAGTCGTCCTCATCGCTGTTCTCGTCGAGGGGGTAGAGGATGAGCACCAGGCCGTCCCGCCCGGCGAGGCTGGCGACGATTTCGTCGTGCAGGCGGACCAGAAGACCTTCAGCCTCCTCCCGCTCCGGGCCGCCTTCGCCCCCGGCGCCGAGGATTTCCGCCAGCCAGTCTTCCCGGGCCACGGCGGTCGGAGCACTGGCCACAGCGCAGAGAAAGGCCTGGATTTCATCCAGCCGCAGGGTACCCTCGGTGAACGAGGGGCTGTCGAGCAGGGCTTCGAGGCGATCAAAGTCCTCGGCGGAGAGGTCGGTTCGTGTCATGGCGCGGGGGATTTTCCAGGGGTGTGGGTGATGCGATACAGGGCTCCCGCCAGGTCGTCGGAAACCAGAAGCGAGCCATCGGGAAGTTCCAGCAGGTCCACCGGCCGGCCCCAGGCCCGCTCGCCCTCCAGCCAGCCGGTGATGAATGGTTCATATTCGACGGCGCGGTTTCCTTCCAGGCGGACCCGGGTGACTCGATACCCCGCTTTGCGGCTGCGATTCCAGGAACCATGCTCGGCGATGAAGATCTGGCCCCTGTATTGGGGCGGAAAGGCACTGCCGCGGTAGAAGCGCAAGCCCAGGGGAGCCACATGGGCGCCCAGCCTCTGCACAGGCGGCACGAAGGCGCTACAGGCACGCCTGCTTCCGAATTCCGGATCGGCCAGCATGCCGGCATGGCAGTAGGGATAGCCGAAATGCTGCCCCGGCCGTTCCAGACGATTGAGTTCGTCGGCGGGGGCGTCGTCGCCCAACCCGTCGCGGCCGTTGTCGGTGAACCAGAGTTCGCCGCTGTCGGGGTGCCAGTCGAAACCGACGCTATTCCGTACCCCCCGGGCCACCGGCTCCAAAGCGCCGCCTTCGGGCCGCAAGCGCTGGATGCTGGCGTAAGGGTCGCCCGGCTCGCAGATGTTGCACGGAGCGCCCACGGGCAGGTAGAGGCTGCCGTCGGGTCCGAAAGCGATGAATTTCCAGCCGTGGCTCCGTTCCCGCGGCAAGCGGTCGAAGACCACCTGGGGACGCGGGGGCTGGTCGAGACGGCGGTCGATATCCTCCAGACGCAGGATGCGATCCAGGGCGGAGATGTAGAGATGGCCCTGACGCCAAGCGACCCCCACCGGCATTTCCAGGCCGGACGCGATAACCTTGACCCGCCCGTTGCGCCAGCCCGCGTCGAACTTCACCGCATACACGCGCCCCGCGTCGCGGGATCCGACGTAGACCGTTCTCCCGGCCCCCAAAGCCATGGCACGGGCGTCTGGAACCCGGGCCACCGTTTCGACCGCAAAGCCCTGGGGGAGGCGCAGACGCTCGACCGGGGGGGAAGCGGCGGCTGTCCGGCCAAGCGCGACGGCAGCGAGAATGGCGGCGACAGAGGCCCAGGCGCGCGAGGAGCGGAGAAGGCAATCCATAGCGGCATTCAAGCACATTCCCGATCGAGAGGAGAACTTTGTCCGCTTCCGCGGTCGAACCCGGGTCCACCTGCCGCGCCCCGGAGAATCCCCCGGGAAGGCCCCCCTCAGGAGAAACCTCGTGAAGCTCTATTACAGCCCTGGAACCTGCTCCCTTTCGCCCCATATCGTGCTCTGCGAACTGGGCCTCCCCCACGCCCTGGAACGGGTCGACCTCAAGACCCACACGCTGGTCCCCGGGGGCAATGATTATTATGCCGTCAACCCTAAGGGCTACGTTCCCGCCTTGGAACTGGACGACGGCCAGGTGCTCACCGAAGGCCCCGCCATCGTGCAGTATCTGGCCGACCAGAAGCCGGGGGCGGGGCTGCTGCCCCCCGCGGGCACCGTGGAACGGGCCCGGGTGCAGGAGTGGCTGACCTACATCGGCACCGAGCTCCACAAGAATTTCAGCCCCCTCTTCAAGCCCGACGCCTCGGCGGACTGGAAGGCGGCGGCACGGGCTAACCTCGCCCGCCGGCTGGCTTTCGTCGACGCAGCCCTGGGCGACCGCGACTATCTGATGGGGGCGGCCTTCACGGTGGCCGATGCCTATCTCTACACGGTGAGCCGATGGGCCAGACCCATGGCGGTGGAGACCTCCGCCTTCACCGCGCTGCTGGCCTTCCAGGCGCGCATGGCGGCCCGTCCCGCCGTCCAGGCCGCCCTGGCGGCGGAAGGACTCAAGTAGGCCTTCCCTCCCGCCCGGCTCCGGGCGCCCCTGGCGGATGTGCCGCTCCCGCCAGCGGCAGCCCGGCTTCCCAATACGGCCGGCTGCCGATGCGTTCCGCCAGATAGTCAATCAGCACCCGCACCCGCCGGGGCACGTAGCGATTGCCCGGCAGGAGCGCGTAGATGCCGAGTTCCGGCATGGCAAAGTCGGTGAGGATGGGTCGTACCCAACCCGCCTCGATGGCCGTGGCCGCCAGAAAACTGGGCTGGACCGAAATGCCGAGTCCACGCCGATTGGCCTCCAGGAGCGCATCGCCGTTGTTGGCCCGGAACCTTCCCCCCACGGCATAGGTGCGCATTTCCCCCTCCACCAGGTAGGACCAGCCCGCCTGCTGCGCCGGCAAATAGATCAGGCACTCCCGCTCCAATAGCTCGGCCGGGTGCCGGGGTTCGCCGTGGCGACGCAGGTACTCGGGCGAGGCCACGGTCAACAGCCGGGTGCTGCCGATGCGGCGGGCCACGTCGAGGGGGTCGAGGCGGGCGGTGATGCGGATAGCCAGATCGAGGCCCTCCTCGATCAGTTTGACCCGCCGGTCGGTGAAATCCGCTTCCACGGCGACCTCCGGGTAGGTCACGGCAAAGTCGAGCAAGAGGGGCACCAGGTGCCGCAGGCCGAAGCTGAGCGGAACACTGAGCCTGATGGTCCCCCGAGGTTCCGCCCCCTCCCCGGCCAGACTGCCCTCGGCAGCTTCGACCAGATTGAGGATTTCGCGGCAACGCTCCAGATAGGCGACGCCGGCCGAGGTGAGGCTGAGACTGCGGGTGCTGCGCGCGATGAGCCGCACCCCGAGTTGTGCCTCCAGGGCGGCGATCTGGCGGGTGACCGCCGAGCGGGGTATGTCCATCTGACGGGCGACTGCGGCAAAACTCCCCTGCTGGGCAACCCGCACGAAGACTTCCATGGCCGCCAGACGATCCATTTTATTTACCTCATTTTGCGCAACAGTGATGTCTACATTGTCGTCTATTTGAATGCAAATTTAAGGCCTAAAGTTCGCCCATCGCATCGTTCAACCTAGGTTCAAGGAAATTGTCATGATCGTCGTCAGCGGCGCCAACGGCCAACTCGGCCGCTCCATCGTGGAACATCTGATCGCCCGCCAGGGCACCCCCGCCGGCCTCGCGGTGAGCGTTCGCGATCCCGACAAGGCGGCGGACCTCGCCAGCCGGGGACTCAGCGTGCGCACCGGTGATTTCGACCGGCCCGATACCCTGCCCACCGCCTTCGCGGGGGCCGCCACCCTGGTGCTGGTATCCACTGACGGCCCCCGGGAGCAGCGCATCGCCCAGCATCGGGCCGCCATCGCCGCCGCCGGCGCGGCCGGCGTCAGGCGTATCGTCTATACCAGTTTCCTCGACGTGGCGGCGGATTCGCCTGCCGAGTTCGCCGCCGTCCATCGCAGCACCGAGGCCGCCTTGGCGGATTCCGGCCTGACCTGGACGGCCCTGCGCAATCCGCTCTATGCGGAGTTGCTGCCCATGGCCCTGGCCGGCGCCGCGGAGAGCGGCGTTTTCCACCTGCCCGCCGGCGGGGGAAAAGCCAGTTTCATCAGCCGTGCCGAACTGGCCGAAGCCATCGCCGCCGCCACTCTGGCCCCCGCCCTGGCCAAGCCGGTCTATGAGCTGACTGGCCAGGCGACCCACGATTACCACGAGGTAGCCGCCGCCGTGGCCCGGGTAAGCGGCCGGCCGATCCGCTACCAGCCGGTGAGCGAAGACTCCTGTGCCGCTGCCTTGGCCGCCCACGGCCTGCCTTCCTGGCTGGCCCGGGCGGTGGCCAATATGTACAGCGCCGTGGCCCAGGGCCGCTTCGACCGGGTCAGCGACGATTTCGCCGCCCTGGTCGGCCGTCCGCCCCGGCCGCTCCCCTGCCTGGTGCAGGAACTCTTTGGCACGCACTAGCCACCAAGCATCATGCCCACGTCTTCACGGCCGTTTCCCGCCCTCTTCGTCCCCCACGGCGCACCCACGATGGCCCTGGAGCCCGGATGGGCCGGGGCCGCGCTGAGGCGCTTCGCCGCCACCCTGCCGCGGCCCCGGGCCGTAGTCGTCGTCAGCGCCCACTGGCTGGCCGAGCGCCCCACCGTCGGGTGCGCCGAAGTACCGGAGACCCTGCATGATTTCCACGGTTTCCCGCCCGAACTCTACGGTCTGCGCTATGCCGCCCGGGGCGACCGGGCCTTGGCCGCCACCACCCTCAGCGCCCTGAAAGACGCCGGCCTCCAACCCGCTAGCGACCCCAACCGAGGGCTCGACCACGGCGCCTGGACGCCACTCATGCTCATGTATCCGGAAGGCGACATTCCCGTCGTTCCGCTCTCCCTCCTCGGCGCGCAGGGACCGCGGGAGCACTTGGCCCTGGGCCGCGCCCTGCGGGGACTCCTCGACCAGGGCGTTCTGATCCTGGCCTCGGGCAACCTGACCCACAACCTGTCCGATTTCCAGCTGGGTGCTGCCAGCGGCGGGGAGCCCTTAGGGCGTGTTCACAGTAACCGGCGGGACTGCGTTTGCCGGGACGGGATGGGTGCCAAGGCACGAGGCGCGGGGAATGGTCGTTCCATTCCCAAGCCGAGCAACGCCGGCGACCGCCCGCCCCGGCAAACCCGCAGGGCAAGGGTCTGGCGGGGCGCATTGCCGCGTTGCCGCTCGCTTGTGCAGATCACTGCACCGCGCGATCGGCGCCTTGCACTGCCTCCCCGCCAGACCCTTGCGCAGCCCGTCGCTTACTGTGAACACGCCCTAGCCTACGTGGACGAATTTGCGGCATGGATACATGAACGACTCGACCGGAGCGACGATGCCGCCCTTGTCGACTACCGCCAGCAAGCCCCCGCCGCCCAGCGCGCCCACCCCAGCGAGGAGCACCTGCTGCCCCTCTTCGTCGCCCTGGGCGCCGGCGGCCCGCACTGCCGGCGCGAGCGTTTTCACGCCGGCATCGACTACGGCGTGCTGGCCATGGACGCCTATGCCTTCCGACCCGCAAGCCATTCCTGAGGATTCCATGCCCACCCTTCGCTACACCTCCACCGCCATCGCCCTGCATTGGATCATGGCCTTCCTGCTGGTCGGACTATTCGCCGTCGGGCTCTACATGCACGACCTGCCCCTCTCTCCCTGGAAGCTCAAGGTCTATTCCTGGCACAAGTGGGCCGGCGTCACCGCCTTCCTGCTCGTCCTGGCCCGGCTCGCCTGGCGCCTCGGCCACCGGCCGCCCCCCCTGCCCGCCGCCATGCCGCGCTGGCAGCAGACCGCCGCCCATGGCCTGCACCACCTCCTTTACCTGCTGATGCTGGCGATTCCGCTTTCCGGCTGGCTCATGAGTTCGGCCAAGGGCTTCCAGACCGTGTGGTTCGGCGTCCTGCCCTTGCCGGACCTGGTGGGCAAGGACGAAGCCCTGGGGGAGGTCCTCAAGGGCGTCCACATGGGCCTCAACGGCACCCTCTTCCTCCTCGTCCTGGCCCACGTCGGCGCAGCCCTGAAGCACCATCTGATCGACAAGGACGACATCCTCGCCCGCATGCTCCCCTTCCTCACCAAGCAACCCTGATCCGGAGAAATCCATGTCCCGCCTGCTTTCCCTCGCCACCGCCCTCGCCCTGGCGGCCCCCGCCGCCCACGCGGTCGAGTACGGCGACTTCCTCGCCGACAAGAGCAGCCTCGGCTTCGTCTCTCGCCAGATGGGCGTTCCCGTGGATGGGCGCTTCCGCAAATTCTCGGCCAGCCTGAGCTTCGACCCGGCCAGGCCCGCCGCCGCAAGCGCCCGCTTCGAACTCGACCTGGCCAGCGTGGATGCCGGATCCAAGGACGCCAACGACGAAGTGGTGGGCAAGGCCTGGTTCAACCTCAAAGCCTTTCCCAGCGCAAGCTTCGTCTCCACGGCCGTGAAGCCCCTGGGGGGAGAACGCTACGAACTCGCCGGCAAGCTCACCATCAAGGGCAAGACCCAGGACGTCGTGGCGCCCATGAGCTTCCGCCAGGATGCCGGCAACGGCGTGTTCGAGGGCGCCTTCACCCTGAAGCGCCTCGATTTCGCCGTCGGAGATGGCGTCTGGTCCGACGTCTCCACCGTCGCCAACGAAGTTCACATCAAGTTCCGCATCGTCGCGGCCCCCCGCAAGTAATCCCCCCGTTATCAATCCCCACAAGGAGAAACCCATGAAGAAAAGCCTCGCCCTCGCCGCCCTGGCCACCACCCTGGCCTTCCCCGCCCTTGCCGCGCCGGAAACCTATGCCGTCGAAGGCACCCACACCTACCCCAGCTTCAGCTACAACCACCTGGGCTTCAGCACCCAGACACACCGCTTCCTGAAGACCACGGGCACCGTCGTGTGGGACAAGTCCGCCCACACCGGATCGGTGGACATCACCATCGACGCCAAGTCCATCGATGCCGGCTCCGCCCTGTTCGCCGAACACATCCAGGGGCCGGAGCTTTTCGATACGGCCAATCACCCGACCATCACCTTCAAATCCACCCAAGTGAAGTTCGAAGGCGACAAACCGGTCTCCATCGACGGCAACCTCACCATCAAGGGCGTCACCAAGCCGGTGACCCTTGCCGTCACCCACTTCGCCGCTCAGCCCCACCCCATGGTCAAGCGCGACGCCATCGGCGCCAACGCCGTCACCAAGATCAAACGCACCGATTTCAACGTCAGCAAGAGCGTGCCCTACGTCAGCGACGAGGTCACCCTGAACATCGCCCTGGAAGCGATCAAGCAGTAAGCCCGAGGAGCCCGGCCCCGCCGGGGCTCGTCGACCGGAGTCGATGCTGCTGCTCGCCAGGGCAAACTCAAGCCCAAGTACAAAGCATGGGCCATTCGGATGTTGAAATGCATACTGCCCAAGGAAACGATCTGGAATGACAAGTAAGGGACGTCAGACCACCGGGAGCGCTCCCGGTGGCCTGATTTTCCTTCAAGCTGGCTTCGGAACCGCCTTCTGACAATCCATGCAATAGACATTGCCACCAAAGCGCGGCTTGTTGAACCAGCAGAACTTGGCAACGTTGTAGGCGACAATGGTCCCGCATGTCACGCAGGCGAGCTTGGACTTCTTCTCGCCAGACGCTTCCTCGACCGCCGCCTCGGTGTTGCCACAATCGGGTTGATTCAGCGATCCTGCTGGTTCGGGTTCGGCTGGCCGAACTGGCTTGGCGACTTCAGGGGCACTCACGGGCAAGCCAAATCGGCCAAACCAGTCAAACGAGGCGGGTCTATGCGCTGCTGCGAGCCGTCGCGCAAAATCTTCCAAGGTATCCGAGCCGATCAGTCGCACCGCCATCAGCGGGTTGCTATTCGCGTCGATTTCCTTGTCGATGCGGGTTTTCAGCTGGTCGTTCTTGATGATGCAGTCAAGGCCGTCGATTTTTGCCTTGGGCCGACCGATTCGCGCATTCTTTGATACGAGCACCAGACCGTTCAATGTTGGCGACAAGGTAATGCCCAGCCGTTTCGGTGGCGGCACCTGACCGGACTTGAAGACCGATTCCAGCACCACCATGTGCCGCTTGTTCTGCTCTATCGGCGACGGAACACCGTAGGGCTTGCTGCCATAAAAGGCTGCGAACTCGCCCTGGTCGTTGACGGCGATGCCCTCTGCAAACCGCTTGCTCTCGCAGACATAGACTTCAAGGAACCGGTTTATCAGCAAATGGTCGATCTGCGCCACGCGACCCTCGCATTCAAGGCGCAAGTCGTGCAGCACCATCCAGTTTTTCGAGGCTCCATAGTAGAACTCGATTTCGTAGGCGGCTTCAGCCTCGCCCTTGATGCCGGACTGAATGTTGCGGATTTCCTGCTCGATCTTCTTGCGAGTATCGGTGCTGGCATCTGGACGCGCCACCAGTAGTTGCAGCGTTGCGATGTCTTTGGACTTGTCGTCAGCAGTTTTGATTAGCATGGTTCATGAATAGCTGGTGGTACCCCAATAGCCTCCCCAACACCAAAGTGATTAGGGGGTAGATTTGGGGGTAATGCCGGGGACAAAAACAAAAAAGCCCACGACTCGTGGGCTATTTAAAGAAATTCTGGCGGAGAGGGCGGGATTCGAACCCGCGGTGGGCTATTAACCCACACACGCTTTCCAGGCGTGCGACTTAAACCGCTCATCCACCTCTCCGGGAAGCGGCGCATTCTATCAGAAGTGCCTGGCAACACCAACAGCCACCCGGCTTTCAGGAGGCAGGGAGCGGCGTTTCAGCCGCAGGCGAGTCCGTTGGCGGCGCAGATCAGGCGGCGCAGGTAGGCGAGGAATATCCAAAGCCAGAAGAGCAGGAAGAAGGCGACCACGGGGATGTAGCGGTCCAGGATGACCTTGGGCGCAAGGGCCCGCACCGCGCGGATCACCGGTCCGGTGAGCAGTTGGAACAGACGGTAGACCGCGTTTCTTTCGCGCCCTGCGCCGGCCAGTACCCAGAGGAGTCCCTGGCCCAGGAGAAAAAGCCCGGCTACTTCGACCAGGGCCCGCAAGACGCTGACAATGAACAATTGGCTGGATACCATGACGCTTTCCTGAATCTCGGGACGGTCCACCGACCCGGTTCGACCGGAGCCTTTCCGCCCCATGAATTTCGAGCATTGGCGTTACGCCGCCCGCGGCTGGTTGTTTCACTTCCTGGGCAAGACCGATCTGGCATTTGAAGCTTACGTTGCGGCGTTTCATCACGCCCCGGACGCTTCCGCGGCCCGTAACCTGGGTTACCTCGCCGCCCGGGCAAAACGCTGGCGCGAGAGCATACACTGGTTCCGGGAAGCGGTCCGTTTGCAGCCGGAAGATGCGGAAACCCGCTTCAATCTGGGCTATTCCCTCGATCAGGGCGGCGATCCGGCCAGCGCGGCCGAAGCATTCGCCGAGGCCGTGCGCATCCGGCCGAACCTGGACCGCGCCTGGTACGGCCTGGGCATGGCCCGGGCGGCCCAAGGCCGCCACGGCGAAGCCGCCACCGCCCTGGAGGAGGCGGCCAGGCTGCAGCCCATGGCCGGCGAGGTCTGGTACCAGTTGGGCATGGCCCAGCACCACGCCCTCAATCCGGATCGGGTGAAGGGCGTGGTCGAGCACCTGCGCGGCTTCGACCCGCGACGCAGCAACCAGTTGATTCGCGACACGGAGCGCGGCGATTTGCGCCACTTGGTGCAGGACCTTCCTTTCTGAAAAAAAGCCCGCCGAAGCGGGCTTTTTACCTTGGGGGCTTGTTGCATCAGGTGCCCTGAGTTTTGAGATCGCCTTCCAGGTTCGGGTAGCGGACATGGTCCACCAGTTCCTGGACTTCCTTGGACGGCGCCGGACTGATGAGCGTGCCGACGATGACCCCGATGAAGCCGGCGGGAATGCCGAAGATGCCGGCGGAGATGGGGTTGATGTCCCACCACTTGGGAGCATTGACGCCGAAGAACGGGTAGGTGATGTACATGTAGTAGGCACAGATCCCCAGACCCGCCAGCATGCCGAGGATGGCCCCCAGTTTGTTGGCCCGCTTCCAGAACACCCCGCAGACGAGGGCCGGGAAGAAGGCCGACGCCGCCAGCGAGAATGCCGCGCCGACGAGGAAGAGAATGTCCCCTGGCTTGAGGGAGGTGACGTATGCGGCCAGCAGCGCCACCACCAGAAGCAAGGCCTTGGACACCACCAGACGGCGGGTCGTCGGCGCATTGGGATCGATCATCTTGTAATACACGTCGTGGGACAGGGCGTTGGCGATGGTCAGCAGCAGACCGTCGGCGGTGGAGAGCGCCGCGGCAAGGCCGCCTGCCGCCACCAGACCGGAGATCACATACGGCAGCCCTGCGATCTCGGGGGTCGCCAGCACCACCAGGTCGCCGCCGATGGTGATTTCGGCCAGTTGCACGATGCCGTCCTTGTTGATGTCGGTGATCGCCATCAGCGTCTTGTCCACCGCCGCCCGGTTGGAAACCCAGGCCGGCAATTGCGCGAAGGCGGTTCCCACCAGGTTGCTGTACACCTCGAACTTGACCAGCACGGCCAGGGCCGGGGCGGTGAAGTAGAGGAGGAAGATGAAGAACAGCGACCAGAACACCGACTGCCGTGCTTCCTGCACCGAGGGCGTGGTGTAGAAACGCATCAGGATGTGCGGCAGCGCGGCCGTCCCCACCATGAGGCAAAACACCAGGGCCAGGAAGTTCTTCTTGGCCACCTCCTGGGCGGCGTCATCCTTGGCCGGGAAGGCCTCGGCGTGGGGCTTGACCGGAGCGGCCTTGGCCTTGGCACCGTCGGCATCCTTCTTCCACTGGGCCTTGGCGGCAGCCACGTCGGCCGGGAAGTCCTTGACCGCCTTTTCAGCCGCCTCGATGGCCTTGGCGTCCGCGTTGGCGGCCTTCAGTTCGGTGACCTTGGCCGCGGCCTTGTCCTTTTCCATCGCCAGGAAGGTCGGCCCGCTGGCTTCCAGTTCATTGAGCTTGGCTTCGGCTGCGGCGGCGCGGTCGCGGAAGATCTGGCGCACGCTCTCCTCCTTGGCCCCGGCTTCGCTGGTCTTGTCGTTGAGCACCTTTTCGCGCTCGGTGACCTTTTGCAGGGTGTAGCCGTAGGCCACCTGGGGAACGGGCATGCCGGTATGCTTCACCGAGAGCCAGACCACCGGGATCATGTAGGCGACGATGAGGATGATGTACTGGGCCACCTGGGTCCAGGTCACCGCCTTCATGCCCCCCAGGAAGGAGCAGACCAGGATGCCGGCCAGACCGACGAAGACGCCGACCTGGAATTCCAGCCCGGTGAAGCGGCTGGTGATGATGCCGACACCGTAGATCTGGGCGATGACGTAGGTGAAGGAGCAGGTGATGGCCGCAATCACGCCGATGAAGCGCGGGATGTTGCCGCCGTAGCGGGCGCCCAGGAAGTCGGGGATGGTGAATTGCCCGAACTTGCGCAGGTAGGGCGCCAGAAAGAGTGCCACCAGGCAGTAGCCGCCGGTCCAGCCCATGATGAAGGCCAGGCCGTCATAGCCGGCGTGGTACAGCGTCCCCGCCATGCCGATGAAGGAGGCCGCGCTCATCCAGTCGGCGCCGGTGGCCATGCCGTTGAACAGCGCCGGTACGCGCCGCCCCGCCACGTAGTATTCCCCCACGTCCGCCGTCTTGGACATGAAGCCGATGCCGGCGTAGAGGAGGATGGTAGCGAACAGGAACAGGTAGCCGAGAATCTTGTTGGGCACCCCGGCAAACTCCAGGATCCCGACCACGATCACGAAGGCGATGAAACCGCCCGTATAAAACGTGTAGTAGCGGGAAAGCTGCTTGAAGAAGGCCTGATTCGAACTCATGGTCGTGTTCATCAGTCATCCCCCTCGTGTACGCCGTACTCCTTGTCCAGGCCGTTCATGTAGCGCGCGTAGTACCAGATGATGGCCACATAGACGATCAGCGACCCCTGGGCTCCCATGTAGAAGCCGAGGGGAAAGCCGAGAACGGTGATGGCGTTGAGGTCCCGCGCGAAAAACGCGGCCACGTAGGTCACCACAAACCAGATCCCCAGCAGTAGGCCGGTAACCTTTAGATTGCGGTGCCAGTACTCCCGATGCTTGTCGGTAAGCTTCATAGCGCACCCTCCTTCGGTGTCAAGTGCACGACCCCGAGAACTGCCAGACCCGAGGCCAATCCCCTCGGCCGCTCGAGCGGCTCCCGGGGCCATGTAAGCTCCCCCATTTTTTTTGTGACTGGGGGTAGCGGTCTTAGGCTTAGCGTAAGGAAGCTGACACCAGGCTTACAGCGGGGGCGTTGCCCCAAGGGTCGCGAGGATCCGGGAAACTGCAGCAAATTCGCCCCAAACGGCCGTGGGAAGGCGGTTTGCGGGTGACGTCCCGCGGCGGCGCCCGTCCAGATCGCGACGACCAGTCAAAAAACTTCCAGCCGGCTTAAGGGCTGCCTAGTACTGCGTTCCGTCAATAAGCTTACAAATGAAATCGATGCATTCTCGTGTCAGGCAAGGCGCAAACCGCAGTCATAGCCGAAGCTATGACGAGGATTTGCAACGCCGCATGGCGCGAGAAGGCGCGATTTAATGTAAGCGGTTTGGCGGAACGCAGTACTAGTCGTCGCGCCCCTGCCCGTAGCCTTCGTCGAGGCGATTCATGCGCCAAGCGTAAACGCCGATGATGGCGATATCCACCAGGACAGCGCCCTGGGCCGCCATGTAAAAGCCCAGGGGAAACCCCAGGAAACTCATGGCATTGAGTTCCCGGGCGTAGAAGGGCGCCACAAAAGTGACGAGAAGCCAGATCATCAGCAAGACGAGGGTCAGCCCCACGTTGCGCCGCCAGTACTCCCGTTGCCGCTGGCCAATTCGCTTCATGACTGAGGCTCCCGCTCCCCCGCTTCGCCGTCGGCATGGGGGTAGCGCACGCTGGTCACGAAATCCTGCGTTTCCTGGGAAGGCGGGCGGGTCAGGAGGCTGACCATCACCATGGCCAGGAAACCGAGGGGCACGCCGAAGACCCCTGCGGAAATGGACTGGATGTCAAACCATGGCGCCATCGGCTCGCCCAGGGGCAGCGCCGGGAAACGAGCCGCCTCGACGCGCAGGATGTAATAGAGCGACACGAACAATCCGACACCCATCCCCGCGATGGCGCCCTCGCGGTTGGCCCGCTTCCAGAAGACCCCCAGGACGAGGGCGGGGAAAAAGGCCGAGCCGGCGATGGAAAACGCCCAGGCCACCATATAGAGGATGGTGCCCGGCTTCTGGGCCGCCACCGAGGCTGCCAAGACGGCCACGACGAGGAGCAGGGATTTGGAGATCACCAGGCGGAACTGGGTCGAGGCCCGGGGGCGGAAGATACGGTAGTAGAGGTCGTGGGACAGCGCACTGGTGATGGTGAGCAGCAAGCCGTCGGCGGTAGACAGGGCCGCCGCCAACCCGCCGGCGGCGACGAGACCCGAAACCACGAAGGGCATGCCGGCGATTTCGGGGGTTGCCAGCACGATCACGTCGGGATTGAAGGATAGTTCAGCGAGTTGCAGGATGCCGTCGCGATTGATGTCCTCGAAAGCCACCAGGCCCACCTTGGTCCACGCGGCGACCCAGCCCGGCAAACGGGCGATGGGGATTTCCGCCAGTTGGGAGAGTACCTCGTATTTGGCCAGGACCGCGTAGGCGGGCGCCGTCATGTAGAGGAGAGAAATGAACACGATGGACCAGAAGACGGAAACCCGCGCGTCGCGCACCGATGGCGTGGTGTAGTAGCGCATCAGGACGTGGGGCAGGGCGGCGGTACCGATGGTCAGACAGAACACCAGGGCCAGGAAGTTGATCTTCTGAACGGCGGCCGACGGGCCACCGTCCACCTCCGGGAAGGCTTCGGCGTGGTGAATGGGGGGCCGCGCCCGCTCTTCAGCCGCCGACATGGCGGCTTCCCAGCGCAGACGTGCCTGGTCCTCGCTCTGGGGAAGGTCCCGGCGCTGCTTCTCGGCCTGGACGATGTCGCGCATGGAGGCGTCGCTGGCCTTCAACTCGGCAATGCGCTCGGTCAGCGCCAAGCGCTCCTCGCTGAGCGAATCGGGCAACCTGGCGATTTTCCGGGCGTAGCCCTCGGCTCGCTCACGAAAGAGCTGGCGGGCCTCGACCTCGGCCGGCAACTGGAAAATCTGCCCTTCCAGGGTGCCCACCTTCTGCAGCACCTGACCATAGACCACCTGAGGCACGGGCACACCGGTGACCTTGTAGGCCAGCAGGGCCACCGGGGTGAGATAGGCCACGATGACCACGACGTACTGGGCCACCTGGGTCCAAGTGACAGCGCGCATTCCGCCCAGAAACGAGCAGACCAGGATGCCGGCCAGGCCGACGAAGACGCCGATCTCGAATTGCAGATTGACGAAGCGGCTGGTGATGACCCCCACGCCGTAGATTTGGGCGACGACATAGACGAAGGACGCCAGGATGGCCGCCGCCACCGCCAGGAGGCGAACGGCGATGCCGCCATAGCGCGCCCCAAGGAAATCCGGAATGGTGTATTCGCCGAAACGCCTCAGGTAGGGTGCCAGGTAGAGGGCGACCAGCACGAAGCCCCCGGTCCAGCCGATGACGAAGGCCAGCCCCTGGAAGCCAGAGAGATACAGGCTGCCGGCCATACCGATGAAGGACGCCGCGCTCATCCAGTCGGCCCCGGTGGCCATGCCGTTCAGCATGGCGGGAACCCGCCGCCCGGCGACATAGTATTCGGCCACATCGGCTGTTCGGCTGAAGACGCCGATGACCGCGTAGGTGACGATGGTGAACAGGAGGAAGGCGTAGCCGATCCAGCGCGCCGGCATGCCCTGCGCCTCCAGGAAGGACAGGAGGGCGACAAAGGCGACGAAACCCACGGTATAGATGCCGTAGTAACGGTGCATGCGGGAAAACCCACGGGCCATGGCCTTCAACCCCCCGACCGGAAGAAGCGTCGCCCTGTTGCCGCGAGGCGGCGAGGGGTGTCGGCCCCCTTTTCTGTCGCCCGGGGCAGCAGCACCTGGAACAAACGGGCCAGCCCCAGGGCATTGGCCACCGCGTCACGCCCCGGCGGAACATCGATACCCAGGCTGCGCAACCAGTCCTCCCGGCGCGCCGCGCCCCCGGTGGGCGCTCCGCAGTACTCCGGCAGAAGCAGCTCAAGATCGATCCACAAGGGCAGGAATTCGACGCCCAGGCGCTCGCGCAAGAGGCCCTGCACGAGCGTCTGGGTCGGGGATGCCCCGAAGACGACGAGGGGACATTGGCCCACGAAACCCAGAAATGCTGCCAGACACCGCTCGACCTCGCCGGGGAGGCGCTCGGCAGCGAAATCCAGGGCCAGCACGTCGTCGGGAAGCACGATGCCCCCACGCACCACGCCGACGGCGGCGAGACCCAGCAGGGTATCGCGCTCGTCCGGCGAACCTGCCGTCACCGCGTCGACGACGACGTAGCGGCTGTGGTAGTGGACCTCCTCCGGATCGGGGACCGGGACCGCCCGCCAGGTTTCGACAAACGCCTGCAATTCTGGGTCGAGGCCAGGGGGCGCGCTATCACCCCGAAAGAGAATTTTCTTGAGATCGAACATGCTTCAACCGAATGCGTGCTCCGCTTCCCGGGCGGCTCGTGTCTGCCCCTCCTCGGGCTGGGGGCTCGGGGATTGGGTGCCATGCCCGCGCAAATCTGGGTGATCCATGGGCCCTACCCCACCTGGTAATCGAGTTTCAGGCGGTTTTGCAGCTTGCGCGCCTGGCGGAAGGATTCCTTCAGGATACGCCGGTCCAGCTCGTTCAACTGCTCGGGGTTTACGTGATTGTCGCCCTGGCGCCCGGGCTCGCTTTCCAGGTGCTGGTGGCGCAGGCGCAGCAACTGGATGAAATGCAGGGCCTCCACCGTCGCTTCCACCTCCTCCGGTTTGACGTTGAGGCGCTGGGCGGCGAGCCGCAGGCGCTGCACCGTATTAGTGTTGCGCACCCCGGTGGCCAGGGCGTAAATGCGCCCGGCGTCGACAAAGAGTCGGATCCCGTATTTTTTCAGATCGATGCAGCCCGGGTGATCGGCGTCCTGGTCGGTAACGAAGTCCCGGAAGGTGCCCAGGGGCGGACCGACGTCGAGGGCGTTATGGGCCATGGCACGCAGAAAAAGCCCGTTGGAGGTGGTCAGTGCGAGAAGGTGGCGGCGAAGCTGCTCGGCCAGATCGGCCTCGCCGTAGAGAGCGCGGAAATCGAAGAAGATCGTGGCGTTGAGCAGGGCCTCGGGCTGGGGCTCGCGAATCCAGCGTGAGAATTGCTCCTTCCACTCGCCCAGGGAGAGGCACCACTGGGGATTGCTCGCCATGATGTTGCCCTTGCAGAGAGGGAAACCGCAGCGATCCAGGTCGGCGTTGACCTCCCGCGCAAAGGCCAGAAAGCGTAGCTTGAGCTCCTCCCGGTCGTGGAAGTCGTCGCAGCTGTAGACGATGCCGTTATCCTGATCGGTGCTGAAGGTCTGCTCGTCCCGGCCCTCCGACCCGAAGGCCAGCCAGCACCATGCGATCCCGGCGAAATCGTGGCGTTCCAGGTTGAGTTCGATGACGCGCCGGGTCAGGGCATCGTTGAGGGCGGAGATGAACTGGGTCAGTTGTTCGGCGCCTATGCCCTGGGCCAGCATGTTGAATGCGAGCTGGCGCACGTCGGCGGCCGACTGGCACAGGGATTCGACCCCCCGGGCCGATTCGATGGACTGGCGAATCTGGCGCAGGCCGACCCGTTGCAGGGCAAAGAGATCCCGCTCGGAAACCACACCGGCCAGGCATCCCTCCCCATCCACCACCAGGACGTGCCGGATGCCGTGGGTGGCCATGGCCAGCATGGCGTCGTAGGCAGTGGCGTGCTCTTCGAGCTGGAAGGGGTCGGGGGACATGGCCCGAGCGATGGGCTGGTCCTGGGCGAGGCCGGCCAGCACGACCCGGTCGAGCAGATCGGTGCGCGTAAAGATGCCGACCGGCTTTTTACCGCCATCGACCACTACCAACGACCCGACCTTGGCGCGGGACATGGTCTCCAGGGCCGCCCGCAGCGACACCTCAGGGGTGACGACGACGGGGGAACGGCTGCCTACGGCGGCCAGGGGCGAATTGAGGGTCTGCTGCTCGCTGGCCCGCTGGGAAAATTGGATTTGCAGCTGTTGCCGCGACTGGTTGAGGAGGCTGGCGATGTACTGGGTGCAAAACAGATTGAACTCGGGGCTTGCCGTCATCAGCTCCAGAAAGTCCTGCGCCGGCAATCGATAGCAGAAGGTGTCCTCCAGGGCGACATAGGTGTTGGTGGATGGCCGCCGGGCCGTTACGGCGCCGATGGGAAAGCTCTCGCCGGGGCCCAGGGTAAGCACGGAATACTCGGTCACGGCGACTTCGCCGGCTTGGCGGGCCTGGACCTTGCCGGATTCGACGATGTGGAAATAGGCCACGACTCCGTTCTCCGGCGCGAGGATGCAGGTTCCCGTCGGGTAGAAAGCGACCTGGACCCGTGCGGCAACCCACTCCAGCGAGACGCGGGCCATGCGGTTGAAAGGGGCATGTTTGGCGAGGAAGTGCGCGGCAGCCCCGGCAAAACGCCGGGTGCCTGCCTCCTGAAGTTCGGCTAGGGTGTCTTCGAGCATCGTGCTTGTCATGGTACGGGGTTGTCAGGGGATTGCGCGGCCCTCGCCTTGCGGCGGCAAGACGAGGGAGCAGAGAAGCCGGAACGCAGAAAATTCAAAGGGCATAGTTCAACTTGAGGCGCTGTTGCACACGCCTGGCCTCCCGCAAGGATTCGCGCAGGATGGCGCGATCGACGCCGTGCAACTGCTCCGGGACGACGCCGTGGTGCGGTGTCTCGCCGCGCGCGAGCGCCTGGGCCTGCCGGGCCAGCCGCAGGCGCAGCAGGTGCGACAGGGCATCCCGCCCCGCAGCGACCTCCTCTTCAGTCATTCCGGCGGCTGCCCCGGCCAAGGCAAGGCGGTCCCGCGTGGCGACGGCACCCTCCCCCTTGGCCAGGGCGAAGATGCGGGCTGCGTCGACGAAGATCCGGGCGCCGTATTTCTTCAGATCGACAACCTGTCCATGTTCGCCGGCCTCTGTGACCACATCGCCCAACAGACCCAGGGGGGGTTGGGCCTGCAGGGCGTTGGCCGCCATGAGGTGCAGAAAGGCGGGAGTATCGGCGGTCAGTTGCAGGACCGAGCGCTGCAGGGCTTGCCCCAGGGCCAGGTCGCCGTACAGGGGGCACAGATCGAAAAAAATGGTGGCATGCATCAGGGCCAGGGGATCGGGACGCCGCACCCAGTCGATGAAGCAGCGCCGCCATTCGTCGAAGGACATACACCAGCGGGGATTTCCCGCCATGACCTCACCCTTGCAGAAGCTGAACCCGCAGCGATCCAGCCGTTCATTGACAGTGCGGGCGAAGGGCAGAAAAAGTTCCCTCAGGGCAGCCGCCTCGGTGTCGTCCGCGGCACTGAAGATGAGCCCATTGTCCTGGTCGGTGACGAAGGTCTGCTCTTGACGCCCCTCGGAGCCCAGAGCGAGCCAACACCACGAGACGGCGGGCAGGCGGTGCTCCGGCACCGTGATCGCGATGACGCGTCGTACGGCCCGGTCGTTGAGCGCCGAAATCAACCCGGCCAGGAGGTGCCCCGCCAGCCCATTCCCTGCGTACCCGGCCACCAAATGCCCCACCTCGCCGACCACCGCAGCGACATCGTCCGTGCTGGCCGCCGCTTCACACCGCTGCGCGAGGATTTCGAGAGCCCTGCAGGGCAGGCCGGGCCATGCTTCGTCGAGGGAGGATTCAGTACTTGATGCGGGCATAGTAGGTTTTCTGCGAGGCTTCCAGCGCCTGACGCAGGGTAAAGATGCCCTTTTCGGCCAGCAGAGGGACAAGCTTCAGGAAGACCTCCGCCGTCGCCAGGGAGTCGTCGAGGGCGTTGTGGCGGGTTTCGATGGAGATGCCCAGGCGTTCCAGAATGACGTCGAGCTTGTGGGATTCCTGGTTGGGGTGGGCCACAGCGGACAACAGCAGGGTATCGAGGACGGGCTGGTCGAAGCGTATCCCGGTACTGGCCTCCTTGAGCTGCAGGAAGCGCATGTCGAAGGCCGCGTTGTGGGCAATGAGCACGGTTTCTTCGCAAAATTCCCGAAAGGCTGGCAGGACAATGTCGATGGTGGGCTGCCCCCGCACCATGTCGTCGGTGATGCCGTGGATGGGGATGGTTTCCGGCCGCAGCAGGCGCTGGGGATCGACGAGTTGATTGAAAATTTCCTGACGCAGCACCCGGTTGTTCACGATGCGCACGGCACCGATCTGGATGATTTCATCGCCATTGGACGGTTCGAGGCCTGTGGTTTCGGTATCGAAGACCGTATAGACCAGGTCGCCGAGCTTGCGGTCCAGATCGACCCCGGCGGCGTTCTGGAACTGAAAGAGGTCGAAATCGTAGTACTCAGGCCGGCCCCGGGCCCGGGCTTCGTCGTCGAGTTCCACCGTGGCGGCCTCCGGCATGGCCAGGGGCAGGACGAAGCGGAAAAAGGCCCGATGGGCGGCTTTCTCCCGCTGGTACCAGACCTCTCCCCCGTGGCGGTCGATGACGTCGCGCAGGCTGAGGGGCGAGTTCTCGCCACCGACATGCATGGCTTCGAGCTCCCAGGTATAAAAGGTTTCCGACGACATGGCCTGGCCGCTCCAGATGAGGTCCAAATAGGCCAGCCGGTCCTGGTGGCTAAGACGGAAGCGCAGTTCGCGGATCTCGTAGTGTTCCTGCAAGCGCGCCGCCAGGAAGGCGATGGCGAACACCAGCGAAAAACTGTCGGCCTTGATCCACAAGGCGTCGTCGATTTCTTCGCACTTGCCCGGCAATTGCAGCAGATCCTCGATTCGGCGCTGGGCGGCGGCGATGATGTCGATGCCCAGGACGTCCTCCAGGGGCCAGCGGGTCTTGAGCGAATCCGAGAACTCGGCCATGGTGCTGTCGAGCCGCTCGCTCATGCGGGCCGCCTCTTCGTCGGCGATGCGCACGAAGCGGTCGCGCAGTTCGGGCTCCATGTCGGGGTAGTCGATGAGATTGGTCACGGCGGCCCGCAGGGTACCGAGGGCCGCTCGGCTGCCCTCGGTGAGGGAATGCAGCACCTGGTCGCGGCGGGCCTCCTGTTCCAGGCTGCGTGTGATGTTTTCCACCGTCAGCACGTAGCCGCCCATGGCGGTAGCCGCAGCGTCGCCGGCCCCGGTCAGAACCGGAACCATCTGCACCCGCAGCAACTGGCCACCCCGGGTGGTGGTGACGAAATTTGCCAGGGCCGCCTTACCGGCCGCCATACGCTGGCGAATGACCTCCTGGGCGTGATGAACCTGGCTTTTCTCCAGGATTGAAAATATGGAACGCCCAAGGCCGATGAGCGCCCCGCCGCTCACCGACGTGGGGCCCTGGGCAAGGGCCTTGAACTGCAAGCGGGCGCGGTTGTTGTAGAGCAGGATGCGCCCGTCCAGATTGCACACGATGACGGCCTGGGCGAGTTCCGACATGAGGGCGGCCAGCCGGTTCTTTTCTTCCTCCACCGAGGCCTTGGCGCGGGCGATCTGGGCATCGACATCGTCCAGCAGTTCGTTGCGTTGCTGGGCCAGATCGTTGGCGGCCCGCGCCAGATGCTGCACCTCCGGCGGTCCCTCCAGGGCGACGCGAAAATTGCGGTTGGCCCCCAGCATGAGCCGCAGGGTCTCCGACATGCGCAGGAGTCCATCGACGTATTGCCTGAAGAGCTTGTTCACCATGGCCATGCCAACGACGAAGCCGAAAACCGTCATCAGGGTCCCTATGGGCAGGCGGGAAAGCAGCAGGTCGAGCAGCAGGCTGCGCTCCGCCTCCTTCATGTCCAGCCAGACCAGCAGGGAAGTGACAACGAAGGGCCCGGTCATCAGGAGCCCGAGGATCAGGGCAGCGAGGATGAAGCGAACCTTGGCCTGCATGGAGAATCCTTCGGAAGGTGACCTTGGAAAACCTACACGGCCAGCATGGCCTTGACCTTGGCCAGCAGTTCCTTGGTCGAGAAGGGCTTGGTCACGTAAGCGTCGGCGCCCAGGGCCAAACCCTTGGCGACCTCGGTATCGCGGCCCTTGGCGGTGAGCATGACCACCTGGATACCGGCATTGTCCGGATTGGAGCGAATAGCCTCGCAGACCTCGAAACCCGATTTCTTGGGCATCATGACGTCAAGCAGCACGAGGTCGGGGCGGAAACTCGCCACCCGGGCGAGCCCTTCCTCGCCATCGGCGGCCACGGCAACCTCGAAGCCTTCTTTCTTCATGAGAAATTCCAGGGAAATGACGATATTGGGTTCATCGTCCACGATCAGGATTTTCTGTGCCATGGTCACTCCTCCCTAATGCTGTTGTTTTTCAGGCGCTTGCAGCGGCAAGGTAAAGACGAAGCGCGCGCCCCGCCCAGGTTCGCTTTCTGCCCACAGGCGCCCACCAAAGTATTCCACGATCTGGCGGCTGATGGGCAAGCCCAGCCCCGTTCCCTGGGGTTTATCGGTCAGCGTGTTGCCTCCCTGGCGGAATTTTTCAAAGATGACTTCGAGTTCTTCCGGCCGCAGCCCGGGACCGTTATCCTCGACACTGACCCTCAGCTCTTGCGGCCCCTGCCGCAGCGCAACGGCCACTTGGCCGCCACTGGCCGGAACGAATTTCACCGCATTGGACAGCAGATTGATCATCACCTGGACCAGACGGTCCCGATCCGCCTGGATGACCGGCCCCGCCGCCGGCAGATCGACGCTGACCGCCACACCTTTGCCGCGGAAGAGTTGATCGACCGAGCCCAGGGAGTCCCTGACGACTTCGGCGAGATCCACCTCGCCCGTGACCCACTCGGCCCTTCCCGACTCCAGTTTGGCCATGTCGAGAATCTGGTTGATGAGGCGCGTCAGGCGCTCGGCCTCGGTAACCATGATGCCGAAAAATCGCTTGCGCTCGGCGAGTTCGATGCAGGGATCGTCCAGCAACAGTTCCGACAGGGCGCGGATCGAAGTCAGCGGCGTACGCAGTTCATGGGTGACGGTGGAAATGAAGTCGTCCTTCATACGATCGAGTTCGCGCAGGCGCTCGTTGGCCTCGCGCAACTCGGCGGTAGCCGCTTCCAGGGCCTTCGACTTGGCCTCGAGTTCGCGGCTGTGGGCGCGCACCTGGGTGGCCTCGTCCAGGATGCCCAGCACTTCGTCGAGGCCCAGTTCCTCTTCCTGGACGACTGACGCGACCATGACCCGCGCGCTGGCCGACCCGATGGCGCCGGCAAGCTGGGTCTCGGCGAAGAGGACGAAATCGGCGTCCGCCGGCAGCGCCCGCCAGTCATCCGCCTTGCGCCGCCTGGCATAGGTTCCCAGTTGCTGGCGTGCCCGGGCCGGGCCGAGAAAGCGTTCGAGCAGGCCCACCAATTCCCCCGCCGAAGCGCTGCCCCGCCACAAACTGGCCCGGGTGGCTCCCTCACCTCGCACCAGGGCATCGACGAAGCGCTCGGCCTGGGCCACCTCGGTGGCCCGTGGCCGGGTAGCCAGTGAGAGCGCCACGTAGAGTCCGGCGTTGACCAGCAGGCTCCAGAAGAGACAGTGGGAAATCTCGTCCAGACCGGTGAGCCCAAAGAGCGCCTGGGGCTTGAGGGCGACGATTCCGGCTGGTCCCGCGTCGAGAAATTCCCTGCCGATCCAGCCCGACTTGGCAAAGGAGGGAAGCAGCAGCGTGTAAAGCCAGAGGGCAAACCCGCCCAGCAGGCCTGCGATGGCGCCCGCGCGGTTGCCGGCCTTCCAGTACATGCCCCCGAACAGCGCCGGCGCAAACTGGGCCACGGCCGCGAACGAGATGAGGCCGATGGCCACCAGGGCGTAGGCCTCCCCCGCCGCGCGGAAATAGGCGTAGCCCAGAAACAGAATCAGGGCGATGGCCCAGCGGCGGATGCCCAGCAGGAGGCCCGACATGTCCCGCCGGGCACGCTGGGCGAACCAGGCAGAGCGCAGCAGCCAGGGCATGACGAGGTCGTTGCAGACCATGGTGGACAGGGCGATGGTTTCCACGATGACCATACCGGTGGCCGCCGAGAGGCCGCCGATGAAGGCGAGGAGCGCCAGACCAGTCGCCCCCTGCGAAAGAGGCAGCGTCAGGACGAAGGTATCCGCGTCCCCTGCACCGCCGAAATGCAACATGCCACCCAGGGCCAGGGGCAGAACGAAGATGTTGATGAGCAGGAGGTAGAGCGGAAAGAGCCAGACCGCCCGCCGCAGATGGCTCTCGTCCACGTTCTCCACCACGGCGATCTGGAACTGGCGGGGCAGAAGCAGGATGGCCAGGCCGGAAAGAATGATGAGCGAGAGCCAATTCCCGGCCCGCGCCGGGTCGAGGGTAAGGAGCTTGACCAGTTGCGGAGACGCCGCGGCCCGCTGAAAGATGTCCCCCAAGCCGTCGAAGAGACTGTAGCTCACGAAAACTCCCACGGCCATGAAAGCGACCAGTTTGACCACGGACTCGAAGGCCACCGCGGCGACCATGCCCTCGTGGCGCTCCGTGGCGTCCAGGTGGCGCGTGCCGAAGAGGATGGTGAAGACAGCCATCACTGCGGCGATGGCCAGAGTGGAGTCCAGCCACCCCGTCGCTCCCCTGCCGCCGGGCGTGGCGAAGACGATGTCAAAGCTCGCCGACACGGCTTTTAGTTGCAGTGCAATATAAGGGATAACCCCGATAACGGCGATCACGGTCACCAGCCCGGCCAGAAACTGGCTCTTGCCATAGCGCGATGCGATGAAGTCGGCGATGGAGGTGATGCGCTGGGCCTTGCCGATGCGGATCATCTTGGCGATGACCGTACCGAAGAGCAGAACCAGGGTCGGTCCGAGGTAGATGGTCAGGAAGGAAAGCCCGCCGGAAGTCGCCCGGCCGACGCTGCCGTAGAAGGTCCACGACGTGCAGTAAACAGCCAGCGACAGGGCATAGACATTGGCCGTGATGATGGAACGGCCAGCGTCGGCCCGGGCATCGCCAAAGCGCGCCACCGCGAAGAGCAAGCCCAGATAGGCCACGGCAACCGCACTGACCAGCCAGCCGGATAGCATCAGCGTCCCCGCTTCTCGGAAACCCAGGCGGCCAGCGCAATCAGGGCAATCCAGACCCCGAAGAGGTAACAATAGGTCGCGGGCAGGCCGGCGATTTCCCCATCGGGCAAGGAGACCAGGGGAAAACTGAGCAGCGGAAGCCCCACGAGGCCGATCCCCGCCAGCCGCTGGCGGATGGTCGAAGTTTGCCGCATCAGCGTATCCCCCAAACAAAAACGGCCAACACGCACCGCGTGTCAGCCGTTCTCCGGCGGATATCGCATCCCGCCTTCGCGGTCACCAAGTGGGCGACCATGTCTCCTCCCTGCCTTGTATGTTTGGCGTCCCCCCCAGGCAAGAGGGCGGGTCCGCTTCCTGCAACCCTGGACCGGGCCGGGTTGCCCCGGCCCGGAATCCGGTCCGTCAGATCGAGTTCTTGAGCTGCTCGAGGATGGCCGGGTTTTCCAGGGTGGAGGTGTCCTGCGTGAGTTCCTCACCCTTGGCCAGGCCGCGCAGCAGACGACGCATGATCTTGCCGGAACGGGTCTTGGGCAGGTTGTCGCCGAAGCGGATGTCCTTGGGCTTGGCGATGGGACCGATTTCCTTGCCCACCCAGTCAGAAAGCTCCTTGGCGATCTTCTTGGCGGCATCGGCATCGGCCGGACGGGCGCCCTTCAGCACCACGAAGGCGACGATGGCCTCACCGGTCAGATCGTCCGGACGGCCGACAACGGCAGCTTCAGCGACCAGCGGGTTGGCCACCAGGGCGGATTCGATTTCCATGGTGCCCATCCGGTGACCCGAAACGTTCAGCACGTCGTCGATACGGCCGGTGATGGTGAAGTAACCGTTGTTGGCGTCACGGATGGCGCCGTCGCCGGCCAGATAAAGCTTGCCCTGGAAGTCGGCAGGGTAGTAAGACTTGACGAAGCGGTCCGGATCGCCCCAGATGGTTCGGATCATGGACGGCCACGGCTTCTTGCACACCAGGATGCCGCCTTGACCCCAGGGCAGTTCGGAACCGGTTTCGTCCACCACGGCGAACTGGATGCCCGGGAACGGCAGGGTGCAGGAACCCGGAACCAGCGGGGTGGCGCCCGGCAGCGGGGTGATCATGTGGCCGCCGGTCTCGGTCTGCCAGAAGGTATCGACGATGGGGCAGCGGCTGCCGCCCACATTGTCGTAGTACCACTGCCAGGCAGCCGGGTTGATCGGCTCGCCGACGGAACCCAGGATGCGCAGGGTGGACAGGTTGTAGCTCTTGGGATGGACGGCCGCATTGGCGTCGGAAGCCTTGATGAGCGAGCGGATGGCGGTCGGCGCGGTGTAGAACACGGTGACGCCATGATCCTGGATCATTTTCCAGAAACGGCCGGCATCCGGGTAGGTGGGCACGCCTTCGAAGACCACTTCGGTCACGCCGCAGGCCAGGGGACCGTAGGTGATGTAGGTGTGGCCCGTCACCCAGCCGATGTCGGCGGTACACCAGAAGGTGTCTGAAGGCTTGATGTCGAAGGTCCACTTCATGGTCAGCATGGCGTGCAGCAGATAGCCGCCGGTGCAGTGGACGACGCCCTTGGGCTTGCCGGTGGAACCGGAGGTGTAGAGCAGGAAGAGCGGATGCTCGGCCTCGACCCACTCGGGTTCGCAGGTCTCGGCCTGGCCTTCCAGACCCTCGTGCAGCCAGCTGTCGCGGCCGGCGGTCATGGCGCAGTCGCCACCCGTGCGCTTGAAGACGATGACGTTCTTGACCGATTCGCAGCCACCCATGGTGAAGGCTTCGTCGGCGATGGGCTTCAGGGGGATGGCCTTGCCACCGCGGAACTGGCCGTCGGAGGTGATGAGCATGACGGCGCCGGCATCATTGATACGGTCGCGCAGGGACTGGGCCGAGAAGCCGCCGAAGACGATGGAGTGCGTAGCGCCGATGCGGGCACAGGCCTGCATGGCGACGATACCCTCGATGGTCATGGGCAGATAGATGACGACGCGGTCACCCTTCTTGACGCCCTTGGACTTCAGCAGGTTGGCCATCTTGCAGACCTTGACCAGCAGTTCCTTGTAGGTGACCTTGGTCACTTCACCGCTGTCGGCTTCGAAGATGATGGCGACCTTGTCGCCGAGGCCATTCTCGACATTGCGGTCGAGACAGTTGTAAGAGGCATTCAGCTTGCCGTCGGCAAACCATTTGTAGAAAGGAGCGTTGGACTGATCGAGCACCTGGTTGAAGGGCTGCTTCCAGGTGATGAATTCACGGGCGCGCTTGGCCCAGAACCCTTCGTAATCGGCCTCGGCCTCCGCGCACAGCGCCTTGTAGGCGTCCATCCCGGAAACCGCCGCATTTTTGACGATTTCATCGGACGGGTAGTAAACCTGCACGGATTCATTGGACATCTGCTTCTCCTCTGCGAAATTAGGCCAAAAAAAAACGTAAGAAAGACACGAGAAAACGGTTTACAGGCCCCCCGGCCTGCAACGCGGGAATGCTGCGCTCATCGCTGTGATCGGGGACCCCTGCAAGAACGCCTGTTTTTATGGGCTGCGCGGCATTAGACGGGCAGTTTCTTACAACCTGCTTACGAAAGCACGCTGCGCCGCAGCATTAGGGCGTTCCAGCTACTCCGGCGGGCAAGGGCCACGTGTTAAGATGCCCGCTTTTCCCAACCCCCGCAAGCCATGAAAATCGTCGCCAGACTAGAAGGGTTCATTTTTTGGAGCCGCTGGCTCCAGGCCCCCCTGTACCTTGGATTGATCGCCGCCCAGGGCGTTTACGTCTATCAGTTCATGCACGAACTGATCCATTTGGTCAGCAAGGCGGGCAGTCTCTCTGAAAACGAGGTCATGCTGATCGTTCTCGGCCTTATTGACGTTGTCATGATCGCCAATCTGCTGGTGATGGTCATCGTCGGGGGCTACGAGACCTTCGTTTCCCGTCTCGACCTGGAAGGCCACCCCGATCAGCCAGAATGGCTCTCCCACGTCAATGCGGGGGTGCTCAAGGTCAAGCTGGCGACGGCCCTGATCGGCATTTCCTCCATTCACCTCCTCAAGACCTTCATCAACGCCGCCCAGATCGACGATCGGGTCATCCTCTGGCAGGCTGTCATCCACGCCCTTTTCCTGGTTTCCGCCCTCATGATCGCCCTCACCGACAAGATCATGACCCAGACGCTCACCCTGCAACACAAGTCCCACTAGTTCGAAAGCCTGCCATGACCGCCATTCGCCAGGAAGACCTGATCCAGTCCGTCGCCGACGCCTTCCAGTACATCAGCTACTATCACCCCCTCGACTACATCAAGGCCCTGGGCGAAGCCTACGAGCGCGAGGAATCTCCAGCCGCCAAGGACGCCATCGCCCAGATCCTGACCAATTCCCGCATGGCCGCCGAGGGCCACCGCCCCATCTGCCAGGACACCGGTATCGGCATGGTCTTCCTCAAGGTCGGCATGAAGGTTACCTGGGACGACGCCACCATGAGCCTGCAGGAGATGGTCAACGAAGGCGTGCGCCGCGCCTACGCCAACCCGGACAACCCCCTGCGCGCCTCGGTGCTGGCCGACCCTGCCGGCGCCCGCAAGAACACCAAGGACAACACCCCGGCCGTCGTCCATTTCGAAATCGTCCCCGGCGACCACGTGGAAGTCATCTGCGCCGCCAAGGGCGGCGGGTCGGAAGCCAAGTCCAAGTTCGCCATGCTCAACCCCTCCGACGACCTGGTGGACTGGGTCCTCAAGAAGATCCCCGAGATGGGCGCCGGCTGGTGTCCGCCGGGCATCATCGGCATCGGCATCGGCGGCACGCCCGAAAAGGCCATGCTGCTGGCCAAGGAATCGATCATGGCCCCGGTGGACATCCATGAACTCAAGGCCAAGGCCGCGACCGGCGCAACGCTGACCCGCCCGGAACAGCTGCGTCTCGAGCTGATGGAAAAGATCAACGCCCTCGGCGTTGGCGCCCAGGGCCTGGGCGGCCTCACCACCGTGCTCGACGTGAAGGTGCTGGACTACCCCTGCCACGCCGCCAACCTGCCGGTGGCCCTGGTGCCCAACTGCGCCGCCACCCGTCACTGCCACTTCCACCTCGACGGCTCCGGCCCGGCCAAGATCGAGCCGCCGAAGCTGGAAGACTGGCCCGCCGTCACCTGGACGCCGGACCTCAAGTCCGCCACCCAGGTGGACCTCAACACCCTGACCAAGGAACAGGTTGCATCCTGGAAGCCGGGCCAGAAGCTGCTCCTCAACGGCAAGATGCTCACCGGCCGCGACGCCGCCCACAAGCGCATCGCCGACATGCTGGCCAAGGGCGAGAAGCTGCCGGTCGACTTCACCAACCGCGTGATCTACTACGTCGGCCCGGTCGACCCGGTGCGTGACGAGGTCGTCGGCCCGGCCGGCCCGACCACCGCCACCCGCATGGACAAGTTCACCCGCATGATGCTCGAGCAGACCGGCCTGATCTCGATGGTCGGCAAATCCGAGCGCGGCGAAGTGGCGATCCAGGCCATCAAGGACAACAAGTCCGCCTACCTGATGGCCGTCGGCGGCGCCGCCTACCTGGTGGCCAAGGCCATCAAGTCGGCCAAGGTGGTCGGCTTTGCCGACCTGGGCATGGAAGCCATCTACGAGTTCGACGTGCAGGACATGCCCGTCACGGTGGCCGTCGACTCGTCGGGCATCAGCGTGCACAACACCGGCCCGAAGGAATGGCAGGCCAAGATCGGCAAGATCCCGGTCAAGACCGCCTGATCGCCAGCCCCACCCAGCCCGGCCCCGCGCCGGGTTTTTTACGCCTGGAGCCCCCATGACTTTGCAGCAACTTCTCGGCATCGACCTCCCCATCCTCCAGGCCCCGATGGCCGGCGTGCAGGGTAGCGCCCTCGCGGTGGCCGTCTGCGAGGCCGGCGGGCTCGGCGCCCTGCCCTGCGCCATGCTTTCGCCGGAGGCCATCCGCGCCGAGGTGGCGGCGATCCGCGCCGGCACGGGCCGGCCCTTCAACCTCAACTTCTTCTGCCACCAGCCGCCCACCCCCGACGACGCCCGGGAAGCCACCTGGCGTGGCGCCCTCGCCCCCTACTACCGCGAGCTCGGCCTCGACCCGGCGGCGATCCCCGCCGCGCCGGGCCGGGCGCCCTTCAGCGCGGCGCTGGCCGACCTGATCGACGAGCTCCGCCCGCCGGTGGTGAGCTTCCACTTCGGCCTGCCCGAGCCCGGCCTGCTGGAGCGCGTCAAGGCCAGCGGCGCCCGCGTGCTGAGCTCCGCCACCACCGTGGACGAAGCCCGCTGGCTGGAAGCCCGCGGCGTGGACGCGGTGATCACCCAGGGCCTCGAGGCCGGCGGCCATCGGGGCATGTTTCTCACCAGCGACGTGACGACCCAGCTCGGCACCCTGGCACTGGTGCCGCAGATCGTGGCGGCGCTGCGGGTGCCGGTGATCGCCGCCGGCGGCATTGCCGACGCCCGCGGCGTGGCCGCCGCCCGGGCCCTGGGCGCCGCCGGCGTGCAGGTGGGCAGCGCCTACCTGCTGTGCCCCGAAGCCAGCACCAGCGCGGTGCACCGGGCCGCCCTCGCCAGCGAGGCCGCCCGCCACACGGCGCTGACCCACCTCTTCACCGGCCGCCCGGCCCGCGCCATCGTCAATCGCCTGATGCGCGAACTCGGCCCGCTGGGTGGCACGCCGCCGGCCTTCCCCCTCGCCACCACCGCCATCGCGCCCCTGCGCGCGGCCGCCGAGGCTGCCGGCAGCGGCGATTTCTCGCCCCTGTGGTGCGGCCAGAACGCCAGCGGCTGCCGCGCCGTGCCAGCCGCCGAGATCACCCGGGCGCTGGCCGGCGGGTTTGCCCGCTGAGGGGCGGATCCGTGTTCCGGAAGCTCCGTATCGCCGTACTCCTGCTCATCCTCGCCACCGTCGCGCTGGGCGCCTGGCGCAGCGGCGCGCGGGCCACCGAGTGGAAGCACACCCTGCACGCCACCGTGTACCCGATCGCCGCCGACGCATCGCCCCAGACCCGGGCCAGCGTGGCCCGGTTGTCGGCCGACGACTTCGCGCCGATCGCCGACTGGCTGCAGGACGAGGTGCGCCGCCACGGCCGGGAGGTGCTGCGCCCGCTGGCGATCAGCGTGGCGCCGCCGGTCGAGTCGCTGCCGCCGCCCTTCCCCGCCGGCGGCGGGCCGGTGGACGTGGGCCTGTGGAGCCTGCGGCTACGCTTCTGGGCCTGGCGCCACGACGCCACCCCGGGGCCACGGCCGGACGTTCGCCTGTTCGTGCTTTACCACGACCCGGCACGCACGCCACGCCTCGACCATTCGGTGGGCCTGCGCAAGGGGCAGATCGGCATCGTGAAGGCTTTTGCGAGCCGCGACGAGGGGCCGCGCAACGCGGTGGTGATCGCCCACGAGCTGCTCCACACCCTGGGCGCCAGCGACAAATATGACCCGCAGAGCCTGGCGCCGGTCTTTCCCGAGGGCTACGCCGAGCCTGACCGCCAGCCGCTGCACCCCCAGCGCCAGGCCGAGATCATGGCCGGGCGCTTCGCCCTCTCGGAAGAGCTGCTGGCGATGCCCGACCGGCTAGGCCAGACCCTCATCGGCCCGCAGACAGCGGCCGAGATCGGCCTCTTGCGGGCAGACTGAAGCCCCGGCGGCGCCAGCAAGGGCGCGAACCGGGGCTCACGTGTCACCTGTATTTCGGGAAGCGGGGCGGCCAGGCCCGCCCCTCGCAGGCCTACTTGATGACTTCGATGATCTCGACGCCCATCGCGTAAAGCCCGGGCTGGGCCAGGCCGTCGCACCGGCGCACCTGCACCCGGGCGTGAAGGGGCTGATAGACACCGCCCGGCCCGGCGGGCAGCACGGCGATCTCGAAGATCTCGTTCATGCGCGGGACGTGGCTGGAATGGATCGTCAGGCCGCCCACGCTCAGTTCGACGCAGGTGCCGATCACCGGGGCGGATTGCCCGTCGAGCCTGATCCCCACCTTGCAGCCCAGCGGAATGCGACGGTCGCGTCGCCTTTCTGTCATGCGGTCCATGCGATTCACTCTTGCTTGCCAAGCCCGCACCTTACGAAAGTCGGCCCGGCGCCGCAAGGCTCACAGACGCTTGCAGGCAGCCCCTCAGGCGCCCGGGCGGGCAGCACTGCGCAGCAGGCGGATCTCGCCATAGGCGACCCGCCGCGGGAAGGGGCGGGCGCTCTCGATGCCGGTCTGCCAGGTGAGGACCTCGTAGCCCTCGAAGCCCGGCTGGGCGGCGAGCCGCGCGGCGTGGCGGGTGAACACCTGGCGGGCCTCCCCGTCGCCGCCGTTGTGCACGGCCTTCATGCGCATCGCGAGGATGTAGCGGTCGTCGGCCGGGCGGGCCTCCTCGACGGTCCAGTTGGGCGCCAGCGGATCGGCCACCACGTAGAAGGCCAGCGCCGCGGCGGCGATCGGCAGCTTCAGGTGGCCGGCGTCCGACACCAGCACCAGCCCGGCCGGCAGGGCCAGCCAATCCTGCCCGGGCGGCGTGGTGCTGCACCCGGCAAGGAGCGCCAGGGTGAGGGCCGGCAGCAGGCGTCGCGGCTTCATGGGCTCAGAGATAGTTGAAGAGGGACAGGTTGGAAACCTTCAGGAAGCTCTGCTGGGCCGCCTCGAGGTAAAGCTTCTGCTCGGTGAGATTGCTCACCGCCTCGGCGTAATCCACGTCCTGCAGGCGCGACAGGGTTTCCTCGTACTGCAGGTCCATGCTGCTGTTGATGTTCTGCTGGGTCTCGACCTCGACCATGCGCGAACCGACGCCCGAACGGACCCGGGAGATGCTCTCCTGGGCCGCGTCCATCCCGGCGATGGCCTGGTTGCCGCCGAAGCGGGTGGCCGCCGGGTTGCCCGAGTTGAGGGCGCTGACGAAGTTGCCCAGCACGTCGAAGGTGGTGGCCACCTTGGAGACGCTGAACTCGTCGCCATTGGCCGGGGTGCCGCTGAGGCTCAGGCTGACGCTACCGAAGGCCAGGGTGGTGTCGCTGCCGCTGGTGGTGACGGTCGGCGCGATCGGCGAGGCCCGGTTGGGGTCGGTGGTGGTGTCGAAGACCTGATAGCTCGGGCCCGCGCCCACCTCCACCACGTAGTTGTGATCGTTGTAGCCCGACAGGGACAGGCCGGACACCAGCGCCGAGCCGGCATTGCCAGGAGCGCTCAGCGCAAAGGCCGAGCCCGAACCGGCGCGGATGGTGTTGAAGATGTCCTCGCCGGAGCTGGTGATCGGCAGGTTGCGGGAGGCCGAGATCTGCAGCGTGCGCGCGCCCTGGTCACCCTGGTACTGGACACCGGCGGCCAGGCTGCCGCTGAAGGGCATGGCGTTGCTGCGATAGCCGCCGAACACGAAGTCGCCGGTGGAGTCCTGGCTGTTGGCGATGCCCAGCAGCGCGTCGAACTGCTGGGTGATGTCGGCGCCGATGGCGGCCTGCTCGCGGGACGAGTAAGTGCCGTTGCCCGACTCGACCGCGCGGGTGCGCACGTAGGTGACGATGTCGGTGGCCGCGTCGAGCTTGCTGTCGACCAGCTTGAGGGCGTCGTTGGCGTAGCCCTGATTGGCGGCGTAGAGGCTGTTGACGCTCTTCGACTGGGACACCTCGAGGGCCCGCGCCGAGGCGACCGGGTCGTCCGAGGGGCGCAGGATGCGTCGGCCGGTGGCCACCTGTTCCTGGGTGTCGAGGAGGCGGCTGTTCTGCTTCTGGATGGAAGCGAGGCCGGAGTCGTAGATCATGCCGGTGGTGACACGCATGATGGCTTTTCCTTTGTGCGGGCTGGCCGGCGGGCTCAGCGACCGAGGGAGAGGACTTCGTCGAAGAGCTTGGAGGCGATGGTCATCACCTTGCTCGACGCCTGGTATGCCTGTTGATAACGGATCAGATTGGCCGCTTCTTCATCGAGATTCACCCCGGCGATCGACTGCTGGGCCTCGTAGGCCTGGCCGACCAGGCTCTCCTGGGCGTCACGGTTGACCTGCACTTCGCGTGACTTGTTGCCCACCGAGCTGACCAGCTGGGAATACACCGACTGGAGGGTGGCCGAGGGCTGGCCGTCGGCGGAAAGCATCAGCTTGGAAGTCTGCAGCTGGCCGAGGGCCACCGCGTTGCGGCTGTCGGAGACGCCACCGGCGTTGGGGCCGACGGTGAAGCTGTCCTGGTCCTTGAGGGCGCCGGCGATAGAGAAGGAGACGCCGCCCACCGCGATGGTCATGCCGCTCTGGTAGGGCAGCGAGGCCACCGGCGCTGCCAGGGTGACCGGGTTGCTGTTGAGCAGGGTGTAGGTGACCGGCAGCGAGGCCGGGAAGCCCGTGAGGCTGCCGCCGGCGTAGGTGAGTTTGAGGGGCGAGCTGCTGGAGCCGAAGGCGCCGCCGACGATGCTGGCGGTGCTGCTCACCACCGGCGCGGTGATGCTGCCGGTACCGAGGTTGGAGGCGGTGGCGGCGGTGCTGACCGGGGCACCGGCGGCGATCATGCGGGTATCGGTGATCGACACGTCGAGGGTGGAGGCGGCGTAGCGCGTGGGCTGGATCAGGAAGCTGTCGCCCACCCAGGAGGTGGCCGCCGGGGTGATCGACAGGCCGACGTCGGCGGCACTCACCGAGCGCCCGTCGGACACGCGGGTCAGGGCGTAGCCGCCGACGGTGTCGGTGAAGGTGAGCCGGTAGTCTTCGCCGGCCAGCTTCGAGATGTCGGCGTACTGCACGTCCGGCGTGGTGGTGGTGGCGTTGGCGTAGCGCTGGACGCTGACGCTGGGGATGGTGAAGAAATCGGTGCCGAGGTTGCCGTTGAGATCCTGGCCGAGCTTGTGCTGGGCGTTGAAGGCGGTGCTGATGCCGACCGCCAGCAGGCCGAGCTGGTTCTGGGTCGAGTCCAGCGCGGTGGCGCGCATGTTGAGCAGGCCGCCGAGCTTGCCGCCGCCCAGCAGGCTTTCGGGGATGGTGATCGCGCCGCCGTTCTGGGTCAGGATGTTGACCGCCAGCCGGCTCTGGTCGGCGATCGACGGCAGCGCCTCGAGGCGGGTCGGGGTGGTGCCGATCACCAGGGGCTGGCCGGTGCCGATGAACACCGACATCGAGCCGTCGGTGTCGGTGCTGGTGGACACGCGGACCAGCTGGTTGAGCTCCTTAACCAGCTGGTCGCGGGTGTCGAGGAGGTCGTTGGCGGGCTGGGCGGAGCCGGCCTGCTGGGCGATGGTGATCTTGTTGTTCACCTCGGCGATGTTCTTCGCGTAGGTGCTGATCTGGCTGACGGTTTCCTTGATCTGCCCCTCGACGCCGGCGCGGATCTCGCCCAGGCGGTCGGACAGGTTGTGCATGCGCGACACCAGGCTCTCGGCGGTGGACAGCATGGACTGGCGGGCCGGGACGCTGGCGGGGTTGGCTGCCACCTCCTGGATGCCGCCGAAGAAATCCTGCAGCGCCGGGCTGAGGCCGACGGTGGGGTCGGCCAGCATGTTGTCGATCTGGCTGATCTCGGTGCTGAAAGTGTCGTACTCGTTGAACCTGGTGTCGGCCGCCAGCACCTGGTTGGTCAGGAAGCTGTTGTAGGCGCGCTTGACGGTATCGACCTTGGTGCCTTCGCCGAAGAAGCCCGCGCCGGTGAACATCGCCGGGTTGGTGCTCTGCTCGATGCGCTGGCGGCTGTAGCCCGTGGTCCCGGCGTTCGAGATGTTGTGGCTGGTCGTCGACAGGCCCGCCTGGGCGGCGTTGAGTCCGGTGAGACCGATGCTGAAGAGGCTGGCGCCCATGATCCGCGTCCTTGGTTCATGTATCTAAGCGATGAACAGCAAGTTCTTTGCCAGTTTGCGTGCCGCGACGCAAAACAGCGGATCAGGCGCTGCGGGCGCTGCTTGCCGCCAGGGCTGTGCGCAGGGTGTTGCCGTTGATGATGCGGGCCAGCTTATCGGCGTAGTTGGGGTCGGTGGCGTAGCCGGCCGCCTGCAGGCCGCGGGCGAAGGCGGTGGCGTCGTCCTGGCCGACCACCGCGGCGTAGCGCGGGTTGGTGCCGATCAGGCGGGCGTAGTCGCGGAAGGAGTCGGCATACGAGCCGTAGCTGCGGAAGCGCGCGTTCTCGCGGGTGGCGACACCATTGCTGTATTCGGTGGTGGCGGTGCTCACCGTGTCGCCGCCCCAGCGCTTGCCGGCCTTGATATTGAAGAGGTTGTGGCTGGGGCTGCCGTCGGCGTTCTTGAGTTCGTACTTGCCCCAGCCGGTCTCCAGGGCCGCCTGGGCCACCAGGAAGCGCGCCGGGATGCCGGTGGCGCGGCTGGCCTCGACGGCCTGGGGCCACACCTTCTCGACGAAGGCCCGCGGGCCGGCGCCGGCCGGCAGATTGGGGAAGGAAGCGGCAACGCCGCTTGCCGCCCCGGCAGCCGGCGCCGCTGCGGCAGATTTTGCCGCTCTGTTTGCCGATTGAGTTGCCGATTGATCTGCCAGCCCGAGGGGCTGCTGAGGGGCCCCGGGGGCAGCCGGCACGCTCATCACCGCCGGGCGAGCCCCCGCCGGCGCCACGGCAGCGTCGAAGCCACGGCGGATGGCGGCATCCAGCGGTACCCCGCCCTCCGGCGGCGTCACCGCCGCGCCGTTGTTGCCGCCGAGCTGGCGTTCGATGACCTTGGCCAGGCCTATGCCGCCGCTGCGGGTGGCGAGCTGCATGGCCAGCTGCTGGTCGAGCAGCGACTGGTACATGCGCGATTCGTCGCTGTCGAACATGCCGCCCTTGGGCGTCGCGTCGCGCATCGACTTGAGCACCTGCTGGAGCAGCAGCGCCTCGAACTGCTTGGCGGCCTCCTTGGTGGCGGCCGGAGAGCCGTCCTTCGAGACGCGGCGCAGGCCCGACAGGGAGTTGGGGTCAAGGGCGTTGATCTGGCTGAAATCGGAGGCCATCAGATCACCTCGAGCTCGGCCCGCAGCGCGCCGCTGGCCTTCATGGCCTGGAGGATGGCGATCAGCTCGAGGGGGTTGGCGCCCAGGGTGTTGAGGGCCTTGACCACGTCGGCCAGGTTGGTGCCGCCCTTCACGTTGAAGATGTTGCCGCCGTCCTGCTTTATGTCGACGCCGCCCTTGTTGGTGACCGCGGTCTGGCCCTGGCCGAAGGGGTTGGGCTGGCTGACCTGCTGCTCGTTGCTGACGGTGACGGTGAGGCTGCCGTGGGAGACCGCGCAGTTCTGCAGGGTGACTTTCTGGTTCATCACCACGGAGCCGGTGCGGGAGTTGATGATGACCTTGGCGGCCTGCTCCGCCGGGGTGATGTCGAGGCCCTCGAGGCGGCCGAGAAAGGCCACCCGCTGGTTCACATCGTCCGGCGCGCGCACCTGCACCTGGCGCCCGTCGAGGGCGCGGGCGGTGCCGGGGGCCATCGCGTTGATGGCATCGACGACCTTCTGGGCGGTGCCGAAGTCGGCGTCGTTGAGCTCGACGAAGATCGAGTCGCCCTGCCCCACGGTGGTCGGCACTGCGCGCTCGACGGTGGCGCCGCCGGGGATGCGCCCGGCCGAGAGGTGGTTGACCGTAACCTTGCCGCCGGAGGGCGCGGCACCGCTGGCGCCGCTGACCGCCAGGCTGCCCTGGGCCATCGCGTACACCTGGCCGTCCACGCCCTTGAGGGGCGTCATCACCAGGGTGCCGCCCTTCAGGGAGCGGGCGTTGCCCATCGACGACACGGTGACGTCGATCTGCTGGCCGGGCCGCGCGAAGGGCGGCAGGCTGGCGGTGACCATCACCGCGGCGACGTTCCTGAGCTGCAGCGACTGGCCCGGCGGCAGCGTGACGCCGAGGTTGCCGAGCATGTTGATGATGCTCTGCACCGTGAAGGGGGTCTGGGTGGTCTGGTCGCCGGAGCCGTCGAGGCCGACCACCAGGCCGTAGCCGACCAGCTGGTTGTGGCG
>JAEUNZ010000042.1:0-31269 GCA_016790965.1 Dechloromonas sp.
TGGCCGAAAACAGCACCGCCTCACCCCCCAAGCCGCCTCACCTCCCCATGCCGCGGACAACTGACCAGATGGTCATTCACCATCCCCGCCGCCTGCATGAAGGCGTAGCAGATGGTGGAGCCGACGAACTTGAAGCCGGCGCCGGTCAGGGCCTTGCTCAGGGCGTCGGATGCGGGGGTTTTGGCGGGGACTTCGGCCAGGGACGTCCAGGCGTTCTGGAGGGGGATGCCGCCGACGCAACGCCATAGAAAATCGCTGAAGGAGCGCCCGCCGGCGGTCAGGGCGAGAAAGGCCCTGGCGTTGCCGATGGTGGCGGCCACCTTGGCCCGGTTGCGCACGATGCCCGGATCGGCCAGCAGGGCAGCGACCTTGGCGTCGTCGTAGAGGGCGATGGCGGCGGGGTCGAAGCCATCGAACACGCGGCGGTAGTGCTCCCGCTTCTTGAGGATGGTGGACCAGGAAAGCCCCGCCTGGGCGCCTTCCAGGATGAGGAGTTCGAAAAGGGCGCGTTCGTCGCGCAGGGGGACGCCCCATTCTTCGTCGTGGTAGCGGCGGTAGAGGTCGAATCCGGTGCACCAGGGGCAAGGTTCCATGGCGGGTCTCAGAGAGGGTTGGGGTTTCGCCTTACCCCGGCAAGCCGCGGGAAGCTGGCGGGAAGCACGGTGCAGAGTAGTATGAAGGAAAGGCGCGACGGAGAAGGTGGAGGAGGCGGCCATGTTTCCTGGTTTTCGGCGGTTGACGCGGGCGGGCGCTCAGGCAGCGGCCGGTCTGGCAATGCTCTGGCCGGGCGTTTCCCCTCTACCGGCCATGGCGGAAGACACCTGCGCCCACAGCCTCCCGCCGCTTTCCCAGGACTTCACCCCTGGCGGTCCGGTTCCCCCGGCCATTCCCGGTCGGGTGATCCACATGCCCCACGTGCTGCGCGACGAATTTCTGGTCGCCTCATGGCTGCAGGGCTTCTACAACGCCGTGCCGGGCTACGATCGCGGCCTGAACTGGGGCGGCCCGGAAGCGCTCCGGGGAGGCGATGTGACGGGCACCTTGCAGGCCATGGCGGACGTGGCGGAGTTTTTCGACTTTTCCCGCCCCCTGGAAACTGACACCCTGATCCTGAGCAAATATTTCGTCGACGTCCTGCGCCAGCAGAAGCAAGTGGAAGCGGCCATCCAGATCGCCAAGAACGAGGCCCGCAACCACGCCATGACCCTGAAGAACCGCCTGGCCTGCGGGCAGTCGGGAGACTATTCCTACCGCGGCCGCGAAATCGTCATGGGCGACGACTACAGTTTCAGCGTCCATCTGGCTATCGGCTCCTTCAGCGTCTTCTGGGACGCGACCTGCCGGGTCGGCCCCAAGCGCTGCTGCATCCCCGACGCCGGCAGCGAATCGGGCTTCCGGGACGAAGCCGAGTTCCACTGCGACATCGATTTCACCCTCTACGACAACTACAACTTCAGCGTCCGTTCCGGCACCGGGGGAACGGGTCTGCTCAAAGCGATCAATCCCCTGGGCTGGTTCGGCACCAGCTTCCACCAGTACGGGCGCTGGCGGCAGGGTGTGGACGGTCGCCTCACCCACGCCATGAGCCAAACGGCCGCCGCCTGCTGCCGCCGCCCGGCTGCCGATCCCCCGCCGCCACCCCCGCCGCCGCCTCAGCCCCCCGATCCGCCCCCCGTCCAGCCGCCGCCCGGCGACGGCCCCGCGCCGGCCGGTGAAGCCCCCTGCCCCGAGTGCGACCCCATCGCCGCGCAGATCGCCGCTGCCGAGCAGTCCTTGGCCGATGCGGAAGCCCGCGTTGCCGCCCTGCGCCAGGCGGCGGAAGACAACCGCCGCAAGCGCGCGGCCGAGGAGGCCCGACTCAAGGATCTCCAGCGCGAGCAGGACAAGGGGGAATGGACGGCCTCGGGCAGCGACCCGGAAACCGGCATCAGCAAGGATTACGACGCCACCCGGGGCGACGGGCAGGTCCATGTCACGGTGCGCAACGCCAAGGGCGAAGTAATCGACAGCTACAGCTATCCGCGCAGCCGCAACGCCAGCGAAATCCGCAGCCGCATCGAGGCCGCCCAGAAAACCCTGGCCGACTTGCGCGCGGAAGGCGCACGCCTTGACGAACAACTGGGCAACGCCTTGAAGGAACAGCGGCGGCTCTCGGCGGAACTGCGCCGCCTGCGGGCGGAGTTGGAAGCCTGCCTGAAACGCTGCCGTGGCGGAGGTAAAGACGGCGGCGGGACCGGTGCCCTGCCCGGAGGCGGCTGCAGTTTCCCGCCGGCCAAGCCAGCCATCCTCGGTCCCCGGGACCAGTTCGGCTATGGCGGCGAGCAGAAGGCGGCCGAGGTGGGCAAGGCTGCCCTCGGCTTGCTGGGCGGCCTCTTGGGCGGCCGCGGAGGCGGTCGGGGTGGCGGCCCGCTGGGCGGCGGGTCGGACGACGGCAAGCCCCCCCTGGCCGACGATCCGGTGCGCGACAAGCGGCTGTTTACGGACGCGGACACGGGCACGGCGATCAAGGTCGGGGGGCTTACCCGGCCCGACGGCAAACTGCTGGTCAGCATCGACGTGAACAAGGCCGAGGATAAAGGTGTCGTCCATTACGCCACCCTGGAGCGCCTGGAGCCTCAAGCCGACGGCAGTTGCCGCCTGCGGGTCGCCGAACCTGTGGAATGGCAGCACTACGAAATCTGGGAAGACTGGTGGGCCAAGATTCGCATCCGCCGCTACGAAAGCGTCAATGGCGGACCCTGGCGCCAGACCCACGACACCGGCTGGGTCGATTGGGGCAGCGGTTCCCGCCTGCTGGAAAGCGGCCTCCTCGCTCCTGACCAGATCCCGCGCACGGCCTGGGGTTCGATGGGTGCTGACCGGGCCTTTGGCGGTCCCCGGTCGGCGGGGGCGGTCTTCGACCTGGGGCGCATCGCCGAGGTCACGCCCGGCACGGCGGAAAGACTGGTGGTGCACGTCACCCGCCCGGGGCAGGATCCGGTAAGCACGGTGCCCTTCGTGCTGTATCCGGTCAAGGGCGACGGCGGCCGCGTCGGCTACCGGGATACCCCCGTGCCACCGAGTGAAGGGCCCCGCTGAACGCCCCCCTTCGTACCGCGGCACTTGGCGGAGTCCCTTCACCCCGTTAAGGTTCTGTAAAGCCGGGAATGCCAGACTCCCTGTGGCCTGCCGTCAGGCCCTCGTCCCGGAACCCCGGACTCCCCCTACTTCTTTCCCCGACACCGTGCCTTCTACGCGCCGCCGCCCTCCCCTGCTCCTCCTCGCCATCCTGGCAGCACTGCTCGTCTGGTCCCTCGTGCGCTTCGGCCTCTGGCTCTCGCTCGGCGATGCCCGCCCGGACGCGCCCCTGACCGGTGCGGCACTTCTGCTGGGGATCGCCTTCGACCTCGCGACCCTGGCCTTCATTGCCGCCCCGGCGCTATTGATTGCGGCGCTGCGGCCCAATCGCTGGGCCTCCGGACGCCTCGCCCTGCTCCTTCGCTGGTGCGTTCTCGGTACCGTGCTGTTCACCCTGGGATTTGGCGCCATTTCCGAGGTCGTGTTCTGGCAGGAGTTCACCACGCGCTTCAACTTCATTGCCGTCGACTACCTGATCTACACGCAGGAGGTAGTGAACAACATTCGGCAGTCCTACCCGGTCGGAACCATCCTCGGTGCACTGGCGGCCGTGGTTGCAAGCGTGGTGATCCTTCTGGCTCGCCGCCTGGATCTGAGTGCCCATCCGGTCACCTGGCGGCAAAGGGCTCTCCTGGCCCTTTCGGGGGCCGTGCTTCCTCCGACTGCCTTCGCCCTGTTCAGCGTCGACATGATGGAGTTTTCCGCCAATCAGTACGCCAACGAGCTGGCGGGCAACGGGCTGTTTTCCCTGGCAGCAGCCATGCGTCGCAATGAACTGGACTATGAGCGCTACTACCGGACGATTCCGCAACCCCGGGCGGATCAGCTTCTGAGCAGTCTGGGCGCCAATCGCCTTCAGTTGGCCGACGCTTTCGCGGCAGTTGAAGCGGTACCCCGCACGGTCGAGCTTGGTCCTTTCAAGCGCTCCCCCCGCCATCTGATCCTGATATCCGTCGAAAGCCTCTCTGCCGAATTCCTGGGGGTCTATGGCAATTCCCAGGGCTTGACTCCCAAGCTAGACGAACTGGCCTCCAAAGGCCTGCGATTCGACTGGATGTTCGCCACCGGAACGCGCACCGTGCGAGGTCTGGAAGCACTCTCCCTAGGGGTTCCGCCGGTTCCCGGACAATCCATCGTCCGCCGTCCAAACAACGAGCAACTGGCCAGCCTGGGGGAAGTGCTGGAGGACAACGGGTTCAAGAATTTCTTCCTTTACGGCGGATACGGGTATTTCGACAACATGAACGCCTTTTTCGGCGCCAACGACTATACGGTTATCGATCGCACCGACTTCAAGAAGGATTCGATCGTCTTCGAGAACGTTTGGGGCGTCGCGGACGAATCCCTGTACTCGAACACGCTGACCACCGTGGACGCTTCGGTCCGTGCCGGGAATCGCGTTTTCGCCCACGTGATGACGACATCGAACCATCGTCCCTTCACCTACCCCGGCGGGCGGATCGACATTCCCTCGCCGGGAGGGCGCGAGGGCGCAGTGAAATACACCGACTACGCCATCGGAAAATTCATCGCAGACGCCCGCCAAAAGGACTGGTTCAAGGACACCCTCTTCGTGATCGTCGCCGACCACTGCGCCTCTTCCGCCGGCAAGAGCAAGCTTCCGGTCGAAAAATACCGCATCGCCGCCCTCTTCTACGCCCCGGACATGCTGGAGCCCGGCGTCTATGAGCGGCGCGCCAGCCAGATCGACCTCGTGCCAACCCTGATCGACATCCTGGGGGCCAAGGGCGACGAACACTTCTTCGGCCAGTCGCTGTTCGAGGAAAAGCATCTGCCCGCCCGCGCCTTCATCAGCAACTACCAGGAACTGGGCTATTACCGGGATGATCGGCTGGTGGTCCTTTCCCCGCGGCAGCGCGTCGCAACCTTCGCCGTCGACCCCGCCACCCTCGCCGCAACGCCGACGGCGAACGACGACGCCCTCACCGAGGAGGCGATCGCCTATTACCAGACGGCGTCCAAGGCCTTCAAATCTGGCGCCCTGCGCTATACGGAACGCGCCTACACCACTCGCTGAGCGCCCGCCTAATTGTCAGTCAGACAGGTTTGCGTGAATGCCGAGGCGCGCATCCGCGCCCGGATCGCGCGAAGCGAACCGCAGCCATAGCCGAAGCTCTGGCGAGGACGCGCGACAAAGCGAGCGGCGATGCGGGGCGGGCCGAACATCGCTGAAGCTATGTGACTGACTACCAGCCTCGCGGGCACTCCGCTCCGTCGCGACCGGCTAGCCAGACCGGAGACGCGCTACTGGGCGTGGCGGGCGCCGCGCCCGCCCGCGGCTTGCCGGGCGTCCTCCTGCATGTGCTTGATGGCGTAGCGGCCGATATACGCCGCCATGACCAGGATGAAGAGGATGGTGAACAGGCTGAGCAGGCCAATGTCGGAAGTGAAGAGCAGTTGCCAGGCCATGATGGGTCTCCCAAGCGTGACGGACATCGCCGCCCCGACGCCGATGCGGGGGCGGGCGGGGAAGATTCCGCAAGAGGCGTGCCGGGGGAAACCCCGAGGGCGACTTTGGCCGGCTCCGGGTCAAACCCGTGGCCTGCCGGCCTTCTGCCCCACAACAGGATGCAAAGGGCGCCCACCGCGCACAAAATCGCCAGCCCCGCTGCGCCATTCCCGGCACATGCCTTGGCACAACGCGCCACATTCGTCACGACCCCCAGGGACGCCAGCCGCCAAGCGGGCGTCGCCGGGGTCAGTGGCTGGTGCCTTCGGACTTGGTGATCTTGTTCCAGACGTTGTACTTGCCCACGGGTTTGCGCATCGGCAGGCGTTTCACTTCCTTCAGGGTCGCGGCGTCGTAGATGATGATGGCGCCATCGTCTTCCCACAGGCTGGCCAGCACATAACGGCCGTCCTTGGTGAATTCGACGTGGGCGAAGGTCTTGCCGGGCTCGGGTTTGAGTTCGGCGACGACTTCCAGGGTTTCCTTGTCGATGATCTGCATGGTGTCCTTGAACTCCTTGCTCATCATCGAATCGGTCCAGGCGTAGCGGCTGTTTTCGTGGCTGCGCATGAAGAAGCCGGGACCCCGGGTCTTGATCTGCTTGATGGTCTTCCAGGTGGCCATGTCGATGATGCTGATCACCCCTTCGTTGAGATTGGGCGTGGCCATCACGGTCTTGCCCTGCCACTTCCAACTGATGCCCGAACCCAGGTGGGGCATGCCGGGAAGCTCCAGATCGGCGATCTTCTTGCGCGCGTCCAGATTGACCACCTGGCCGGTGACGGCGGCCTTGGCGTCGTTGCGGGAGGCGCCCATCACCTCGTCGTAGCCCTGGGTGAAGTAGAAGTCGTCCAGGTAGTCGTCGAGGACGCTGCGCTGCGCGTTGAGGAAGCCCTCGATGAAAGCGCCTTCCTTGTACTTGAAGTCGTGGATCATGCCGGCCGGAATGTCCGGCGCCTTGGGGTTGTAGGAAACCTCCCACACCTCCTTGACGTCCTTCAGAGCCGCCACGAAGCTCTGCCGTGGCGAGGCGTCGTAGACAGCGGAAACCCGGGAGCTCACTTTGCCGTCCTTGTCGGTGACGGGAAGGATCTTCTTCAGACCGAGCTCAGCGTCGAGGATGACCAGGCTGTGGGGCAGGTAGTTGGCCACCGCCACCCATTTGCCGTCGCCGGAGACGGCCGCATTGCGGGTATTGATGCCGGCCCGCACCTCGGCCACCACCTTGAGGTTCCACAAATCGAATTTGGTGATCCAGCCATCGCGGGAGGCGAAAAAGACGAAACGCCCGTCCGGGGTGAATTTCGGCCCGCCGTGCAGGGCGAAGCGGCTTTGGAAGCGGTGGATGGGTTCGAGCTTGTCACCATCGAGCACCGAGACATGGTGGTCGCCGGATTCCACCACCACGAAGAGATTCATGGGGTCGGCGGTGAAGGCCGGCTTGTCGGGCAGGCTGCCGGCGGGGTGATGAACAACCCGGGAAGCCTTGATCTCGGCCTCACCCCAGGCGGGCGTAGGCTTGATCGGGGTGTAGGCGTAGTCCACGAGCGCCTTGATCTCCTCGGCGCCCAGTTGCGGGCTGAAGGCGGGCATTTGGGTCGCCGGCCGGCCTTCGCGGATGACCTTCTCCGCCTCGCCCTTCCTGAGGCGCGCCAGATTCTCCGGCAAGAGCGCCGGGCCGATGCCCCCCAGGCGGTCGGCGCCGTGGCAGGCAGCGCAGTGCTGCTTGAAGTTGGCCGCGGCATCGGCCGCCTCGGCCAGGTTGGCCATGGCTGCCAGGAAATAGGCGGCGAAGCCGGCGGCGGCCAGGATCTTCCAGTTCGTCACGCCGAAATCTCCTCATCATCCAGATAGCAGCCCGGGTCTTCCGCCCAGGGGTCGCCGGTCATCTGCTGCGCCCGCACCCGGGTGTTGCCGTTGCAGATGGGCAGGTAGGCGCAGCTGCCGCAGCGCCCCTTGACCGCCCGCGGATATTGCTTGAGGCCGGCCATGAGGGGGTCGGCGGTATCCGGCCAAATCTGCGAGAAGGGCCGTTCCTTCACGTTGCCCAGGGTGTAGTGCCACCACATGGTGTCCGGGTGCACATTGCCCAAGTTGTCGATATTGGCCACGTTGATACCCGAGGAGTTGCCCCCCCACTGCCGCAGCTTCGCTTCCACATGGGCAGCTTTGTCCGGGAAGCGACGGCGCACCCAGTGCAGGAAGTAGACGCCGTCGGCGTCGTTGTTGCCGGTGGTGAATTCCTTTTCCAGGCCACGTTGGTGGTAGTCCCAGCAAGTCTCGAAGAGGAGGTCCATGGCCCACCGGGTGAGCTGGTGCTGGGCATCGTCCTTGCGGTTCTTGTTGCCGCGGCCAGCGTAGTTGAGGTGGGAGAAGTAGAAACGGTCGATGCGTTCGTCTTCCACCAGCTTGAGCAAGCCCGGCAGGTCGTGGGCGTTGTCCTGGGTCATGGTGAAGCGCACGCCGATCTTGAGCCCCAGGTCACGGCAGAGACGGATGCCCTGCAACGAGGCGTCGAACGCCCCTTCCAGGCGACGGAACTTGTCGTGGGTGGCCCCCAGGCCGTCCAGGGAAACCCCCACGTAATTGAAGTCGCATTCGGCGATCTGGCCGATGTTCTCTTCGTCAATGAGGGTGCCGTTGGAGGATAGGCCCACGTAGAACCCCATTGCCTTGGCCCGCTTGGCGATATCGAAAATATCGGGCCGCAACAGCGGCTCGCCACCGGAGAGGATGAGCACCGGCACCCGGAAGGCCTTGAGGTCATCCATCACCGCGAACACTTGCTCGGTGGACAGCTCGCCGGGGAAATTGGTGTCGGCGGAAATGGAATAACAGTGCTTGCAGGTGAGGTTGCAGCGGCGGATCAGGTTCCAGATCACCACCGGCCCGGGCGGATTGCGCTTGGGGCCGAGGGGCGTCGGGGCGGCCACTTCGGCCAGGTACTGGGATATGCGGAACATGGGAATCTCGGACTCGGAACGCCGCTATTCAACGGCACGGGCGGGAGAATAGCCTTGACCCGGGTCAACCGGAAAAATTATCCGGCGTTAGGAAGGAGCCCCCGCCGGGGCCGGATGTGCGCCTCCGGTATACTCCTCCCCTTGCACCCGTCGGCGCCCACGCCAGAAGAACATTCCATGACCGACCGTCGCCCCCCCGACGCCCCCGAGGCCTTCCTGCCCCTGGCCTGGCGTGAAGCCCTGCTCCCCCGCCTGGAGGCCGGCGATACCCTGAGGGCCTGGCTGGAGGTCGATCTCGATCAGCGCCTGCGCTTTTGCCGAGGCCTGCTGGCGATCACCGACCGCGCCCTCCTCGCCTGTGACCCGGAAAGCGGCACCTGGAGCACCTGGGAATTCCGCGACGGCCTGAGACTGGATCACCATGACCACGCTGGCGTCGGCACCCTGGAACTGGCCGACGGCGCGGGCCGGCTGGGCTGCTGGCGTTTTACCCTGGCCCACAATGTCGCCGCCCTCAAGCTGCAACGCGAATTCGACCAGCGCCGGGAAAGCCAGCGGAGCGGCCGGCCGATCCTCCTGCCCGACGAGATGCTCTGCCCCAAGTGCAAGGCTCCCCTGGAGCCCGGCGTCGAGGAATGCCCTATCTGCACCCGGGAAACCGCCACCCCGCCCTCCACCTGGACCCTGTTTCGCCTGTGGCGCTTCGCCAAGCCCTACAAGGGCCAGCTCCTGGCGGGCTTCCTGCTGACCCTCGCCTCCACCGCCGCCACCCTGGTGCCGCCCTATCTGACCATGCCGCTCATGGACAACGTGCTGATTCCCTTCCAGAACGGCAAGCCCATCGACGTCGGCCTGGTCACGCTGTACCTCAGCGGCCTCCTCGGCGCCGCCCTGCTGGCCTGGGGCCTGGGCTGGGCACGGACTTACATCCTGGCCCTGGTGTCGGAACGTATCGGCCGCGACCTCAGAACCACCACTTTCGAGCACCTGCTGCAACTGTCGCTGGAATACTTCGGCGGCAAGCGCACCGGCGACCTCATGGCCCGCATCGGCTCCGAGACAGACCGCATCAACGTCTTCCTCTCCCTGCATCTCCTCGATTTCGCCACCGACGTGCTGATGATCGCCCTCACCGCGATCATCCTCTTCTCCATCCACCCGGCGCTGGCCATCGTCACCCTGCTGCCGCTGCCCATCATCGCCTGGATGATCCACGCCGTGCGGGACCGCCTGCGCACCGGCTTCGAGAAGGTGGACCGCATCTGGGCCGAGGTCACCAACGTGCTGGCCGACGTCATCCCCGGCATCCGGGTGGTCAAGGCCTTCGCCCAGGAAAAGCGCGAGGCCGCCCGCTTCCGCGAGGCCAATTTCCACAATCTGGCCTTGAACGACCGCATCAACAAGACCTGGTCCCTGTTCGGCCCCACCGTCACCCTGCTCACCGAAGTCGGCCTGCTGGTGGTCTGGGGCTTCGGCATCTGGCAGATCAGCAAGGGCGAAATCACCGTCGGCGTCCTCACCGCCTTCCTCGCCTACATCAGCCGCTTCTACACCCGGCTCGACTCCATGAGCCGCATCGTTTCGGTGACGCAAAAGGCGGCGGCCGGGGCGAAGCGCATCTTCGATATCCTGGATCACGTCTCCAGCGTGCCGGAGCCCACCAATCCCGTTCATTTGAAGGAAGTGCGCGGCGAAATCGAACTCAGGAGTTGCGGCTTCCGTTACGGTACCCGCGCCGTAACCCGGGACGTCAGCCTGGTCATCAATCCCGGCGAAATGATCGGCCTGGTCGGTCATTCCGGCTCGGGAAAAAGCACCCTGGTCAATCTCATCTGCCGCTTCTACGACGTCACCGAGGGGGCCGTGCTGATCGACGGCATCGACGTGCGCTCGGTACCGGTGGCCGAGTTCCGCCGCAATATCGGCCTCGTGCTGCAAGAGCCGTTCCTCTTCTTCGGCACCATTGCCGAAAACATCGCCTACGGCAAGCCGGATGCCAGCCGCGAGGAAATCATCGCCGCCGCCCGCGCCGCCCACGCCCACGAGTTCATCCTGCGCCTGCCCCACGGCTACGACTCCCTGGTCGGCGAACGGGGCCAGGGTCTCTCCGGCGGCGAGCGCCAGCGCATTTCCATCGCCCGGGCGCTGCTCATCGACCCCAGGATCCTCATCCTCGACGAGGCCACTTCCTCGGTGGATACCGAAACCGAGAAGGAAATCCAGAAGGCCCTGGACAATCTCGTGCGCGGCCGCACCACCATCGCCATCGCCCACCGCCTGTCCACCCTCCGCAAAGCCGACCGCCTAGTGGCCATGGACCGCGGCCAAGTGGTCGAGGTCGGCAGCCACGACGAACTGATGGCCAAGGAAGGCCACTACTACCGCCTCTACCAGGCCCAGGCCCGCAACGTGGATACCGAGCTGGAACTGTCCAGCGTTCCGACCCCGGCCAAGGAGCACGCCGCATGAGCGTCGAGACTCTGCAACACCCCCTGCAACTTTCCCGCAGCCCCTTCGGCCAACTGATCCTCGCCACCGCCGACGGCCCCCAGGAGGTGGTGCCGGTGCGCGCTTTTCCCATCGCCGAGCCGGAGCGCGGCATTTCCCTGGTGGATGGGGATGGCCACGAACGGGCCTGGATCGACCGCCTCGCCGATCTCCCCGCCCCCCAGCGGCAACTTGTGGAAGAAGAGCTGGCCAGCCGCGAGTTCGTGCCGGAAATTTGCGGCATCAGCGAAGTTTCCAGTTTCGCCACCCCCAGCACCTGGCAGGTGGACACCGACCGCGGCCCCTTTGCCCTGGTCTTGAAGGGCGAGGAAGACATCCGCCGCCTTTCCCAGACCATGCTCATGATCGCCGACAGCAACGGCATCCAGTTCCTCATCCGCGACCTTTCCAAGCTGGACCGGCACAGCCGCAGACTTCTCGACCGCTTCCTGTAAGCCTGCCCCGCACCCCTTTACGCGATGGACGAGTGTCGCCCCCTCCCCTTCAAGGGGAGGGCTGGGGTGGGGATGGGGTAGCATGGAGCCATGAAAAGCCAGACCCAGCGCGCAATGGCCGACCGGGAATTCCGGCGCGATCTGCGCAAGAACCCCACCGACGCCGAAAGATGTCTCTGGCAGCGCTTGCGATCCGGTCAGCTCGCCGGCTTCAGATTTCGTCGCCAACATCCTTTCGACGGGTATGTGCTGGATTTCGTGTGTCTTGAAAGACGCCTTGTCGTTGAGGTCGATGGTGGCCAGCACCTGGAGTGCGAACGGGACCGCCTTCGGGATGCTCGGCTGCGGTCCGCGGGATTTCGGATATTGCGCTACTGGAACAATCAGGTGTTGGAAGAGACGGATGCCGTCGTAGAAGCTATTTGGCGGGTCTTGACGGACGTAGCGGACCCATCCCCACCCCAGCCCTCCCCTTGAAGGGGAGGGAGCTCTTTGGCCAGGAACTGCCGCTGCCGTGGCATTCATCCCCGGTTTGCAGGATCATTACGCCTTCTAGTAATCCGGTTTCCACTACGGCACGTTATGCGGGAACCGGCACCAGCCCCAGCCGACGCCCCTGCGGATAAAAACACTCCATGAGCAAGAGAGAAATCGAGTTCCTCAAGATCACGCATTTGAACGGTCCCAGCCTGTGGACCTACCGCCCGGTCCTGGAAGCGCTGATCGACATCCATGACCTGGAGGACGCCCCCTCCAACACCATTCCCGGTTTCGTCGAACGCCTCTCCTCCTGGCTGCCGTCCCTCGTCGAGCACCGCTGCAGCTACGAGGAAAGGGGCGGCTTTCTGCGCCGTTTGCAGGAGGGCACCTGGCCCGGCCACATCCTCGAGCACGTCACCCTGGAGTTGCAGAATCTGGCCGGCCTGCCCGGCGGCTTCGGCAAGGCCCGGGACGGCGGCCGCCGCGGCGTCTACAAGGTGGTCGTGCGCGCCTGGCAGGAGGATGTCACCCGCGCCGCCCTGCACGCCGCCCGCGACCTGGTGATGGCGGCCATCGAGGACAAGCCCTTCGACGTGGCCGGCACCATCGAGCGCCTGTCGGACATGGCCGATTCCCTCTGTCTCGGCCCCAGCACGGCGAGCATCGTCGATGCGGCCGACGACCGCGACATCCCCACCATCCGCCTGATCCCCGACGCCAATCTGGTGCAGATCGGCTACGGCGCCGCCATGCGCCGCATCTGGACGGCCGAAACCGACCGCACCAGCGCCATCGCCGAGACCATCTCCCGGGACAAGGATCTGACCAAGAGCCTGCTCTCCTCCTGCGGTGTCCCGGTCCCCGAGGGCCGCGAGGTCGACAGCGCCGAAGACGCCTGGGAGGCGGCCCAGGACATCGGCCTGCCGGTGTGCGTCAAGCCCACCGACGGCAACCACGGCCGGGGGGTCTTCATCGACGTGAAGACCCGGGAAGAAATCGAGAAGGCCTATGCCGTCGCCTTCGAAGAGGGCAGCGGCGTCCTGGTCGAGCGTTCCCTGCCGGGCACCGAGCACCGCCTGCTGGTGGTCGGCGGCAAGCTGGCCGCCGCCTGCCGCGGCGACATGGTGTGCGTGGTCGGCGACGGCCAATCCACGGTGCGGCAACTGGTCGAAACCCAGATCAACTCCGACCCCCGCCGCGGCCCCACGGAGTTGCATCCGCTGTCCCTCATCCGCATCGATTCCGCCGCCACCATGGAGCTTTCCCGCCAGGGCCTGGACCCCGATTCGGTGCCGCCCCCGGGCAAGGAAGTGCTGATCCAGCGCAATGCCAACCACGCATTCGACGTCACGGACCAGGTGCATCCCGACAACGCGGCTCTGGCCGCCCTCGCGGCCCGCATCGTGGGCCTCGACATCGCCGGCATCGACCTGGTGACTCCGGATATTTCCAAACCCTTGCTGGAACAGGGCGGCGCCATTGTCGAAGTCAATGCCGGCCCCAGCCTGCTCATGCATCTGAAGCCCGCCGTCGGCGAGCCCCGCCCGGTGGGCAAGGCCATCGTCGACCATCTGTTCCCGGATGGTCAGACGGGCCGCATCCCCATCGTCGGCATCACCGGTTCCCGGGGCAAGACTTCGGTGGCCCGTTTTCTCGGCCATCTCACCCGGCTTTCCGGCAAGTACGTCGCCCTGGCTTCCAGCGACGGCCTCTTCCTCGACCAGCGTCACGTCCAGAAGACCGACGCCGCCCACTGGGCCGCCGCCCGCCGGGTCCTGCTCAACCGGGCGGCCGAAGTGGCGATTTTCGAAAACGGCGCCCGGGCCATCCTGGGCGAGGGCCTGGCCTACGACCGTTGCCAGGTGGGGGTGGTCACCAATCTCGACCCGGAAGAGAAACACCTGGATTACGCCATCGACGACCACGAGATGCTCTACAAGGTGCTGCGCACCCAGGTGGACATCATTCTCAAGGGCGGTGCTGCCGTACTCAACGCCGCCGACCCCCAGGTGGTCGAAATGGCTGAACTCTCCGATGGCGAGGTCTATTTCTTTGCCACCGGCGAGGACAATCCGGTGGTCCAGGCCCACTGCGCCAAAGGTGGCCGCGCCGTGGTCGCCCGGCGGGGCGAGCTGATCCTGGTTGCCGGCAATACCGAAACCCGCCTGGCCAAGCTCGCCGACATCCCGACCCTGCGCCAGGGGGAGGAAAGCTTCCGCCTGGAAAACACCCTGGCGGCGGTGGCCACCGGCTGGGCCTTGAACATCCCGGTGGAACTGCTGGCGGCCGGCGTCAAGACCTTCGAGCAGGAAGCCCCCGCCCAATCCCGGCGCCAGAAAAAGAACTAAGCGAAAGCGGCAGAGAGGAAAATCCCCATGGAAGTTTCACGCATCCGGGCCCTGCGCGGCCCCAACCTGTGGAGCCGGCACACCGCCATCCAGGCCATCGTCGAGTGCCGCGCGGCGGAGCGCTCCATCGACGCCCTGCCCGGTTTCGAAGCCCGCCTGCGGGAACGCTTTCCCGAAATCGACTTCCTCAACGTCACCGGCCACAACGAGGTCATCTCCCTGGCCCACACCCTGGAATTCGCGGCTCTGGGCCTGCAAGCCCAGGCGGGCTGTCCGGTGACCTTCAGCCGCACCTCGGAAACCATCGAGCCCGGCACCTACCAGGTGGTGGTCGAGTACAGCGAAGAGGACGTCGGCCGCCTGGCCTTCGACCTCGCCGAACAACTGGTCAATGCGGCCCTGGAGGACAAGCCCTTCGATCTGGCCGATGCCCTCTACCGTTTGAAGGATCTGGACGAGGATATCCGCCTCGGCCCTTCCACCGGCTCCATCGTCGCGGCGGCCGTCGCCCGGGGCATTCCCTACCGGCGCCTCACCCAGGGCAGCCTGGTGCAATTCGGCTGGGGCAGCAAGCAGCGCCGCATCCAGGCTGCGGAAACCGACATGAGCAGCGCCATCGCCGAATCCATCGCCCAGGACAAGGAACTGACCAAGCAACTGCTGCACGCGGCCGGCGTCGCCGTGCCCCTGGGGCGCCCGGTGACCAGCGCCGAAGACGCCTGGGCCGCGGCCCAGGAAATCGGCGGCCCGGTGGTGGTCAAGCCCCGGGACGGCAACCAGGGCAAGGGCATTTCGGTCAATATCCGCAGCCGGGAAGAAGTCATGGCGGCCTACGAGACCGCCATCGAATTCCGCGACGACATCCTGGTGGAACGCTTCCTCCCGGGCCATGACTACCGCTTCCTGGTCATCGGCGACAAGCTCATCGCCGCCGCCCGCCGCGAACCGCCCCAGGTCATCGGCGATGGCGTCCATACCGTGCGCGAACTGGTGGACATCGTCAATGCCGACCCCCGCCGCGGCGAGGGCCACGCCACCTCGCTGACCAAGATCCGCTTCGACGACATTGCCCTGGCCCGTCTGGCCCTGCAAGGCCTCCAGGCCGATTCCGTCCCCCCCCGCGGCACCCGGGTCATCCTGCGCAACAACGCCAACCTCTCCACCGGTGGCACCGCCACCGACGTCACCGACGACGTACATCCCGAACTCGCCGCCTGCGCCGTCGCCGCCGCGCAGACCGTCGGCCTCGACATCTGCGGCATCGACGTGGTGTGCGATTCGGTGCTGAAGCCCTTGGAAGACCAGGGCGGCGGCATCGTCGAGGTGAACGCGGCCCCCGGCCTGCGCATGCATCTGTCGCCCTCCTACGGCAAGGGCCGCAACGTGGGCGAGGCCATCGTCTCCATGATGTTCAAACCCGGCGAGGACGCCCGCATCCCGGTGGTGGCGGTGGCCGGCACCAACGGCAAGACCACCACCGCCCGCCTCATCGGCAACATCTTTTCCCGGGACGGCAAGCGGGTCGGCATGACCAGCACCGACGGCGTCTATATCGAAGGCCGCCGCATCGACAGCGGCGACTGTAGCGGCCCCCGCAGCGCCCGCAACGTGCTGCTCCACCCGGGCGTCGACGCGGCGGTTTTCGAGACCGCCCGGGGCGGCGTGCTGCGCGAGGGCCTGGGCTTCGACCGCTGCAACGTGGCCGTGGTCACCAACATCGGCATGGGCGACCACCTGGGACTCAATTACATCACCACCGTCGAGGACTTGGCGGTGGTCAAGCGGGTCATCGTCGAAAACGTGGCCAAGAGCGGCTACGCCGTGCTCAACGCCGCCGACCCCCACGTGGCGGCCATGGCCGCCACCTGCCCGGGCAGCGTCATCTACTTCGCCCGAGACCGCTTCCTGCCGGTCATGGCCACCCACCGCGCCCAAGGCAAGCGAGTCGTCTACGCCGAGGGCGACTCCATCGTGTGCGCCGAAGGCAGCAGCGAGCACCGCATCCCCCTCGCGTCAATCCCCATCACCCGGGGCGGCACCATCGGATTCCAGATCGAGAACGCCATGGCCGCCACCGGCGCCGGCTGGGCCCTGCGCCTGCCCTGGGAAACCATCGCCGCGGGCCTGGCGAGCTTCGTGAACGACGCCCAGACCGCCCCCGGCCGCTTCAACGTCTTCAACTACCGCGGTGCCACCTTGATTGCCGATTACGGCCACAACCCGGACGCCATCCAGGCCCTGGTCAATGCCATCGACACCATGCCTGCGGGCAAACGCTCGGTGGTCATCAGCGGCGCCGGCGACCGGCGTGACGAAGACATCCGCCAGCAGACCGAAATCCTGGGCGACGCCTTCGACGAGGTGATCCTTTACGAAGACGCCTGCCAGCGCGGCCGCGAGGACGGCGAAGTCATCGCCTTGCTGCGAAAGGGCCTGGAAGACGCCCAGCGCACCCACTACGTGGAAGAAGTGCGGGGCGAATTCCTGGCCATCGACACCGCCCTGGCCCGCCTGGATTCCGGCGATTTGTGCCTGATCCTGATCGACCAGGTGGAAGAGGCGCTGGCGCACATCGGGAAGCGCTGCGCGGAGTAGGGATCCCGGGACCGAGCGCGAATCTTGGGATTTTCTCTCTCCTGGCTGGCGTGTCGCGGCCCCTCCTTCGAAGTCGTCGCCACTCGCCTGGGTTTCGTCCCCGGCGGAAAACGGGTCTCTTTTCTCCAGTCCCCGGTTGCGGGTCGGACGCTCGCCGACGGATGGCATCTGCTGGTCGCCAAGCGCTGTGACGCCCCTCTGGTCAAGGCGGCCGCCCTTGCCGGCCTGTCGACGGACTGCACGGTCGTCGCCTGTAGTATCGAGGAACATGTCATGTTTTCCTCGGCCGAGGCCTGGCAGCACGGGAAGCGCCTCTGGCGCGTCGAACACGCTGGGGAGGAAGGCGAGGACCACCTGGCGCTCGATGGCAGCCCGCCGGACTTCCTGGAGCAGCGGATCACCGACGCCCGCGCCTGCCAGAGCGAGGATTCGGAAGTCGGCTGGTTCTTCGAGATTCCCCTCGACTGCGCGAAGCACCTCGTCGGGTTCAAACACGACGAAATCCGCCCGGAATTGGAAGACGAGGGCTTCATCGTCCTCCAATCCATGCGCGGCGAAAAAGCCTGGTGGCGCTTCTGGTGAGGTCGCGGGCCGAGGCGAATCAGCCGGTTAAGGCCCCGATCGCTCCCGTCGGAAACCACAAGCTCAGCGGTGAGTCCGGCAGTCGTTCAAACTCGTAGCGCTCGTACCGCCCCCGCGCCTGTTCACCCTTGGCATCGACGATGTCGCCAAGGTCAAAGGCTCCAGGTTCATTTTCCTGTTCATTCATCCCAAAAAATTCAGTTGGACGAGCCCCTTGAGGCATTAGGGCGGGAGTCTGGCGCGAAGCGACGACGCGGCAGGCTCATGCTTGCAAGGAGGAGCGACTAAGCCCGGCGCCCGCCCGGATGCGCCAGCGGGCTCGTAGCGATGGACCCGACGGGTGAGCGTTGGGGAGCTGCGCGGAGGTTCAAGGCACAAGGCATTCCGGGGACCGACACGCGGTTAACTGAGGTTTCTAGGATTACCCTTGCCGCCCGCCTAAATCCGCAACCCGCTCTTCTTGAGGATGCGGGTCGAGAAGAGCACATCGCTGGCGCGGCAGGCGTCGCCCAGGAGGCCGCGGATGTCTTCGGCCTTGGCCAGCACTTCTTCCCGGCTGCTGCCGTGGACCATGGCGAAGAGGTTGTAGGGCCAGGCCGGCAGGGCGCGGGGACGGCGGTAGCAGTGGGTGACGCAATCCAGCGCGCCCACCTGGCGGCCCAGTTCGTCGATACGCTCGTCGGCCACGTCCCACACGGTCATGCCGTTGGCCGTCCAGCCGATGGCGTAGTGGTTGGGCACGGCGCCGATGCGGCGGATGACGCCGGCGGCCAGCATGGCCTGCAGGCGGGCCATGACTTCTTCCACCGGCAGGCCCACCTGCTCGGCCACGGCATGGTAGGGCCGGGGCACCAGAGGCAGCCCGCCCTGGGTGGCGACGATGATGGCGCGGTCGGCGGGGTCGAAAGCGTAGGCAGTCACACGCGGGACTCCAGCTTCATTTCCACGAAGTATTCGGCTTCTTTGGGGAAGGCGTGTACCGGCAACCCCGTGGCCTCCTCGATTCTGGCGATGGCGGCGGGGATGCCTTGCGGCGTTTCGGTGGCCAGCACGAACCACATGTTGAGGGCGTGTTCCCGGCGGTAGTTGTGGGCCACTTCGGGGAAGGCATTGACCGCTGCCGTGACCGCCTCGTAGCGTTCCTCAGGCACCGCCAGGGCTGCCAGGACGAAGGCGCCGCCCAGGCGCTCGATCTGCACCATGGGGCCGAAGCGGGTCAGCACCTTGGTGTCCAGTAGGCCGTGCAGGCGGGCGAGCAGTTCGGCCTCGCAGATGCCCAGGGCTGCAGCGGCTTCGGCGTAGGGCGCCTCGCTGATGGGAAAACCGCCCTGCAGGGTGTCGATGATGCGCCGGTCGATGGCGTCCAGCTCCGCCGCCGGGCGCTCACGCATAGCGGGCGCCGTTCTGCTTGTAGCGGGTGAGGGAAAAGAGCACATCGTGGGCGCAATCCTCCAGGCCGTGGCGGCGGCGTAGCTCGGCGATGGTGGCCTCCACTTCGCTCCGCTCCCGGCCATGGATCATGCAGAAGAGGTTGTAGGGCCAGTCCGGCAGCATCCGGGGGCGGCGGTAGCAGAGGGTCACCACCGGCTCTTCGGCCAGGGCACGGCCCAGTTCGCTCACCCGCTGGTCGGGGATGTCGTGCACCAGCATGCCATTGGCGGTGTAGCCCAGTTCCCGATGACGGACGACGACGCCGAAGCGCTTGATGGCGCCGTTTTCCAGCCACTGGCCGATGCGCGAGAGCACTTCGCTCTCGGAGGCGCCGATGCGCTCGGCGATGAGAGCGAAGGGGCGGATGAAGAGAGGCAGTCCTTCCTGCAGGACCGAAACCAGGCGGCGCTCGGCTTCGTCGATGGGGGCCTGGGGATGAACCGGGCGCGCTTCGGCCTGACGCCGGGTGGGCGGCACAGCCTTGAGGGGGAAGCCCAGGTCGATGTGGAATTCTTCCAGGAGCGGCAGAGCCAGCACCGGGTAACCCGCCGCCTGCTCGATGGCGCCCAGGGTGGCCTGGAGCCGCCCCTCGCTGCCGGCGGTGACGACGAACCACAGGTTGTAGCGGTGCTCCCGCTCGTAATTGTGATTCACCTCGGGGAAACGATTCACGGCCTGGGCCACGGCGTCCAGCTTTTCCGGCGGCACCGCCATTGCGGCCAGGGTGGAGGCACCGATGCGCTTGGGGGCGAAAACGGCGCCGACCCGGGAAATCTTGCCTTCCCGGCGCAGGGTTTCGAGACCGCTCAGCACCGCCTTTTCCGCCACCCCCAGGCGCGCCGCCAGCTCGGCAAAAGGCGCCGGGCAGAGGGGGAACTCCCGCTGGAAGTCGTTGAGAAGGTGGAATTCGAGGGTGTCGTCCATGCTCAGAAACCCGTGCGATGGGCGCGGGAAGTAAAGAATATGCCCGAGGGGTTGTCCGCGGCAATCTCGCCCAGGGTCTTGAAACTGGTGGTATCGACGATGACCACCTTGTTGTCGTCCCGGGCCGAGAGCCAGACGGCTTCGCCGCGGGGCGCGAACTCCATGTGCAGGATGCCCTTGCCCGGTTCGAAGGCATGCACCACCTTGCCGGCCAGGGTGTCGATGACGTCCATCTTGCCGTTGTCGGGTAAGGCGAAATTGACCCACACCTGGCGCCCGTCGGGCCGTGCCATGACGAAGACCGGCTGGCCGCGCACGGGGATGCGGCCGACTTCCTTCCAGGTCGTGGCATCCACCACCAGCACCTCGTGGCGGCCGATGGCGGGCAGGTAGGCCTTGCCCTGGGCCACCGACCAGCCCCGCAGGTGAGGCATCTTGAATACCGGCAGCTTTTCCTGGCCGCGGCCGTAGTTTTCCAGAATCTTGCGGGCGCCCTTTTCCGGCTGCCAGAGGTCCACCATCGCAACGCCGTCCTCGCCGAAGAGACCAGCCAGGAAGTGGCGGCCGTCGGGCGTCACCAGGCCGTCGTAGGGCTGGTTGCCGGCGGTGAAGCGCCGGGTGACGGGGCGGCGGGGATCGCTGAAGTCGGAAACCCAGATTTCTCCGCCTTCGAAGAGCGCATAGGCAAATTTGTTGCCCGGCGCGTCGGCCAGGCCCACCACCTTGGAGAACTTGCCGGGGGCGTACTCGGCCGGCACCTCCGAGAGCAACTCCAGAGTCTCGGCGTCGAAGGCCTTGATGCCGCCCGGCGTGTAGTTCTGGGCGACGACGATGCGGCCGTCCTGGGAAATGGAGCCGCCGATGGCGTTGCCGGACTGGATGACGCGCTTGACCATGCGCGCCTCCAGCAAGTCAATCTTGCTCAACCCGCCGTCGCGGCCGAAGACGTAGGCGTAGCGGCCGTCCCGGGAATAGACGGCGGAAGCGTGGGAAAGGTCGCCCAGGCCGCCGATGCGGGCGTAGGCGCTCTTGCTGGTGGTATTGACCAGGGTGACGTGGCCGCTGGCCCGCTCGATGACCAGGCCCAGGTCGCCGGTGCCGCGCAGTTGCGGGCCGGCGCAGGCGGCGAGGAAGGTGGCAGTCAGGAGGGCGAAAAACAGTCGCACGGCAAACCTCAACGGGGAAATTCAGTCATCAGTTTATCGACAATCCAGCGGGCTTCGGCTTCATTGACGAAGCGCTCCCAGGGCGGCATGGCGGTCCCCGGGCGGCCCAGCAGGATGGTGGCCACCAAGCCTTCCGCCGGCTTGTCCTTGAGGGTGGCCGGCAAGAGGGGGGTGCCGAGGCCGCCCGCCAGGGTCATGCCGTGGCAGGAGCCGCAATCCTGGCGCACCAGACGCACCAGTTCCTTCTGGCGTTCTGTCGTCGGTTCGCCGCCGTAGCCCGTGCCGGCCGTACAGGCCACGAGCAGGCAGGCAATCAATTTATTCCGATACAACGACGAGGCCCTTCATCTCCGGGTGGGGGCCGCAAGTGTACGGGTAGCTGCCCGCCTTGGGAAAGCTGCGCTGCCAGGTTTCGTCCGGAAAGATGCGCTCCGACTCCAGCCCGCCCTCGGCCGGGAAGAGGATGGAGTGGCTGGTGCGCTTTTCCTTGTTGATCCAGCGCACCGTGTCCCCCGCGCGGATTTTGATCTCGGCCGGGATGTAGCTGTAGTTCTGGATTTCGACGGTCACCGTTTCGGCCGCCGCCGAAAACGCAACGAGCGCCAGGATCACTGGCGCCCGCCGCAGGATTTGCCTTCCGGTGTTCATGGCCGGAGGCGCAAGGGCTTATTGCTTGACCGCCTTCACATCGCCGTCGGCACCGATGCCCAGGGAATAGCCGAAGGAAATGTGATGGAAGCGCCCGGCAGCGCCGTCGGCGTGGATGGCGACGCCGAAGGGAACGGCCTTGCCTTCGGCCATGGCCACGCCGCCCGCCAGCTTGCGGGTGAAGGTTACGGTGTAGGTATCGCCCGCCTTGGCCCCTTCGGCCTTGACGCCGGCGGTACCGCCTTCCATGTTGCGCTTGTCAGCCACGGTGCCGTCGACGGCCTTGGCGCCCTTGCCGCTCTTCCACTGCATCAGGTCCATGGCGCCTTCCTTGACGTACTTGGTCTTCTTGTCGTCGGCGCCGGGCATGGTGCGCGCATCGGTGTGGCAGGTGGCCCAGCAGCCGACCTGGGCACCCTGGGGCACTTTGTCGTTGGCAAACATGACCGCTGCCTTGACCTCGTTCTCCTTGTCCTGCGGGTCCGCGGCACCCGCCGGGGCCTTGAAGGTCAGGCGGACATAGAGGTTGGTCGCATCATAGGCGGCCTGGACACCCACCGGGAAAGTCATGGTCTTCGGTGCACCCTTGGGTTCCAGTTCCTTGCTGGCCAGACGCTTGAGGTCGATGGACAGCTTGCCCTTTTCATCGTGGCAACCGGCACAGGTCTCGCCCTTCTTGAGTCCGGAGGAGCCGCTGTGGTCGGATTTCTTGGTCGCCCATTCGATGGGCGTCACGCCCGGGTGGAAAACTTCGATGTTCTTGGTGGGCACCTTGCCCCAGTCGGGCGCGGCAAAGGCCTGGGAGCCCATGGCGAGGAAGGCACCGGCCACAGCCAGGGAAACAAGATTCTTGTGCATGGTGTTTATCTCCGTTCTAAGAGTCGTTCGATCCGTGACGGCGACGATCACTCGTCTTCGTCGTCTTCCTTCATGCCTTTCGGCTTCTTGTGGGCGATGCCCTTGTGGCAATCGATGCAGGTCTTTTTCTCGTCTTGGGCGATTTTGTGCATCTTGGAGGCCCGGGTCTTCTGCTTCTCGATGTTCATCCCCTCGAAGCTGTGGCAATTACGGCATTCGCGGGATTCAGCCTTCTTCATGCGCGCCCATTCGTGCTCGGCCAGTTCCAGGCGCTTGGCCTCGAACTTCTCCGGCGTGTCGATGGTGCCCATGATCTTGCCATAGATCTCCTGGCTCGCCTGGATCTTGCGGGCCATCTTGTGCATCCAGTCCTTGGGCACGTGGCAGTCGGAACAGACCGCGCGCACGCCTGTGCGATTGGAATAGTGGATGGTCTGCTTGTATTCCTGATAGACCGTATCCCGCATCTCGTGGCAGGAGATACAGAACTCCAGGGTGTTGGTGGCTTCCATGGCGGTGTTGAAGCCCCCCCAGAAGACGATTCCGGAAAAGAAGCCAACCACCAGCAAGGTCAGCAAGGAATACTTCGCGCTGGGTCGCTTGAGCGCCGCCCACAGACCCGCTTTGTTACCGTCTCCCATGATGGGATTCCTCCCGCATTGTTGTGCGTTTTTGATGCCTGACAGGATAAGGGGGCTTGCGCCCCCCTCTCCTTGTGCTCGATCAAATTGCCGATCGATCAGTAGATGTCGTGTTGCGTGTTGTAGACGTTGAACTTGCCGGTCGGGGTGATCATCTTGGGATCGGTGATCACCTTCTTGAGCTTCAGGGTCGCGTCGTCATACACCACGATGGCGGACTGGTCGGTCTTGCCGCCCCACAGGGAGATCCACACTTCCTTGCCGTCGGCGGAGTATTCCGGATGCACGGCACGCTTGGTCGCCTTGGTGGCGGGCAGACCGGAGTCCTTGGCCACGTTCAGGATGGCCTTGGGCTTGGACAGGTCGGCCATGTCCCACACGGCGACGGATTCGGCCAGATCCTTGTCCGGGTTCTGCGGCGCGTCGGCCCAGAAGTGCTTGGACTTGGGATGGGTCTTGACGAACAGGTTGCCCGGCACGTGCTTCATTTCCTGCACGACCTTCCAGTTGTACTGCTTGTACTTGGCGTACTTCGGATTGTCGGACGGCGTGGAAATGAGGGTCACGACATCGGCGCCCAAGTGACCGGTGGCCCAGACGGGGCCGAACTGGGGATGGACGAAGTTGGCGCCCCGGCCCGGGTGCGGGATCTTGGCCGTATTGATCAGGGCCGCCAGCTTGCCGGTCTTGGTATCCACCGCGGCGATCTTGTTGGAAGCATTGGCCGCCACCAGGAAGTAGCGCTTGGAAGCATCCCAGCCGCCGTCGTGCAGGAACTTGGCGGATTCGATGGTCGTCGTCTTGAGGTTCTTGATGTCGGAGTAATCGACCAGCAGAATCTGGCCGGTTTCCTTGATGTTGACCACCCATTCCGGCTTGATTTCGGAAGAGACGATGGAAGCGACGCGGGGTTCCGGATGGTATTCGCCATCGACGGTCATGCCGCGGGTGGAAACGACCTTCAGGGGCTTCAGGGTGTCGCCATCCATGATCACGTACTGGGGCGGCCAGTAGGAGCCGGCGATGGCGTACTTATCGTCATAGCCCTTGAACTTGGAGGTATCGACCGAGCGGGCGTCGAAGCCGACCTTCAGCTCGGCAACCACGGCAGGCTTTTCCATCCACAGGTCGATGAGGCTCAGGCGGCCGTCGCGGCCGATCACGTACACATAGCGGCCGGACTTGGACAAACGGGAGATGTGCACCGCATAGCCGGTCTTGACGATGGAGCGGATTTCCTTGGTATCGCCGTCGATGAGGGCCACTTCACCGGTATCCCGCAGGGTGACGGAGAACATGTTCTTCAGGTTGAAGTTGTTCATCTGCTTCTTGGGACGCTGATCCACCGGAACGATGACCTTCCAGGAATCCATGGTGTCCTTGAAGCTGTACTCGGGCGGCACATCCGGGGTGTTCTGGATGTACTTGGCCATCAGGGACAGTTCGTCCTTGGTCAGGATGTCGTCGAAGTTCACCATACCGCCGTCGGTACCGTAGCCGATGATCTTTTCCAGACGCTGCTGGCCGAGCTTCAGGGTACCGCCTTCGGTGACGTTGCCGTCCTTGTCCTTCTTGGTCCAGTGCGGTTCCAGGTTCTTGCCGGTGGCACCCTTGCGCAGCACACCGTGGCAGCCGGCGCAACGCTCGAAGTAAATTTTCTTGGCCTTTTCCTTCTCGTCGGGAGTCATCGACAGGGCGTCGTTGCTGGCCGTCTGGGCGAAAGCGGAGCCCATCGCTACGGTCATCGCGGACAACGCCAAAACCCCCATGAAGCTCTTTCTCATCTTCCTCTCCTTTGAATGAATAAAACCGCGTGAAATCCCCTTACGCGATGGCCGGTAGGTTGAACCTCCCCGCACAGGGCTTCCTTGATTTTCATCAATCCAACCCAAAAGCCTTTCCATCGCCAAATCAGGGCCTTACCCCGCCTTTCGAACTACAGTAACTAGCTCTTTGGTACTAGGAATGCTCCGGCACTTGCCCCGGCTATTGGCAGGATTGGGCAGGGGCATTAGGATGGCCGGCCTGGAAAACGGTGCGGAAAAAACGATGAGCAGAAGCACGATGGCGGGGGGAAAGGTCTGGCTGGTGGGAGCCGGCCCCGGGGATCCGGAACTTCTAACGGTCAAGGCCGCCCGCCTGATCGCCGCCGCCGACGCCCTGGTCTACGACCATCTGATCGGAGAGGGCATCATCGATCTGGCCCGCCCCGAAGCGCGCCGCATCTACGCCGGCAAGGAAGCGTCCAAGCACACTCTGCCCCAGGATGCCATCAATGACCTCCTGGTTAATCTGGCCCGCGAAGGGCTGGCGGTCGTACGCCTGAAGGGGGGCGACCCCTTCATCTTCGGCCGCGGCGGCGAGGAACTGGAAACCCTGGCCGCCTCCGGCATCCCCTTCGAGGTGGTCCCCGGCGTCACGGCGGCCGCAGGCTGCGCCGCCTACTCGGGTTTTCCTCTCACCCACCGGGACCACGCCCAGGCCGTCGTCTTCGTCACCGGCCACCTCAAGGACGGGACGGTGAATCTGGACTGGCCCGCCCTGGCCCGCCCGAAGCAGACCGTCGTGTTCTACATGGGCATTGGCGCAGCGGGCGAAATTTGCCGCCTCATGGTGGCCCACGGGCTCCCGGATACAACGCCGGCGGCAGTGGTGCGCTGCGGCACCCTGCCCGGCCAGCAGACCCTGCTCGCCACCCTGGGCACTCTGGGGAACCGCATCGTCGAGTCGGGGATCCAGCCCCCTGCGCTGATCGTGGTCGGCAGCGTGGTGGAACTTCACCAACGCCTGAGCTGGTTCGAGCCTTCGCCGCGGTGAGGGCCGCGCTCTTCCTGGTAATGGCCCTTGTCGCCGGGCCGGCGCTGGCCTACTCCGGCGCGGAGATGCTGGCCGACTGCCAGGCTGCCGAGAGTTTTTTCGCCGAGAAGAAGAGCAGCGATCCCTACCAGTCCATTCGTGGCGCCCGCTGCCTCGCCTATATTTCCGGCTTTGCCGACGGCTACGGGGTCGCCGATTTCCTGGCGGGCAAGGTCGGCCTTCAGCTCAACGCCCTCTGCCTGCCTGAAGAAAGCGATCGTCAGTACCGCTTGCTGCAGGCCGTCGTCGCCCACCTGGAAAAGCAGCCGCCCGGCACCGACGCCGACCCACGCACCCTGGTCGCCGGAGCCCTGTCCAAGGCCTTCGCCTGCGTCCCCTGACCGCGCCGCACCGCTTCCCTGTTGTGGGCAGACCGCCGATTGGGCGATAATCCGCCCTCCTCGGCCGAGGTGGCGGAATCGGTAGACGCAGCGGATTCAAAATCCGCCGCCGCAAGGTGTAAGGGTTCGAGTCCCTTCCTCGGCACCACGCAGCAGCCTGCCCCGGGGCGGTGCTCGGGGATCGAAGGGCTGCGACGACGCCGCATGACGCGGAGGCGTCCCGGGCCGGACACCAGGCCCTGCCACCCCACTCCTCCATGCCAGCAGGCCTGGGACACCGCACGAATTCACCTTCCCCCCGCAGAGCTTCCCCGCCTTCAAACGACTTCCCGCACTGCGATCATGGATTTCCTCGGCCTCGATACCGCTTTCTTCCTTGCCGTCGCGCAGATCGTCATGATCGACATCCTCCTGGGAGGGGACAACGCGGTGGTCATCGCCCTGGCCTGCCGCCGCCTGCCCGAAGCCCAGCGCAGCAAAGCCATCTTCTGGGGCGTCGCCGGAGCCATCGGCATCCGGATCGTGCTCATCTTTTTTGCCCTGCAGCTCCTGGCCCTGCCCTATCTGAAAGTGGTCGGCGCGGGGCTCCTCCTGTGGATCGGAATCAAGCTCCTGTTGCCCGAGGACGACGATGACCACGGTTCGGTCGCCGCTGGCGAAAGCCTTTTCGCCGCGGTCAGAACGGTTATGCTGGCCGACGTGGTCATGAGCCTGGACAACGTCATCGCCGTCGCGGGAGCCGCGAAGGGAGACCTGGGGCTGGTAGTCCTGGGCATTCTCATCAGCATCCCCATCGTCGTCTGGGGAAGCCGTTTCGTACTCCGCCTCATGGATCGTTTTCCCGTGGTCATCACCCTGGGGGGCGCCCTCCTGGGGTGGATCGCCGGCGAAATGGCAATCACCGACCGGGCCGTCGCCGGACATTTCTTCGCCGATGGGGTGGCGGCAGCATACAAGTACGCTGCCGCCGCGACCGGTGCCGCCTTGGTGATCCTGGTCGGCAAATGGCTCGCCGCCCGCCGCGCGCGCAGTGCGGAGCCCGTGGAAATTGATCTCGAAGCCCAGCCACCCACCGACCGCCGTTCCTGAGGAGACCATCGCCATGTACACCATCCTGCTCGCCGTGGACGGCGGCCCCGGCAGCCTGGGCGCCACCGACCACGTCGTACGCCTGCTACATACGGGGATGAAGGCCGATCTCCATGTGCTCAACGTGCAGATCCCGGTCGATTCCGGCCACGTACGCCTCTTCGTCGAACCCGAGCGCATCGAGGCTTACTACCGCGAAGAGGGGCTGGCGGCCCTGGCGCCGGCGTGCCAGGTGCTCGATACCGCCGGCCTCGCCTATCACCGCCATTTGGCAGTGGGGCACGTGGCCGAAACCATCGCCCATTACGCGCAGAAAATTCCGGCGGACCAGATCGTCCTGGGGGCGAAGCGGGGTGAGTCCCTGCGCCACATGCTGCTCGGCTCCGTCGCCCGGGACGTGGCGGAGCAGACCCGGGTACCCGTCACTTTCGCCCCGGCCCGGGGCTGACGGCATGGATGGGAAACTCGCTGCATGTCGACGGCTCCCGGTGGGCGCAGCTCTCCCCACACCAGCGGGAAAAGGAAAGAGGTGCGCCATTTTTGTGCGGGCATCGGGTACAAGGCCAGGGAACTGTTTTAAAATCGGGGCTTGTCTAGCACCTTAGTGATAGCCACTCCCCAAGGCACCCTCATGGAAAAACTGGTCTGGGATGACCGCTTCAGCGTCGGCGTTCCCGAATTCGACGAGCAACACCGGAAGCTGGCGGATCTCATCAATCAGTTGCTCGACTGTGTCGGTCAGCCGGCACACAGCGAAGCGGTGGCGGATGTCCTTCATGCGCTGTCGGAGTACGCCAGCACGCACTTCGAGGCCGAGGAAACCCTTCTGGAGCGCCTGGCTTACCCGGAACTCGAAGGCCAGTGGAAGGACCACACGGAATTTTGCGAGGCCGTGGCCAATGCCTGCTACGACGCAAGTTGCAACAGCGCCGACCTGCCGGCGCTTCTCGCCTACCTGACCCACTGGTGGACCGACCACATCCTCCGCCTCGACATGCGCTACCGGCCCTTTGTCGCCGCACGCCTCGGGCTGCCCGCCAATCCCGGAGCCTGAGCCCCCTCTGCTACAATGCGCGGCTTTTTCCGGCCCGCTCCCTCTGGCTTTTCCCCTCGTGTCCCCGGTGTCGCCCATGTCCTTGACCGTCGAGGACTTCGATTTTCCCCTGCCCCCCGAGCTGATCGCCCAGCATCCGGCGGCACAACGCTGCGGCAGCCGGCTCCTGCACGTGCGCGGTGATGCGCTGGACGATCTGCGCTTCACCGATATCCTTGCCCTGATCGCCCCCGGCGACCTCCTGGTATTCAACGACACCAAGGTCATCAAGGCCCGGCTGCATGGCGAAAAACCCAGTGGCGGCAAGGTGGAGGTCATGCTGGAGCGCATCGTCGACGCCCGCCATGCGGTGGCCCAGGTGCGGGCCAGCAAGGCGCCCAAACCGGGCAGCCGCTTGCGCCTCGCCAACGCCTTCGAGGTCGAGGTCACCGGCCGCGCCGGAGCCAGCGGTGAATTCTTTGCGCTGGAACTGGTGGGCGACGGCGACCTCTGGCAACTGGCCGAAGGCCATGGCCGCCTGCCCCTGCCCCCCTACATCACCCACGCGGCCCAAGGCGAGGACGAAACCCGTTACCAGACGGTCTATGCCCGGGAGCCCGGTGCCGTCGCCGCCCCCACCGCGGGCCTGCATTTCGACGAGGCCCTGCTCGCCAAACTGGGCCAGCGCGGCGTCGGCAGCGCCTTTCTGACCCTGCATGTGGGCGCCGGCACCTTCAAGCCGGTGCGGGTCGAGAAAATCGCCGAGCACCGCATGCACAGCGAGCGTTTCGCCATTCCCGCCGCCACCGCCGCCGCCATCGCCGCCACCCGCGCCGCCGGCGGACGGATCGTCGCCGTCGGCACCACCAGCCTGCGCGCCCTGGAATCCGCCGCCAACGACGACGGCACGGTGCGGGCCGGCGCGGCGGAAACCGATATCTTCATCACCCCGGGCTACCGTTTCCGGGTGGCGGATAGGCTCATCACCAATTTCCACCTGCCCCGCTCGACGCTGCTCATGCTTGTTTCGGCCTTCGCGGGCTACGACACCATGCGCGCAGCCTACGCCCACGCCGTCGCCCAGGGCTATCGCTTCTTCAGCTACGGCGACGCTATGCTGCTGGAGCCCGCTGCGCGCTGAGGCGGCCGGCGGCCCGCCTTCAGCGCATCACCGCCCGCCCCTGCAGCGGCTTTTTGCCGGGCCACTGCAGCGTAACCAGCAGCTTGGCACCGCTGGCTATGCTGCCGGCGCCTTCGAGGCGATTGCCGCCGGCCGGTTTCAACTGGACCTCGCTGCGCTCGGCCCCCGACAGGATGAGCAGCTTGCCGCTGGCGCCGCCGACGTCCACAGGGTTTTCGTGGTTGCTGACATGGACGGTGATCTTGCCGTCCTTGCTGACGATTTCGAACTGCACTTCCCCCGCCTCGGCGACGACGCCGCCGAACTGCGGCTTGCCGTGTTCGGCATGGGCGTGGGCCGGCGCCATGGGCAGATTCAAGGCGCACAGGGCGAGTGCTGCGGCAAGGGTTGCTTTCAGGCTCATTTTCATTTCCTTTCACGAGAAAAATCAGAGGGCTTCGTCGCCGGCCTCGGCCAGCAGACGTTCGGCGGCCGGGCGGCCGAACAACCAGAACAGCGCGGGGGTGACAAAGGTATCGAGCAGGGTCGAGCTGATCAGGCCGGAGAAAATCACCACGGCGACCGGATGCAGGATCTCGGTGCCCGGCTGTTCGGCCTCGAACAGCAGCGGAGCCAGCGCAAAGGCGGCGACCAGCGCGGTCATCAGCACCGGCGTCAGGCGTTCCAGCGAGCCGCGGACGATCATCGGCACGCCAAAGGTCTCGCCTTCCAGACGCATCAGGTTCAGGTAGTGGCTGATCTTGAGGATGCCGTTGCGCGTCGCGATGCCGGCCAGCGTGATGAAGCCGATCAGCGCCGCGACCGACAGCGGCTGGCCGGACAACCACAGGCCGAGCACGCTGCCGACCAGGGCCAGCGGCACGTTGGCCATGATCAACCCGGCCAGCAGCGCCGAACGATAGCGGCTATAGAGGACCATGAAGATCAGCGCCACCGAACCCAGCGCCAGCCATGAAATCTGCCGGGCCGCCTCTTCCTGCGCCTGGAACTGGCCGCCCAGGGTGATGAAATAACCCTCGGGCAACGGGAAGTCGGCGACTACCGCGCGCAGGTCGGCGACCACGGCGGACAAGGCCCGGCCCTGGGCATTGGCCGAAATGACTATGCGCCGGCGGCCATCGTCGCGGGTGATCTGATTGGGCCCGTCGGCGTCTTCGATGCTGGCCAGCAGCGCCAGCGGTACGGGACCGCCCGGCGTCTCGACCAGCAGAGTCTTCAGCCCTTCCAGCGAGCGGTCGCTTTCCGGCAGGCGGATGACGAGGTCGAAGCGGCGATTGCCCTCGACGATCTGCGTCACCTTCTCGCCATCGACCAGGGTCTGCAGCGTGCGAGTCAACTGGGCGGTCGAGATGCCGTAGCGGGCGGCGGCGTCGAAATCGACGCGGACCTTGATCTGCGGCGCCAACACCTGCTTCTCAATCTCCAGGTCGGCCAGCCCGTCGATCTGCGCCAGCCGCTCGCGCAACAGGCCGGCCTGGGCGCGCAGGGTGTCGAGATCCTCGCCGAAAATCTTGATGGCGATCTGCGCCCGCACCCCTGACAGCATGTGGTCGAGGCGGTGGGCAATGGGCTGACCGAGGCTGAGGCTGGCCGGCAAGTCCTTCAGGCGCTGGCGGATGTCGGCATAGACCACCTCCTTGGGCC
>JAEUNZ010000005.1:0-95438 GCA_016790965.1 Dechloromonas sp.
CAGAAGAAGGAGCAGTTGAGGATGGCCGCCTGATTCGGCCGCGCTGACGGCGCCGCTCCGGGCTACGCCCTCCGCGTCACCGTCAGCGAATTGGACAACCGATTACCTGATTCGCATTTGCACAACTTGACGCACACAACCAGGCATCTTCGTAATAGGCAGGATCGCCGTTGGCGACTACCAGGCCCGGAATCCCCAGCAGGGGCAAAGGGTGCAGATCCCTCGGCCGGGCCGGGAAGCCGCACCGCAGATGGTCCGCCAGGCGCAAGTCGCCTTCTTCGAACAGGCTTTGCGGGGCGAGGGCTGCGAGGCCCGGTGGGACGAGATAGAGAACGGCCTTGGCGGTGAGGCCGCGAAAGGGCGCCCGCAGTTGGTCGGCTGTGGCGTGCCCGAGGACCAGGAAGCGCATGCGGGTTTCCACGGCGGCGCGCCGCTGCCAGAACAGTTCCCGCCAGCGAAAGCCCCGTACCAGGTCGAGGAGTGCCTCGTCCTCCGCGAGGACGATGATTCCGCACTCGTCCAGGTGGGTCAGGGCGTCGCGGCGCGGCCCCCGCTCGCCCGGGAGCCGGGCCGCCCGGTGGGCCGCGTTAAGGGCCGCCTTGGACCGGGGAAAGGCCAGCCAGGCCAGGGCATTGCAAGCGTCATGCCAATTTCCATCCCGGGTTTCCACCTCCCCTGTCGTCCCGATTCTTTCCTCGTATTCGGGGCCGTCAGGCGCGGGGGGCACCAGGCACAGAGGCTGTCCGGCCTGGTTGCTGACGCCGGCGGCGGCCAGGGCCGCGGCAAGGGCGGGACGGCCGGGGCACTGCACGCCACCCCAAAGGTCGGGACGCGGCAGCAGGAGGAGCGGCGCTGCGGCGGTGGCCGCCGCTTCCTTCACCGGGACTTGGCCGCCTCCGGCTCGGCGGCTTCGAAAACGGGCGTGCCGGCCTTTTCGGAGAAGGTGCCGACCAGATCGCCTATCCCCTCCGCGGGTTCTTCGCGAATGGGCGCAAACCCCTCGCAGGTCTGCGTTTCCGTGGCGTACATGAATTTTCCCGCCCTTACTACGTAGGCCCCGGACGGCACCCGGAAGATTTCCACCTTAGTCTTGGGGAACAACTCGCCGATGAAGTGACGCCGCATGCAGGTGGGCATGCGGGCGACCACCAGGTAGAACTTGATCTTCTTGTCCCACAGATAGGTCTGCTCCCGCACCAGGCTGAGGTTGTGCTGGCCGGTGGCGTCGATCTGGTAGGTGGCGCCGTCGTTGATGCACCCAGTCAGGGTGAGGCTCGCGAGGAGCGCGGCGAGGGTGGCTTTTCCAGCGGGCATCACAGCATCCTCCACTTCAGGGTTTCGCCGGCCCGCAGGGGCACCAGGGTATCGCCCCCGACGTAGGCAAAGCCGGCCGGCACGGGGGTATCCTCCCGAACCAGGGTGACACTGCCCGTGTTGCGCGGCAGGCCGTACCAGTCGGGACCATGGAAGCTGGCGAATGCCTCCAGGCGGTCCAGGGCGCCGGCGGCCTCGAAGGCCTCGGCGTAGAGTTCCAGGGCGCCGTAGGCGGTATAGCAACCCGCACAACCGCAGGCCGCCTCCTTGGCGAGGCGGGCATGGGGCGCCGAATCGGTGCCCAGGAAGAAGCGGGGATGGCCCGAGGTAGCCGCAGCGACCAGAGCCTCCCGATGGGTCTCCCGCTTGAGCACCGGCAGGCAATACCAGTGGGGGCGCACGCCTCCCTGGAAAATGGCATTGCGGTTATAGATCAGGTGGTGGGCGGTGACGGTCGCCGCGACCGTGGCCCCGGCAGCGGCGACGAACTCGGCCGCCTCCCGCGTGGTGATGTGCTCCATGACCACCCGCAAGCGGGGATAGCGGGCGACCAGGGGCGCCAGCACGGTGTCGATGAAGATTTTCTCCCGGTCGAAGAGATCGACCCGGGGGTCGGTGACCTCGCCGTGCACCAGCAGGGGCAGATCGGCTTCCTCCATGGCGGCGAAGACGGCGTAGGCCTTTTCCACCGCAGTAAGGCCGGAATCGGAATTGGTCGTCGCCCCGGCCGGGTAATACTTCACCGCCTGCACGAAGCCCGAGGCGCGGGCCCGCTGGATTTCGGCCGGGTCGGTGCGGTCGGTGAGGTACAGGGTCATCAGCGGTTCGAAGGTGGCGCCGGCGGGCAAGGCGGCCAGGATGCGGGAGCGGTAGGCAGCGGCCTGCTCCACGGTGGTCACCGGCGGCCGCAGGTTGGGCATCACGATGGCGCGGGCGAACTGGCGGGCCGTGTGGCCGACGACGGCGGCCAGGGCCTCGCCGTCGCGCAGGTGCAGGTGCCAGTCATCGGGGCGTGTAAGGGTGATCTGCATGACGTTTTTCCCGGGAAGAACGGCATTTTAGCCGCCCGCCGCCCATTCAGGCGCGCCGATGGGAATCCGATGCGAGGGAAAACGCCTGCCCCCGCCCGGCAATGGCGCTTTGACTCCGCCGGGAGCCTTTGCAATACTGGGCGGCCCCGTAATTAAGCCCTCGCGCATGTACCTTGATTTCTCGACCCCCGATGATCTGGCGCGGCACATCGCCGCCCGCCCCGAGGCGGCCGCCCACCCCCTGTGGCTGGTTCTCCTGGCCGACTGGCACGGCGAAGCCCTGGCCGAAATCGCGGCGACGCTGGAAAGCGCCGGTATCCGGGCCTGCGGTGCCCTATTCCCAGGTCTCATCGACGGGGGCGCGGTGCGCCACAAGGGCGCCATCGTCGTCGCCCTGCCGGGAGAGAGCCGCTGGGCCATCGCTGATCTCGCCCCCGGCAGCGTCTCTTGGCGCCAGCCCCCACCCTCCCTGGAGGGCTGCGGAGATGTTTCGTCCATCGTCCTGGTGGATTGCCTGGGGCCCAACGTCGCCGGCCTGCTCGAAGCGCTTTACGACCTCTACGGCCACGGCCTGCCCCAGTTCGGCGCCGGCGCGGGTTACCACGACCTGAGGGTGGCGCCGACGCTCTTCGCCGCGGGCAGCGCCCTCGCCAACGCGGGGCTCACCATCCTGGTGCCGGAGCGCTTCACCGTGCGGGTGCGCCACGGCTGGCGCCGGGTGCGTGGTCCCTTCGTCGCCTCGCGCACCCGGGGCAGCAAGCTTCTCGAACTCAACTGGGAGCCGGCGGGCCGCTTCTACCGCCAGCAGGTGGAAGCCGAAAACCCCGCTCTGACCGGCCGCCCGGTTTTCCCGGATCTCAATTCGAGCTACCCCCTGGGCATCGGTCGCGACGGCAGCGAAGACGTCATCCGCGATCCCATGGGGGTCGACGAGGCGGACCAGGGCATCGCCCTGCTTTCCGATTTGCGCGAAAACACCCTTCTCTACCTGGTGCACGGCGACCGTGGCAGTCTGGTGGCCGCGGCCCGGGAAGCGGTAGCAGCCTGCGCGGCGCCGGGCGATGTGGCCCGCTGCCTGGTTTCCGACTGCTTCTCGCGGGCCCTGATGCTGGGCGATGCCTTCCCCGAGGAACTGGCTGCGGTGGGCGAAGAACTGGCCAAGTTCACCGCCACCCGGCCCGAAGGCGTCCTGGCCCTGGGCGAAATCGCCACCGACGGCCGCCAACCCATCGAATTCTTCAACAAGACCTTCGTCGTCGCCCTCGCCCACACCCCGTCATGAGCGAATCCCGGGACACCACCCAGGAGCTGCTGTCGCTCTACGAGCTTTCCCTCACCGTCGGCCGTCACCTGGACGCCCGGGAGACCTGCCGCGAATTCCTGCGCGCCCTGGTCGGGCAGCGCAACCTGGCAGCCGCCTCGGTCTGGTGGCGCGATGGCGACAGCGGCGAACTCGCCCTCCTGGACGCCCTCCCCCGCCGTTCGGTGACCCGGGAGCGCCTGCCTGGGGACCATCCCCTCGCCTCCGCCGCCCGAGACCTCTGCGGCCGCCCCGAAGCCCGGCTGCTCGATTTCCTTGCCCCGCCCCTGGACGCTGCGCTGGGCACCTGGTCCCTCTGCCCCCTGGGCGAGCAAGGCATCCTAATCCTGCACGCCAATCGCCCGCAGGCCCTGGCGCCCCGTTTCCTGGCCCAGTTGCGCGCGGTTCTCGAAAAGCTGACCACGGCCATCCAGGGCAGCCTGGCCTTCACCCGCCTGGAAGAGTCGGAGGCCCGCCTGCGGCAGCAGAGCCGGGAACTGGACGAATCGCGGCGCCTGCTGGAGGCGATCGTCGAGGGCACCACCGACGCCATATTCGTCAAGGATATGGAGGGCCGTTACGTCCTGGCCAATCAGGCTACCGCCCGCGTCATGGGGCTGGAACAGCGCGACATCCTGGGACGCGACGATGCGGCGCTATTCGACCCAGAAACTGCGCGCTCGATCGCCGCGATGGATCGGAAAGTCCTCGCCCGGGGCGCCCTGACGACCTTCGAGGAAGAAACGGTCAACGTCCACGGCGAGGCCGCCGCCTTCCATACCGTCAAGGGCCTGCTGCGGGACCGGGATGGCGCAGTCATCGGCCTCTTCGGCATCGCCCGCGACATCAGCGAGCGCCGCCGCGCCGAACAGGCCCTGCGCACCCTCAGTCAGGCCCTGGAGCAAAGCCCGGGAAGCGTCATCATCACGGACCTCGACGCCAACATCGAGTATGTCAATGCGGCCTTCGTCAACACCACCGGATACTCGCGCGACGAGATCCTGGGCAAGAACCCGCGCCTCCTCCAGTCCGGCAAGACCCCGCGCGACACCTATGACGCCCTGTGGGCTGCCATGGTCGGTGGGGAGTCCTGGCAGGGCGAGTTCGTCAACCGGCGCAAAAACGGCGAGGAGTACGTCGAATACGCCCGCCTCGCACCGGTCCGCCGGATGGACGGAAGCATCTCCCATTACCTCGCCGTGAATGAGGACGTCTCCGAGAAGCGGCGCATTGCCGACGAACTCGCCCGTCACCGCGACCACCTGGAAGACCTGGTCGAGCAGCGCACCCGGGAACTCCAGGCCGCAACCACCGCCGCAGAAGCCTCCGCCCGGGCCAAGGGGGCCTTCCTGGCCAATATGAGCCACGAAATCCGCACCCCGCTGAACGCCATAAACGGCATGGCCCACCTGATCCGCCGCGACGGCCTGACGCCCCGCCAGGCCGACAAGCTGACCAAGCTCATGGCAGCGAGCGACCATCTGCTGGCCATCATCAACGCCATCCTGGATCTGTCGCGCATCGATTCGGAAAAATTCGAACTCGCCGCCAGTCCCGTCAATATGGCAGCCCTGGTGGCCTCGGTCCTCGACGTCATGGGCAACGAAGCCCGCAGCAAGGGATTGCGCCTGGAAACCCGCCTGGACGTCCCGGCAGCGACCTTGCTGGGCGACGAGACCCGCCTGCGCCAGGCGCTCCTCAATTACGTCGCCAACGCCATCAAATTCACTGCCGCCGGGGAAATCCTGATCCAGGTCCGGACGCTGCGGGAGGACGAGGACGCCGCCCTGCTGCGCTTTTCCGTCCAGGACCCAGGCATCGGCATCGCGGCGGACTCCCTGCCCCGACTTTTCTCTGCCTTCGAGCAGGCCGACAACTCCACCACCCGCCAGTACGGCGGAACCGGCCTGGGCCTGGCCATCACGCGCAAGCTGGCCGAACTGATGGGCGGCGAGGCGGGGGCGGAAAGCGTCCCAGGCCGGGGCAGCACCTTCTGGTTTACCGCCCGTCTGGCCAAGGGCGCCCGGCCCCGAGAGTCTGAAGTGGCACCGGATGCCGCGGAATCCCGCCTGCGCCGGGATTTTCCCGGACGCCGCATCCTGGTGGTGGAGGACGAACCAGTGAATCGGGAAATCGTACGCCTCATGCTGGAGGATTGCGGCCTCTGCGTCGACCTGGCTCTTGACGGGGCCCAGGCCGTCGCCCGCGCCGCGAGCGGCCCCTACGACCTGATCCTGATGGATGTCCAGATGCCCGTCCTGGACGGGCTCGAAGCGACCCGCCGCATTCGCGCCCTGCCGGCCGGCGGGAAGGTTCCCATCCTGGCCCTGACCGCCAATGCCTTCGAAAGCGACCGCGAGCGCTGCCGTGCGGCGGGCATGGACGATTTCCTCACCAAGCCGGTGGTGCCCGCTGATCTCTACGGCACCACGCTCAGGTGGCTGAATCGCCCTTGAGGCGCAGTGCGGTTTCGTAAAGTTCCTTGCGGCCGACGCCGCTGATTGCCGCAGCGAGCTTGGCGGCCTGACTTACGGAAAGACCGTCGGCCAGCAACAGGCGCAGCGCGCGCTCGCCTTCGCCGCTCGCCGCGACGGCCGGGGCGGCGGATACGGCCAGGACGAACTCGCCTTTCAGGCGATGGGGGTCCGCCTGAAGCCATGCCACGGCCTCCGGCAGGGGCAGGACGGCGATGGTCTCGAACAACTTGGTCAGTTCCCGCCCGATGAGCAGGCGCCTCTCGCCGAAGAGCGCAGCCAGATCGCTCACCGTCTCCAGCACCCGATGGGGCGCCTCGTAGAACACCACAGTCCAGGGCTGGTCCTTCAGAACCGCCAGGGCCTGCCGCCGCTGCACCGCCTTGGGAGGAAGAAAGCCGTAAAAAAGGAAATGGGGATCGTCGAACCCTGAGGCCGAGAGGGCCACCACGGCAGCACAAGGCCCGGGCAGGGGGATGACCCGATGGCCGGCGGCCCGCACCGCAGCGACGACGCGTGCGCCGGGGTCGGACACCCCGGGGGTTCCGGCGTCGCTCACCAGGGCCACCGCCTCTCCGCTGCTCAGGAGTTCGACGATGCGCGCTGCCGCTTCGCGCTCATTGTGTTCGTGGGCGGCCAGAAGCCGGGCCCGGGAGCCGACATGGCGCAGGAGGGGCTGGCTGTGGCGGGTATCCTCTGCCGCCACCCAAGCCACCCCGGTCAGCACCTCCCGGGCGCGCTCGCTGAGGTCCGCCAGATTCCCCACCGGCGTCGCCACCACGTACAATGCACCGGATTCAATCGTCATCGCGACCCATGCCCGCAAAGCCTCAAGATACCACCACCCTTCGCGGCCGCGAAGCCGAGGCCCTGGCGGCCCGCTTCCTGGAAGCGCGGGGTCTCTCCGTGCTGGAACGCAATTTCCGCATCCGCGGCGGCGAAATCGACCTCATCTGCCGCGACGGCGCCACCCTGGTCTTCGTCGAGGTCCGCCTGCGCAGCCGGGCGGACTTCGGTGGGGCAGCCGCCAGCATCGACGGCGCCAAGCGCCGCCGTCTCGTCCTCGCCGCCCGGCATTACCTAGCCGGGCGCCCGGAAGGCCCCTGCCGCTTCGACTGCGTGCTTCTGGCCGATCCCGCCGGGCGCAGCCTGGAATGGATGCGCGACGCCTTTCGCGCCGACGAATGAGCTTTCGCCCCACCTTGGACGCCCCGATTTTCCGACGTAGCCTGCGGATCGGCCTGCTGGCCGCCTCCCTAGGGCTCTTTCCCGGGGCGGTACTTCCCGCCCTGGCAGAAGAAGCCGTCCGCATCCTGGTGCAGCGTTCCCCCCTGGCCGGCGCCCAGTACCACGCCCTGGATGAGGTGCGCGAGGGCCTGCGCGTCGGCGACCTGCTGACCCTGGTGCGTGAGCCGGACAACCGCCACGACCGGCGCGCCATCCGGGTCGAATGGCGGGGAAGAAAGCTGGGTTACCTGCCCCGGGCTGCCAATCGCGTCGTCGCCGCAGCTCTGGACCGCGGCGAGCCCCTGGTCGCCCGCATCGCCACCCTGCGCGACGACCCGGACCCCTGGCGCCGCGTGGAAATCGAAGTCCTCGCCCAACTCTGACCCCTCGCCTCTCACCCCCCACCGCCTTACCGTTGGTTACAGCGCCTCCCGGACCGCGATGCTAGAATCCGGCAACTTTTTTGCGGAATAAAACATGGATCTGATCGCCCGCGTCGCCCGCCATTTCGAGGACAGCGCCCATACCAAGTTGAATGCCGTCGAAACCCTGGCCGCACCGGTGGCCGCGGCGGTCGAGATCATGACGGCGGCCCTGGTCAACGGCAACAAGATCCTGGCCTGCGGCAACGGCGGTTCCGCCGCCGACGCCCAGCACTTCGCCGCCGAGTTGGTGGGGCGCTTCGAGGCCGAGCGGCAGGAACTGGCGGCCATCGCCCTCACCGTCGACACCTCCATCCTCACCGCCGTCGCCAACGACTATTCCTTCAACCAGGTTTTCTCCCGCCAGGTACGCGCCCTGGGTCACGGCGGCGATGTGCTTCTGGCCATTTCCACCTCGGGCAATTCCGGCAACGTCATCGAAGCCATCTCGGCCGCCCACGACGCGGACATGCGCGTCATCGCCCTCACCGGCCGGGGCGGCGGGCAGATCGCCGACCTGTTGCGCGACGATGACATCCACCTCTGCGTGCCGGCGGAACGTACCGCCCGCATCCAGGAAACCCACCTTCTCATCGTGCACTGTCTGTGCGACGGCATCGACAGCCTTCTTCTGGGAGTCGAAGAATGAAAAAAATCATCCTTTCCGCCGCGCTTCTCGCCGCCACCCTTCCCACCCTGCAGGGCTGCGTCACCGCCGTGGCCACCGGCGTCACCGTCGGCGTCCTGGCGGCCCTCGACCGCCGCTCCATCGCCACCCAGACCGACGACGAAACCATCGAATGGAAGGCTTTGAGCCGCATTTCGGACAAATTCGGCAAGGAAAACCACGTCAACATCACCAGCTTCAACCGCAAGGTTCTCATCAGCGGCGAGACGCCCAGCGAGGACAACAAGGCCCGCATCGGCGAGCTGGTGCGCGGCGTGGAAGGCGTACAGGGCGTGTGGAACGAACTTTATGTCGGCCCCTCGTCCTCGCTCTCGGGCCGCAGCAACGACACCTACATCACTTCCAAGGTCAAGGCCCGCTTTGTCGATTCCGGCCAGTTCTCGGCCAATCACGTCAAGGTGGTCACCGAGGCAGGGGTCGTCTTCCTGCTGGGTGTGGTCAATGACCGGGAAGCCCAGGCGGCGGTTCAAGTCACCCGGACCACGACCGGCGTACGCAAGGTGGTCAATGTGATGGAAGTGGTGGCGGAAAGCGAGACGAAGCGCCTCGATTCCTCGGCCGCCAACCGGTCGGAAGCCAAGCCCGCCCCGACCCCGGCCCCGGTGGAAGCGCCGGCGGCGCGCTGAAACGCCAGTCGTGGCGGGATATCCCACACCGGCCTTCGAGGCCAGAATCTGCCCGCCGGCTGCCCTGGCCGAGCGTTGCGCGGCCCTCCCCCGGCCCCTGGTCTTCACCAACGGCTGTTTCGACATCCTGCACCGGGGGCACGTCACCTACCTGGCCCAGGCGGCGGCCCTGGGGGCCTCGCTGGTGGTGGCCCTCAACAGTGACGATTCGGTTCGCCGTCAGGGCAAGGGCCCGGACCGGCCTGTGAACGGCCTTGCCGACCGCCTGGCCGTCATGGCGGCCCTGCAATGCATCGCCCTGGTCACCTGGTTCGATGCCGACACCCCCATCGAACCCATCCTCGCCTGCCGCCCCGACGTCCTGGTCAAAGGCGGCGACTGGCCCGTGGAGCGCATCGTCGGCGCCCCGGAAGTCCAGGGCTGGGGAGGCACGGTGCATTCCATCCCCTTCCTGCACCAGACCTCCACCACCGCGGTCCTGGAAAAAATCCGCCGCCTTTAGTCGTCGGTCAGATCGGTTGGCGTCGATGCCGAGGCGCCCATCCGCGCCCCGATCGCGCGAGGCAAACCGCAGCCATAGCCGAAGCTATGGCGAGGATGAGCGACGAAGCGAGTGGGGATGCGGGTCGGGCCGAAGCTGAACCTATCTGACTGACTACACGCGCCGCGGCCTCCCGGCCCCTGTTCATCGTCACTGTAGGCGCGCAAGCCTGCGGAGAGCGGGCTCAGAGCGACACCTGAGTCCCCAGCTCGACCACCCGGTTGGTGGGAATGCGGAAGTAGGCGGTGGCCGACCCCGCATTGCGGAACAGGGCGACGAAGAGCTTTTCGCGCCAGAAGGCCATATCGGAGTCCAGCTTGGGGATGAGGGTTTCGCGGCCGATGAAGTAGGAGGTATCCAGGGCCGAACACTCCAGGCCCGCCTCGGTGCAGCGCTCCAGGGCGGCGGGGATGTCGGGTTCGTCCATGAAGCCGTACTGGACGACGACGCTCCAGAAGTTTTCCCGCATTTTCTTGACTTCGATACGATCGATCTCCGGGACGTAGGGCAGATCGTAGAACTGGACCGAGAGCAGCACGACCCGCTCGTGCAGCACCTTGTTGTGCATCAGATTGTGCAGGAGGGCGTGGGGAACACCCTTGGGGTCCGCGTTGAGAAAGACCGCCGTACCGGGCACCCGGGTGGGCATGGACATGGCGAGGGATTCGATGAAGGGGGCGAGTTCCAGGCGCTCGCCCTTGAGCCGGTCCGACAGCAACTGGCGCCCGCGCTTCCAGGTGGTCATGAGGACGAAGACGCCTATGCCGGCCACCAGGGGGAACCAGCCGCCGTCGGGAATCTTCAGGATATTGGCAGCCAGGAAAACGAGTTCCACGGCCAGGAAGCAGGAAAACAGCGCGATGGAGCGGGGCCAGCCCCAACCCCAGGCGCGGGCGACGACCACGGTAGCGAGCAGGGAGGTGATGACCATGTCGCCGGTGACGGCGATGCCGTAGGCGGCCGCGAGGTTGTTGGAGGACTTGAAGCCCAGGACGAGGATCATCACCGCCACCATGAGTCCCCAGTTGACCGCCGGAAGATAGATCTGGCCCTGCTGCTTCTCGGAGGTGTGCTGCACCTCCAGGCGGGGCACGAAGCCGAGCTGCATGGCCTGGCGGGTCACCGAGAAGGCCCCCGAGATGACGGCCTGGGAGGCGATCACCGTCGCCAGGGTGGCGAGGCCGATGAGGGGATAGAGCGCCCACTCGGGGGCCGAAAGGTAGAAGGGATTCTTGGCCGCTTCCGCATCGCCCAGGATGAGCGCGCCCTGGCCAAAGTAGTTGAGCACCAGGGCCGGCAGCACGAAGGCGAACCAGGCCCGGGAAATGGGTTTGCGGCCGAAGTGGCCCATGTCGGCGTAGAGCGCCTCCGCCCCGGTCACCGCCAGGACCACGTTGCCCATGGCCACCAGGGCCATGGCCTTGTTGGCCAGGAGGAATTCGACACCATAGACCGGGCTGAGGGCGTGCAGGATGGTCGGGTTGGCCGCGATATTGACGATACCCAGCACGGCGAGGGTGGCGAACCACAGAAGCATGACGGGGCCGAAGGCGATGCCCATCTTGCCGGTGCCGCTCTTCTGGACGAAAAAGAGCGCAAACAGCACGAGCAGCGTGACCGGAATCACGTAGGCATGCAGCCCCGGGGCCGCCACTTCGAGCCCCTCCACCGCAGCGAGCACCGAAATGGCCGGCGTGACCATGCCGTCCCCGTAAAACATGGCGGCCCCCAGGATGCCCACGATGGCCACTGTTTTGGCCTGACCCGGCTTGCCCTGGACATCGCGCAGGGCAAGGGCTATGAGGGCCATGATGCCCCCCTCGCCCCTGTTGTCGGCCCGCATGATGAACATGACGTACTTCACCGACACCACCAGAATCAGCGCCCAGAAGAAGAGGGACAGGGCGCCGAAGAGGTTGGCCTCGCTCACCGGAATCGGATGATTGCCGGCGAAGACTTCCTTCATGGCGTAGAGCGGACTGGTGCCGATATCGCCGTAAACCACGCCCAGCGCCGCCAGGGCGAGGGCGGCGAGGCGCTTGCCGGTGACGTCGCCGGCCGTTTCGTGTTGACTCATGAATCCCCCGTATTCCCCGCACCCGCAAACGCCGGCTGCGCCGGCGGCCGGCTCTCAGCCGCCCAGGGCGGCCTTCAGGGACTGCACCTCTTCTTCCGACTCCTCGATGATTTCCGCCAGGGTCTCGGCATCGAAGATGCTGTCGAGGACCGAGGTGTCGATTTCGCCGTCGATTTCCGCATCGCGCCATGTGCTGGTGCGGTTGGCGATCTTATTGGCCACGTAGAGCACATCGGAGAGGGTCTTGATCTCGCCCACGTCGCGATCCGACTCGTGCTCCTGCACCGCGACGCAGACGCTTTCCGGCTGCCCCAGGGCGGACAGCAGGGCGTGGCCGATATTGTCGTGCCAGCCCACCAGGAGGCTATGGACCTGCACCCGGTCGGCGGCGAACTCGGGAAAATTGGCCGCCCGGGACATGAGGTAGAACACGCCGATGTCGTGCACCAGACCGGCGAACATGGCCTCGTCACCGTTGATGCGGGCCCGCTTGCGCGCCAGGACGCGGCACAGGGCGGCCACATGGGCCGTATGTTCCCAGAGGCGGTGGGAAAGATCCTCGAAGGTCTTCATCTGCTTCGATTTGAGGAGCTGCTCCATGGCCACGGCGAAGGACACCGTACGCACTGCCTCCATGCCGACCCGCACGATGGCGCTCTTCACGTCGGCAATTTCGCGCCCCGAAGGATTGAGTGCCACGGAGTTGGCCATGCGGATGATCTTGGCGCTCATGAGCGGCTCGGCCCCCACCAGCTTGGCCAGTTGTTCGACGCTCAGGTTGGGGTTCTGCAGGGCCGTGCGCACCTGGAAGGTGATGTCCAGGAAGGTGGGAAAGGTCACTTCGCTTCCGGACAAGTCCTTGGCGATGTCTTCGAGAATCTTGAAGATCAGGGGATTCGACATGGGTCGGCTCACGGTGGTGGGGGGTGGGCGCCGGCCGCAAAGGCAGCGGAGAGGCGCTGCCCAGATTTTACCCGGATGGGGCGTGGGGGAGAACCCGGATGCGGCCGGGAAAGCCGGCGCCTCGCGCGCCATCCCCGAAGAAAATCCGGCCTCCAGGGGCGTTGAGGCGACAAAGCCCTTGTTCCTGCAAGGATTGCGGACCACAATGAGGCCACAATCAATTCCCGGAATGCGCCCTGGCGAACAGTTCCGGGAGAGCGGTTCGCAGTGTACGAGGCTTAGCGCGACCCGCCCATAACAGGAGACAAGGCATGGGACTCTTTTCCTTTGGCCGCGCCGGCAACGGCGCTTCGTCGTCCCAGACCCGCAAGCCCGGGGTCGCCGGCGGCACATTCGATTGCCACGCCGTGCCGCAGAACCTTGCGGCCCTCGACGTTCCCGACGGCGGCGGCCTGCTCTTCGCCTTCATTCCACCCCAGGCCGACTTCGCCCGGGTGAGCGGTGAGTGGCAGCGCCTGGAAACCACCGGGCGTTCGGTGGTCTGCCTCTCTTCCTCGGGGATCCTGTGCAGCCACAAGGACGGCAGTTCAGCCTATTGCAGCGCCGACGGCACGATAGGCAGCTGGTTGTGGATCCCCGACAGTCTGGTGGCCCGGCATCAGATCGAGATGGTGGACCTGGGCGGTGGCGGCACCCGCAGTGCCCGCGACCGGGTGACCGCCCTGCGCAACGAACTGGAGCGTTTGCGGGTGGAGTTTCCCCTCTCGCCGGGGCGCAGTTTCGCCCTGGTATTCTGCGACGGACTTTCCGCCGCGGAGGGCTTCCTCATGCACGCCTGGTACGAATCCGGGCGTTTCCCCTGCCTCGCCGTGGGAGGATCGGCGGGGGGACGCCTCGATTTCAGCGGCACCTACATCCGCGCCCGGGGCCAGGTACAGACAGGCAAGGCGGTCCTGGTCTTCTGCCAGTTAGCGCTAGGAAAGACTTTCGCCCCCTTCAAGACCCAGAACTACGAGCCCACGGCCCAGCACTGGCTGGTGGCGGAGGCCGATCCGGTGGCCCGCACGGTGTCCTCGGTCTTCGGAGCCGATGGCCGCCCCCAGCCGGTCCTCGAAGCCCTGGCTTCCTACCTGCGTTGCGCGCCCCAGGACGTCGGCCGCAACCTGGAAGGCAAGACCTTCGCGGTCAAGGTGGGCAGCGAGTACTTCATCCGCTCGGTCGCGGCGATCCAGCCTGACCGCATCGCCTTCTTCTGTGATCTGGAATTCGGCGACGAACTTTTCCTCATGCAGGCCACCGATTTCGTCTCCTCCACCCAACGAGATTGGGAAGCCTTCCTGGCTGACAAGAGCCCGCCCGCCGGGGTACTGCTCAACGACTGCGTCCTGCGCCGGCTCAACAACGCCGCCCGCCTGCCCCAGGCTGGTTTTTTCCGCGATGTCCCGGCGGCGGGCTTCTCCACCTTCGGCGAAATCCTGGGCGTCCCCATCAATCAGACCCTGTCCGCCCTGGTGTTCTTCGACGACGCCGAACGCAACCCCATGGCCAATTTCCCCATCCACTACGCCGCCTATTCCAGCCATTACGCCCTGCGCGCCCTGCACCGCTGGGAAGCCCTGCACGGCATCCAGGCGGCGGTGGTGGAAAAGGTGGTCGAATATCAGCATGCCATCTCGCCCCTCCTGGGCACCCTGCCCCAACTGGAGCACGCCTCGGTGCGCCAGGCCGATACCCTCAACGTGGCTCAGGGCAGCATCGCCTCCATCGGCGACGCCGTCGCCATGGCGCGGGCCGCCCAGGACCGTCTGGAAGGCGGCCTCTCCGACCTGGAGCGCATTTCCAAGGTCATCGGCACCATCACCGGCGGTATCAGCGCCATCGCCGATCAGACCAATCTGCTGGCCCTCAATGCCGCCATCGAAGCGGCCCGGGCCGGCGAGGCCGGGCGCGGCTTCGCCGTGGTGGCGGACGAAGTGCGCAAGCTGGCCCAGTCGGCCAAGGGTCAGGCCGAAGCCACTTCGGGCAGCATCCGCGAGGCCGTCGCGACCATCGCCCGCATCCGCGAGGTGGCCGGCGAAACGGTGACCACCATGCACGGGATGGCCGACAAGAGTTCGGCCGCGGCCACCCAGATTAGCCACATGAGCGAACAGGCCACCATCGAGCGGGCCAACGTCACCGCCAGCCTGGGCCATCTGGAAGGGTTGGCGGGCGGCCTGGAGGCCATGGAATCAGCCCTGGCGCAACTGGCCCAGTTGCAGAAGCTGGCCGAAGCCGCCGAATAGGTGGCCGATGGCGCGCTTCGCTCCCGCGGCGGCAGGAAAGGGAACGGGGCTGGGGCGCGCCAGTCGAACCTGAGTACCGTGGAGAGTCCATTGCCTGGGGAGTCCGTCGGCGGTTCTGCCGACCATAAAACCAATCGTTCCACCCTGACGAGTCTGGCAGTCTATGCCGTAGCGCTCGCCTTGACGTTCGCCCTGCTCGGCTCCCTTTACCTCGGCCATGTGCGGGACCGGGAAACCCGCTTGCAGGCGGTGCGCGATGCCACCGGCGGGGCGGCCAACCGCCTGACCCATACCCTGGACCAGCAGCGCCTGGAAATCCGGCGCCAGTCGGTGGCCGCCGGCTTCGACCCGGAACTGCCGGCGACGACCCGCCGCCTCGCCGACCTGACCGCCGACCTGCAACGGCGCATGCCGGAAGTGCTCTCTCTGGAACTCCTGGACGCCGACGCCAGCCCCCTCGCCCACGCCGGCATGCCCTTGGACAGTGACCACCGGGACCGCACCCGCGCCCTCGTCGCCGCAGGCCAGAGCGGCGCCTTCCTCAGCCTCGCCGGGGATCAGCCGCGCTACGAGTTGGTCGTCCCCGTCGCCCTCACCGCCGGTCCCGGCGCCCTGCGCATTGCGGTCGCCGAAAGCGTGCTCGCCTCGCCCCTGGAGTGGTTCGAACCCCAGGGCTATCGCCTTTATCTGGTGCACAGCGCGGACCCCGCACATCCACTGCTCGCCGCGCAACGCCCCTTCGACCTGAACAAGGGCATGCCGCCTAACGGCTCCATCGTCCCCGTGCCTGGGTCCTCCGTGGCGGTCACCGGGACCGACTGGAGCGTCGTGGCCGCGGCGGCGGACGGGGCTCCTCGCCCGGACGCGGGACGCTACCTGGCGCTAGGTGTCGTGGGGCTCCTGCTTCTGTGGAGCACCGCCTGGCTGGCCGTGGAGCGCCTGCGCAGCGCCAGTCGCCGCGCCCAAGAGCGCCTGGCCAGCGAGCAGCGCTACATGCTGCACCTGGAAGGTGAGGTGGCGGAGCAGACCCGGGACCTGCTGGCCGCCCGCGACCGCCTGGAGGAAGCCCAGCACATTGCCCTGGTGGGCTCCTACGACTACGACATCGCTGCCGACCGCTGGAGCGCCTCGCCGGTCCTGGAAGATATCCTGGGCATCGACCACGCCTATCCGCGCACCCTTGCCGCCTGGAACGATCTGAGCCTCCCCGGCGAGCGCCCTGCGGCGGCGGCCGAACTCGCGGCCCGATTGCAGGATGGAGCGACCTGGGAGCGCACCTGCCGCATCTGCCGCCCCGCCGACGGGGAAATCCGCTGGGTGCACCTACGCGGCGAATTCACCCGGGAACGCGACGGACGCCCGACGCACCTGCGGGGCACGGTACAGGACGTCAGCCACCTGAAGGCCGTCGAGGATGCTTTGCGGGACAGCGAGTCCCGCGCCAACCTCATTCTGGACCGGGTACCCGAGGGCATTCTGGTGGTGGCGAGCGACGGGCGCATCGTGCGCCTCAACCCGGAAGCCGAGCGCATGTTCGGCTATGCCGCAGGGGAACTCCTGGGCCAGGCGGTGGAAACCCTCATCCCGACCGCCGTGCGACGTGCCCACCGCAGTCTGCGGGAAGGCTTTCCCCCCGACAGCCCGCCCCGCATCATGGGCCAGGGGCGCCACCTCAAGGCCCTGCGCCGTGACGGCCGGGAATTCCACGTCGAAATCGGCCTCGGCCCCGTGGTCATCGGGGGCGAACCCCACGTCATCGTCATCGTCTCCGACGTGAGCCAGCGCATCGCTGCGGAGCTCGATTTGCGGCGCTTCCGCGAAGTGCTCGATACCTCGGTGGATCTGCTGGCCTTCGTCGACCCCGGGCTGCGTTACGGCATCTCCAACCCGGCCTACGCCGCCCAGTTCGGCATGACCCCGGCGGACATCCACGGCCGGCCCCTGGCCGAGGTTCTTCCGGCCGCGCTGTTCAATGAAGTGGAGCCCTACCTGCGGCGCGCCCTCACCGGCGAGGCTGTAGGCTACGTCACCAGCCGTCGCATCCCTGCCGGCGAAGAGAAACTCTATGAAGCGGACTACCGGCCCTTCCGTACCGCCGCCGGCATCGAAGGCGTGGTCGTCAGCCTGCACGACGTGACCCAGCGGGTGCAGACCGAACTGGCCCTGCGGGAGAGCGAGCTGAAGGCCCGCGCCATGCTCAACACGCCTTTCCTCAATCTCGGGCTCCTGGACGCCTCGGGCCGCATCGTCGTCATCAACGACACGGCCCTGAGCGCCGCACGCACTCGCCTGGAGGATCTGGCGGGGAGGCCGTTCTGGGAGTGCCCCTGGTACGACCATGACGAAGCCATGCGCCTCCGCGTCCGGCAGGGAGTCGAGACCGCCGCTTCTGGCCAGGCGGACCGCTTCGAGATCACCTCTTCCCTGCGCTCCGGCGAGGTGCGCTTCAAGGACTTCATCGTCCAGCCCGTCCAGGACGGCAACGGCCGTATCGTCTGGATCACCGTCCAATCCACCGACATTACCGAGCGGGTCCTGGCCCGGAAGAGCCTCGAAGCGCAGCAGGAAAAGCTGGAGAGCATGGTCGCCGAGCGCACCGCAGAACTCACCCAGTCCGAGGAACAATTCCGCGGCCTGGTCGAACAGCCCTTGGTGAGCATCTACATTCTCTGCGAGGGGCGCTTCGCCTACGTCAATCCGGCCTTTGCCACCCTGTTCGGCTACGACGATCCCGAGGCGATGATCGGCAGGCTCGCCATCATTGACCTTGTCGCCCCCGAAGAGCGCGAGCACGTCCTCAACCGCGTCCAGGCGCGTATCGACAAGCGGGAGCGTATTGCCCAGTACAGCTTCACCGCCCTGCGCAGGGACGGCAGCCGTTTCGAGATCGAGGTGCAGGGCCGCGCCTTCGATTACCAGGGCAAGCCTGCCGTCATCGGCGTGGCCACCGACATCACCGAGCGCCGGCGCCTGGAGATGGCACGGGAGGCGGCCCTGGCCGAGGCCCGCCGTCTGGCTGCCGCGCGCAGCGAGTTCCTGGCCAACATGAGCCATGAAATCCGCACCCCCTTGAACGCTGTCCTGGGTCTGGCCCAGGTGGGCCTGCGCGACAGCCGCGGACGCCAGATCGCGGGCAGTTTCCGCCGCATCCTCGATTCCGGCCAGACCCTGCTGACCGTGGTCAATGACATCCTCGACTACAGCAAGATCGAAGCGGGCAAGCTCAAGCTGGAAAACGCTCCCTTCGATCTGGGTCAGGTCATCGACCGGGCCACCGCCATCGTCGCACCCCAGGCCTACGGCAAGGGCCTGGAACTGGAAGTCTTCGAGGCCCCCGATCTGGCGCCGCGCTACGTGGGCGACAGCGTGCGTCTCACCCAGGTGCTGATCAATCTGCTTTCCAATGCGGTCAAGTTCACCCCCAGCGGCCGCATCACCCTGGCTGCCAGCGCCCGCAATGGGGAACTCCTCCTTTCCGTCACCGACACCGGAATCGGCATCCCCTCGGCCGAAATCGGCCGCCTTTTCCAGCCCTTCGAACAGGCCGACGGTTCGACCACCCGCCGCTTCGGAGGAACCGGCCTGGGCTTGTCGATCGTGCACAGCCTGGTTCACCTCATGGGCGGCGACATCCACGTACTCAGCGACACGGGCCAGGGCAGCCGCTTCGAAGTCGTCCTGCCTCTCTCCGCGGATGGCGAAGCCCCTCAAGCCGCACCCCTGCAGGTCGTCCTGGTGGGATTCGCGCCGGATTCGGCCATTGTCGCGGCTCTGGCAGCCCGCGGCCACGGAGTGAAGGCTGCCGCCGCGGCCGAGGCCTTCGATTGCGGGGCCGATCTGGTGCTTCTGGACGCCGCCCTGGCCAGCGACCCAGCCGTGGCCACCCTGTTGCTCGATGCCCTTGCAACAGGCGACCGGACCGTCGTCGTCGCGACCACGCCGGGGGGGAAGGAACTCCCCGCGGTCTTGCGCGACCGTTGCGCGGTAGTCGAGCGCCCGCTGCGTCCGGCCAAGATTCTCGCCGCCCTGGAGGCCGGCGGGGCCGATCACGCGCTGGAGGCCGCCCAGGCCCGGCTGCCGGGCGTTGCCATCCTGGCAGCGGAAGACAACGAGGTGAATCGTCTGGTCCTGGAGGAAATGCTGATCGCCGAAGGCGCCCTGCTGACCCTGGCCGAGGACGGCTTGGCGGCCCTGGAGATCGTCGAGCGCGAAGGTGCGGGGGCCTTCCAGGTCGTCCTCACCGATATCCAGATGCCCCGTCTCGACGGCTACGGGCTCGCCCAGCGCCTGCGGCAAATCGCCCCTGAGCTTCCGGTGGTGGGGCTCACCGCCCACGCCATGCCGGAAGAAAGAGAGCGCTGTCTCGCCGCAGGAATGGTCGAACACCTCACCAAACCCGTAGACCTGGAACTGCTGGTAAGCACCTTGCAGCTTCTGGCAGGGAGAAGCACCGCAGCGCCTGAAGATGCCCGCGCCTTGCCGACAGGGGGCGCGCACCGCTCCCCGGCCATGGGTATCCCGGATCGGGCCGTCGGCGCCGCCTCCATCGACTGGGCGGGCCTGGAAAACCGTTTCCGCGGCAAGGCCGACTTCATCCGCCGCTTGTTGCACAAATTTGAAAGCAGCTACCACAGCGCCGGCGCAGAATTGCGCCGCGTGGCGAAGGCCGGGGACTACGAAGCCCTTTCCTTCCAGGCCCACACCCTCAAGGGGGTCTTCGGCAACCTCGTATTCACCGAAGCCGTGGCGCACGCGGCCCGCACCGACCAGCTCGCCCGGCAGCGCGATCCGGCCGCGCTCGTCGAAGCGCTGGCCCTGGCTGAGCGAACCGAAGCACTGCTGGAGCAGGTGCGCCAACAACTGCAAAAGCAGGCCGCTGGCGCGTAGGCATCAGCCAGACGATTCTGCGTGGAAGCCGAGGCGCGCCACGGGGCGAGCCCAAGACGATCCGCACGATCCGCAAGTTCCGAGCCCATGAAGCAGACGTCGAGGCGGGGCGGAATTTTGGCACCTCAGCGGGTGCCGGGTTCAAACCCCCGGCCGCGGGGCAGAACCGGAGCGACACGCCCCTCGCCCACGAAGCGGAGGGGTTCGGAGGGCGGAAGAACCCTCCGGCAAACGCCGTCAGAAAGGGATGTCGTCGCCCAGGTCATCGAATGAAGGCTTGGGCTTGTCCTTGCGCGGGGCCGGGGCGTAGTCGCCGCCACTGTCGCCCCCCGCGTCCGGCATGGGGGCGCCCATGCCCTGGCGGCTGCCGAGCATCTTCATCTCGTCGGCACGAATCTCGGTGGTATAGCGCTCCTGGCCTTCCTTGTCGGTCCATTTGCGGGTCCGGATGCTGCCCTCGACGTACACCTGGGATCCCTTTTTCAAATATTGCCCGGCAATCTCGGCCAGCTTGCCGAAGAAGGAGATGCGATGCCATTCCGTCAGCTCCTTCTTCTCTCCGCTGGCCTTGTCCTTCCAGCTCTCGGTCGTGGCGACGGTGATATTGCACATCGCCTCCCCGCTGGCGGTGTAACGCACCTCCGGATCCTTGCCCAGGTTGCCGATGATGATTGCCTTGTTGACCGATGCCATGCTTGGACTCCCCCTCAGGTATGCACCGCCGGCGGCCGGCGCCGGGGCGGAAAATTCATCGAAGCCGCCACACCCAGCCAGACTAGGGCCAGCCCGGCGCAGGCGACGAAAACGGCATTATCGCCGAAATGCTGAGCGAGAGCGCCCCCCAGGGCCGCCCCGCAAAAGAGGCCCAGGGCCTGGGTGGTGTTGTATACCCCCAGGGCAGCACCCTTGGCGGCGGGCGGCGCGGTACGGGAAACCAGGGAGGGCAGCGTCGCCTCAAGCACGTTGAAGGCAACGAAGAAAGCCAGCAAGCCGATGGCCACCGGCCACAGCCCCTCACCGAAACCGGCCAGCCCCATCTGCACCAGGGCCAGGAGCGCCACCGCGGAGCAGAAGACCGGCCGCATCTTCCCCCCCCGTTCGGCCGAAATGATGGCCGGCACCATGATGGCAAACGAAAGCAGGACCGCCGGCAGGTAGACCTTCCAGTGCTCCGCTGCCGGCAGCCCTCCGCCGCGCACCAGGGCATGGGGGACGACGACGAACATGGCCATCTGGATGAGATGCAGGCTGAAGATGCCGAAATTGAGGCGCAGGAGGTCCGCATCCAGGAGCACCCGGCGCAGGGGCAGTTTCTCGTGCCCGCTGACCGGCGGGGGTTCGGGCACCGCCTTGTAGAGCAGGACGATGGCGCCCAGGGCCAGGATGCCAGTCAGGGCGAAGAGGCCCGCCATGCCGATCCAGCCGTAAAGGACCGGCGCTCCCACCAGAGAGAGGGCGAAAACCAGGCCGATGGACGAGCCGATCATGGCCATGACCTTGGTGCGGTGCTCTTCCCGCGTCAGGTCCGCCGCAAGGGCAGTCACCGCCGCCGAGATGGCCCCGGCACCTTGCAGAACGCGGCCGATGAGCACCCAATAAATATCGGGCGCCGACGCCGCGACGAAACTGCCGAAGGCAAAGAGTAGCAAGCCAGCCGCAATGACCCGCTTACGCCCGAAGAGGTCGGAAGCGATGCCGTAGGGAATCTGGAACAGGGCCTGGGTCAGCCCGTAGGCGCCAAGGGCAAGGCCCACCAGGGTGAGATTTTCCCCTCCGGGCAGCGTCTTCGCGTGGAGGGAGAATACCGGCAGGATGAGAAAGAGCCCCAGCATGCGCAGGGCAAAGATGGAGGCCAGGGAAACGCCGGCACGGCGTTCCGCGGGCGTCATGCGTTCGGCTTGGGGGAGGGCCACGGGGAGAAGGTTTTCGTCGTTGGAGGGAGAGGACGCCGGGCGTCCGGATCGCCAGCCCACTCCCGCAACACGGGGGGGCCGGGAGAGAGGACCGCGGGGATCAGCTTTCCTGGGTCTTGCCCCCGACTTTCGGCGCTACGGCCTCGGCCTTCGGCCGCGCCTTGCGCGCCTTGGCAAGGGGCGCCGCCGCCCGGCGGGCGCTTTCCACTTCATGCCGCGCCCAGAAAAGCGCCGCCTCTTCGCGGCTCAATTCCCCGCGGGCCACGGCCCCTTCCAGCACCGCCTCGGCCTGGGCCCGATGGCCGAAGCTGGCGAACACCCGCGCCCGGGACAGGGGATCGGTCGCTTCGTTGCTGGCGCTGGCGGTAGCAACGGGCTGGGGCGCCGGCACCTTGCGGGCCGGCGCAGCGGTCTTGCTCCTGGCCGACTTCGCAGCTTCCGCCTGCCCCGTCTCCACGGGCACCGCAAGCGGCTGCGCGGCCTTCGCACGGCGCACCCGGGCGCGCCACACAAGCCAGAGCGGCAGGGCTACCCCGGCCAGGACGGCGGCAGTCATGGAAAGCTTGCGGGTGGAAGTCATGGTGATCGTCTCGCGGGGCAGGGACGGGCATTTTAACCCGGGGAGAGGGGCGCACGGGGGCGAGGGTTCAGTGCCCGCGAGTGGAACGCCCTGCGCGCCCTCACCCGATCGGCTTCCGACAGAGCAGGACATCCGGGAATGCCCCCGGGAATATTGCCCCCGCCTTGGGCCAGCGTCTATGATCCCGGTATTTTCCGTAGCAGCCCAAGCCGAGCCTGCCCCTTCCGGCGCTGCCCGCCGCCGGTTTCCCTCAAACTCTTCCCCTTCATTCCCCCGCCTGGCAAGGCCCCCATGTTCTCGAAACCTCTTTACATTCAGGTCCGCCAAAACGAATTTCAGCTGCGAGACCTCGACACCGCCCGCACCCATCGCAAGCAGGCAATACCGGAGTTTTCCCATCCCAGGATGCTGGTGGGCAACTTCAGCGCCGCGCAGGCCTGCCTGAAGACCCTCGTTTCCGAGACCCGTGGTCTCACCCTATTTACCCCCGCCGTGATCCATCCCCTCGCGACGCTCGAGGGCGGTTTGAGCCAGGTGGAAGAGCAGGTGTTTCAGGAACTCGCCCGGGGCGCCGGAGCCTCGAGGGTGCTCGTCTGGGTCGGCGCCCCCCTGAGCGATGCAGAGGTTCTGGCCAAGCTCAGGGGTGACTGAGGGACGCCATGGGGCTTAGCGGTGCCGGCTGCCGCTCCGATGGCGGGGGGCCTGGCCGGCCGGACCGCGCGCATCGCCACGGGGAGCGGCGTTGCGGCCGCCGGGCCTGGGGGAGGCGCCGGCCGGAGCCGGGCGGGGCTGCGCGTGGGGCGAGGGCTCGAAGCCCGCGACGTGTTCCCGGGGCAGTTCCCGCCGGATGAGCTTTTCGATGTCCTTCAGGTTGCCCCGCTCGTCGTGGCAGACCAGGGAGATGGCCTCCCCCTCCTGGCCGGCGCGGCCGGTGCGGCCGATGCGATGCACGTAGTCCTCGGCCACGTTGGGCAGCTCGTAATTCACCACGTAGGGCAACGCGTCGATGTCGATGCCCCGGGCGGCGATGTCGGTGGCCACCAGGGCGGCGAGCTTGCCGGCCTTGAAGTCGCCCAGGGCCCGCGTGCGGGCGCCCTGGGTCTTGTCGCCGTGGATGGCGGCGGCACTGATGCCGGCCTTGTCGAGCTTTCTGGCCAGGGCGTCGGCGCCGTATTTGGTACGGGTGAAGACCAGCACCTGGTGCCAGCCCCGGGTTTCGAACAAGTGCAGGAGGAGATCGCGCTTCTGCTCCCGATCCACTTCGATGACCCGCTGGCGGACGGTTTCAGCCGCCGTATTGCGCGGCGCAACATCCACCGACTGCGGGTCGTGCAGGAGGCCGGCGGCCAGTTCGCGGATTTCCGGCGAGAAGGTGGCCGAGAAAAGCAGGTTTTGCCGTCGCTTGGGCAGCAGGGCGATGATCTTCTTGATGTCGCGGATGAAGCCCATGTCCAGCATGCGGTCGGCTTCGTCGAGGACAAGGATTTCGATGCCGGAGAGATGGATGGTGCGCTGCTGCACATGGTCGAGCAGGCGCCCCGGGGTGGCGACGACGATATCGACGCCGCGACGCAGGGCGGAAATCTGGGGATTGATGCCGACGCCGCCAAAGACCACCGTCGAGCTGACCGGCACGTATTTGCCATAGGTGCGCACACTCTCCTCGACCTGCAGGGCGAGCTCCCGGGTGGGAACGAGGACCAGGACGCGGGGCGTCTTGGCCAACCGGGTGAGGCGGTCGTTGCCGCCCCCGGAGAGCAGTTGCAGGATGGGCAAGGTGAACCCGGCGGTCTTGCCGGTCCCGGTTTGGGCGGTGGCCATCAGGTCGCGCCCCGCCAGGACGGCCGGAATGGCCTGGGCCTGGATGGGGGTCGGGGTGTCGTAGCCTTGTTCGGCAACGGCGCGCAGCAGTTCGGCCGCAAGGCCAAGTTGATTGAAATGCATGGAAACTCCAGGAGTGCCGAGCAGGGCACCCCGTCAGGGGATTGAAAAATGAGCGGCGCGGCTTGTGGGTGGAAGCAAAAGCCCGGGCTTAGAGCAGTGAGAGACCGCGCTCCAGGTCGGCCTGCAGGTCTTCGACCGCTTCGAGGCCCACGGCGATGCGCAGCAGGCCTTCGCCGATGCCGGCTGCAGCGCGGGCTTCCGGGCTGATGCGGCCGTGGGTGGTGGAGGCGGGGTGGGTGATGGTGGTCTTGGTGTCGCCCAGGTTGGCGGTGATGGACAGGAGACGGCAGTGATCCACGACCTTCCAGGCTTCTTCCCGGCCGCCCTTGAGTTCGAAGGAGACGATGCCGCCCCCGGTGCGCTGCTGGCGCTTGGCCAGTTCGTGCTGAGGGTGGGAGCTGAGGCCGGGGTAGAAGACCCGGGACACCTTGGGATGGGCCTCCAGCCAGGACGCCATGCGCGCCGCGTTGGCGGCGTGGGCCTCGACGCGCAGCTTGAGGGTTTCCAGACCCTTCAACAGCACCCAAGCATTGAAGGCGGAAAGCGTGGGACCGGCGGTACGCAGGTACTTGAACACTTCTTCAGTGAGCTTTTTCGGCCCGCACACGGCGCCCCCCAGGACCCGGCCCTGGCCGTCGATGTACTTGGTGGCGGAATGGATCACCAGATCGGCGCCCAGTTGCAGGGGCTGTTGCAGGATGGGCGTGCAGAAGCAGTTGTCCACCGCCACCAAGATGTTCTTGCGATGGGCGACATCCGAAAGCAGGCGGATGTCGGCGATCTCGGTGAGCGGATTGGAAGGCGTCTCCAGGAAGAAGAGCCGCGTCTCCGGCCGGATGGCGGCTTCCCAGGCGGCGGGATCGGTCTGGGGCACGAAGCTGGTGACGATGCCGGCCCGCGAAAGGATGGCACTGAAAAGCTGCACCGTGGCGCCGAACAGGCCGCTGGACGCGACGATGTGATCACCCGCCTTGAGGTGGGCCATGACCGTGGCCATGATGGCGGCCATGCCGCTGGCGAAGGCCACGCAGTCCTCGGCGCCCTCGAGGGCGGCCAGGCGCTCCTCGAACAGGGTCACCGTGGGATTGGAGAAGCGGGCATAGACGTTGCCTGGCTCCTCGCCAGAAAAGCGGCGGGCGGCCTCGGCGGCGCTCTTGAAGACGAAGCTGGAGGTCAGGTAGAGGGCCTCGGCGTGCTCGCCGAACTGGCTGCGCTCCTGGCCGGCACGGACGGCCAGGGTTTCCAGGCGGTATGGGGGCGTATCGGCCATCAGTCCTGTCCTCCGGAAGCCAGTTGCAGGACGAGTTGCTGCGAGGCCTTGCCGTCACCCTCGTCGTCGCTCCTTCCGCTCTTGCCGCCGCCTCGGAGGCCTTCCACGGCATCGAGGTAGTACTCGTCCACATCGCCGGTGATGTAGCAGCCGTCGAAGCATGAGGCGTCGAAGACCGTCAGGTCCGGGTTGAGGGCGGTCACCGACTGCTTGAGGGCTTCGATGTCCTGATAGACCAGGGCGTCAGCGCCGATTTCGGCGGCGATACCGGCGTCGGTGCGGCCGGTGGCGATGAGCTCCGCCCGGGTCGGCATGTCGATGCCATACACGTTGGGGAAGCGCACCGGCGGTGCCGCGGAGGCGAAGTAGACCTTCAGGGCACCGGCGGCCCGGGCCATATCCACGATTTCCCGGCTGGTGGTGCCGCGCACGATGGAGTCATCGACCAGGAGCACCTTCTTGCCCTTGAATTCCTGGCCGCAAGTGTTGAGCTTCTGGCGCACCGACTTACGGCGCATGGCCTGACCGGGCATGATGAAAGTACGGCCCACATAGCGGTTCTTGACGAAGCCCTCCCGGTAAGGGATACCGAGGGCCTGGGCGAGTTGCATGGCCGCCGGCCGGCTGGAATCGGGGATGGGGATGACCACGTCGATCTCTTCCACCGGAATGGTCTGCTTGACCTTCTCGGCCAGGAATTCGCCCATCTTGAGACGGGATTCATAGACCGAAACGCCGTCGATGACCGAGTCGGGCCGCGCCAGATAAACGTATTCGAAGATGCAGGGCGCGTAGGTGGGTTGCTGGGCGCACTGGCGGCTCCGCAGCTTGTGGTCGAGGTCGATGAACACTGCCTCGCCGGGCTCGATGTCGCGCACCATCTCGAAGCCCAGGGTGTCGAGGGCCACGGACTCGGAGGAGATCAGGTATTCGGTACCGGCCTCGGTCTCGTTTTTGCCATAGACCAGGGGCCGGATGCCATAGGGGTCGCGGAAGGCGAGCAGGCCATAGCCGGCAATCAGGACCACCACCGCGTAGGCGCCGCGGCAGCGACGATGAACGCCAGCCACCGCCTGAAAGATGCTCTCCACGTCCAGTTCGTAGCCGTGGGCGGCCGCCTGGAGCTCGTGGGCCAGGACGTTCAGCAGCACCTCGGAATCGGAATTGGTGTTGATGTGCCGGCGGTCGAGACGGAACATCTCCTCCTTCAGTTGGTCGGCGTTGGTCAGGTTGCCGTTGTGGCCCAGGACGATGCCGAAGGGCGAATTGACGTAGAAGGGCTGTGCCTCGGCGAAGTTGTAGGCGGACCCCGCCGTCGGGTAGCGCACGTGGCCGATGCCCCAGTTGCCGGGGAGCGCCCGCATGTTGCGGGTACGGAAGACATCCCGCACCAGCCCGGGCCCCTTGTGCAGGTGGAAGGTGTTGCCCTCCGCCGTGGCGATGCCCGCCGCGTCCTGCCCGCGATGCTGCAGCACCATCAGCCCGTCGTAGAGGAGCTGATTGACCGGCGTTGTCGCCATGACTCCGAGTATCCCGCACATAGTCTTCTACCTAGGTAAATCGAATTCGTTTCGCCACATCCGGCGGCAGCCAGGGCTTCAAGGCCAGGACCGCCGTTTCCAGCGGCGGCGCCAGGGTCGCCTGCCGCCACCACGGCTGCCGCGGCGCCGGGGTCATGCCAGCCACCGCCACCCCCAGCAGTACGATGAGCACACCGCGCAGGACGCCAAACACCATGCCCAGCAGGCGGTCGGAAAGCCCAAGCCCGAGGGCCTTGACCAATCCCTGCACCGCCAGACGCAGCAGAGCCATGACCACCAGCACGCCGACGAAGACCGCCGCGTAGCCTGCCAGCACGCGCAAGGTCGGGTCGCCGATCAACGTCCCCATACTCTGGCCCACCGGTGCGCCGAATTCCAGGGCAGCGTAGAGCGCGAGCCCCCAGGCCACCAGGGCGATCAACTCGCCCACGACACCCCGCCACAAACCCAGCAACAGGGACGCCGCAACCACCGCGACGACCACCCAATCGAACAGCGTCATGGCCTGGCCGCCACCACTCCCGAGACACCGATGCGCTTCATTTTCTCCAGGGCCTTCTCCGCCGCCTCGCGGTTGGGGAAGGGACCGGCCCGCACCCGGGTCTTCTTGCCCTGGGGCGAATCCAGGGGCTCGGTATAGACGCGGATGCCCAGTTCGCCCAGCTTGGCCTTGATCTGTTTGACGTTGCCTTCGTTGGCAAAGGCGCCGATGAGAATCACCTGCTCGCCCCCCGCCGCGGCCGCCGGAGTCGCAACCTTGCCGTCCAGGATGGCCGCCGCCCGTTGCGCTTCCGCTGCGCCGGGTTTGCCTGAAGGCTTCTCGCCAGCTTTCTCGGCCGGTTTTTCCGCGGGCTTCTCGGCCGGCTTGTCGGCGGGTTTCGCGGCGGGCTTCTCGGCTACGGGCGCCGGCTTCTCCACCGGCGGCAGCGCAACGGGCTTGGCCACCTCCACCGCCTTGGGCGCTTCCACAGGCCGAGGCACAGTGGCCTCCACCGGCCGTGGCCCCGGCGCGGCTGCGGGCGGGGCGGCCTTGTCGGCGGGGCCGGCGAACTTGGGCGCGAAGGGCTTCTCGTCCTGGCCGGGGATGCGGATCTCAACGTCCTGGCTGGGCTGACGGGGTTCGTGGTCCATCAGCATGGGAAGAAACACCGCCAGCAGGGTGACGAAGGCAATGGCGCCAACCAGGCGACGGCGGGCCCGCTTCTTCAGGGGGAGTTGGGGGTCTGCTTCTTGCATGGGCTAGCAGTCGGTCAGATCGGTTTGCGTCGAGCCGCAGCGCGCATCCGCACCCCGATCGCGCGAAGCGAACCGCAGCCATGACCGAAGCTATGGCGAGGATGAGCGACAAAGCGAGCGGGGATGCGGGGCGGGCCGAACATAGCTGAACCTATCTGACTGACTACTCACGCCGGGCCCGCAAGGCTTGCAGGGCGCCGGCCACCGTATGGAACGATCCAAAGGCCAGGATTCTATCACTTTCCCCCGCCCTTCCCCGGGCCGCCTCGAGGGCCTCGGCTGGCGAGGGATGGCAGGAGACCTCACCGCCCAGCCCCTCCCGGGTGATGATTTCAGCCAAGTGGGCGGCCGGGGTGCCCCGGGGACCGTCGAGACTGGCGAGGTACCAGGCGTCCACCTTGCCGCGCAGGGGCGCCAGGGCGCCGGCGATGTCCTTGTCGGCCAGCATGCCGACCACCGCATGGGTGTGGTCGAAGAAGCCCATGCTGCCGAGGTTGTCGGCCAGGACGCGCACTGCCTGGGGGTTGTGGCCCACGTCCAGCACGATAGCCGGCTTGCCCGGCACCACCTGAAAGCGGCCCGGCAACTCGGTTTCAATGAGACCCGGCCGGATGGCCTGCATGGTCACCGGCAGATGGTCTGCCAGGGCCTCCAGGGCCGCAAGGGCCACGGCGGCGTTGTAGAGCTGGGTTGGTCCGCGTAGACCGGGATAGGCCAGGGAACGCTTGAGCAGCCTTTCGCCGGAACGGCACCACCAACGCCATTGTTGACGGTTCTCGCCACCGAGAGCCGTCTCCCGTTCGAAACCGAAGTCGCGGCCGAGGAGGCGCAGGTCGGCGCCGATGGCTGCACCATGGTCGAGCAGAGAACGAGGTGGCCGGGGATCGGCACAGAAGCCCGGGCGCCCAGAGCGGAAGATGCCCGCCTTCTCGAAGCCGATGGCCTCCCGGTCGGGCCCCAGCCAGTCGGTGTGGTCGATGTCGATGGCGGTGACGATGGAGGCGTCGGCCTCATAGACGTTAACGGCGTCGAGACGCCCGCCCAATCCGACCTCGAGGATGGCCGCTTCGACGTCAGCCGCGGCGAAGACCTCCCAGGCCGCCAGGGTGCCGAATTCGAAGTAGGTGAGGGCGACGCCGCTGTCACGCCGCGCCGCCTCGACCTTGGCGAAGGCCTCGCCCAGGGCCTCATCCGCGACGGGCCGGCCCCCGACACGCACCCGCTCGTTGTAGGCCAGCAGATGGGGCGAGGTATAGCAGCCTACCCTGTAGCCCCCGCGCAGGAGAATGTTTTCCAGGTAGGCGCAGGTGGAACCCTTGCCATTGGTGCCGCCCACGACGATCACCGGGCAGTGCTGCGTCTGCCCGAGGATTTCTTTCACCCGGCGGATGCGGTCGAGGCCAAGGGCGATCCCGGCCTGGCCCCGGGGATGCAAGGCTTCAAGATGGGCCAGCCAGTCGGCGAGGACCATCAGCGCGGAAGACGCGCAGCGTCCCCAGAGACTCCCCCAGCCCTCGGGGCGGTAGGCAGGGCTCGGACGGGAGAAAGGAGCATGCCCGTACTCATCAACACGCGCCGTGGTCCGGCCCCATGTCCATCAGGCCGAGGCGGGCAGTTTCAGGAACAGGGCCAGCATCTGAGCGATGCGGTCGCGCAGTTCGCGCCGATCGATCACCGCATCGATGGCGCCTTTCTCCAGCAGGAACTCGGCCCGCTGGAAACCTTCCGGCAGCTTTTCCCGCACGGTCTGTTCGATGACCCGCGGACCGGCAAAGCCGATGAGAGCGTTGGGCTCGGCGACGACCAAGTCGCCGACGAAGGCGAAGGAGGCCGAAACCCCGCCCATGGTGGGGTCGGTCAGGATGGAGACGAAGGGCAGGCCCTTCTCCGACAGCCTGGTGAGGGCGGCGGTGGTCTTGGCCATCTGCATGAGGGAGAAAAGCCCTTCCTGCATGCGGGCACCGCCGGACGCGGTCACGCAGAGAAAGGGCATGCCGCCTTCCGCGGCGATCTGCACGCCGCGGACAAAGCGCTCGCCCAGGACGGATCCCATGGACCCCCCCATGAAGTCGAATTCAAAGGCGGCCACCACGGCACGGATGCCCTTGATGCTGCCCTGCTGAACGACCAGGGAATCGGATTCCTCGCTGGCTTCGGCAGCCTCCTTGAGGCGGGCGGGATAACGCTTGCTGTCCTTGAACTTGAGACTATCCACCGGCAGCACTTCGGCACCGATTTCGTAGCACGCCTCGCCGTCGAGGAGCATAGCCAGGCGCTGGCGGGCGCTGAGGCGATTGTGGTGGCCGCACTTGGGGCAGACGTGGAGGTTGTTTTCCAGATCGGTGGCGTAAAGCACCGCTTCACAGGACGGGCACTTGCTCCACAGACCCTCGGGCAGGTTGCTGCGTCGCTGGGTGCCCTGTTCGTGCTTAATCTTCGGGGGCAGAAGTTTGTTCAGCCAGCTCATGCTTGCGCTCCGTCTACGCCCCGGCGGATATCGGCCACCAGCGCCTTGACACGGGCGCAGGCAGTTTCCGGGGTGGATTGTTCGATTTCCTCGATGATGCGGCTGCCGACCACGACCGCGTCGGAAAAGGCGGCGATGCGGCCGGCCGAGGCGGCGTCACGGATGCCGAAGCCTACGCCCACCGGCAGGCCGGTCTTTTCGCGAATCTGCGGGATGCGTTGGGCGACAGCGTCGATGTTGAGGTGCCCCGCCCCGGTCACCCCGGCCAGGGATACGTAATAGACGTAACCGCTGGCCACCTGGCCGGCCTGGGCGATGCGGGCATCGGTGGAGGTGGGCGCCAGGAGAAAGATGGGATCCATGCCCCGGGACTTCATGGCGGCGCCGAAAGCCATGGCCTCCTCGGGTGGGTAATCCACCACCAGGACGCCATCGACGCCGGCTGCCGCGGCCGCGTCGGCGAATTTCTCCAGGCCCAGGGCCTCGATGGGGTTGGCGTAGCCCATGAGAACGACAGGCGTAGCGCTGTCGGCGGCGCGGAAGGCCACCACGAGGTCCAGCACCCGCTTGAGGGTCATGCCTTTGGCCAGGGCGCGCTCGGAAGCGCGCTGGATGGTGGGTCCGTCGGCCATGGGGTCGGAGAAGGGAACGCCCAGCTCAATGACGTCGGCGCCGGCTTCCACCAGGGCATGCATGAGGGGTACGGTGAGGGCGGCGTCGGGGTCGCCGGCGGTGATGAAGGGAATGAGCGCCTTACGGCCTTGCGCCGCGAGGCGCTGGAAAGTGGGCTGGATGCGCGACATCAGAATTGGATCCCGGATTTCTCGGCCACGGTGTGCATGTCCTTGTCACCCCGGCCGGAGAGGTTGACCAGCAGAATCTTGTCCTTGGAAAGCGTCGGCGCCAGCTTGGCAGCGTAGGCCAGGGCATGGGACGACTCCAGGGCGGGGATGATCCCTTCCAGGCGGCAGAGGTCGTGGAAGGCCTTCAGCGCCTCGGCATCGGTCACCGGCACGTACTCGGCACGGCCGGAGTCCTTGAGGTAGGCATGCTCGGGGCCAACCCCCGGGTAGTCGAGGCCGGCGGAAACGGAATGGGTGTCGGTGATCTGGCCGTCCTCGTCCTGCAGTAAATAGGTGCGATTGCCGTGCAGCACGCCGGGCACGCCGGCGGTGAGGGAAGCGGCGTGGCGCCCTGTTTCGACGCCCTCCCCAGCGGCTTCGACGCCGATCAGCTTGACGCCTTCCACAGGGATATAGGGGTAGAAGATGCCCATGGCGTTGGAGCCGCCGCCCACGCAGGCAATGACGGCATCGGGCTGGCGGCCGACCATTGCGGGCATCTGGGTCAGACACTCTTCACCGATGACGGCCTGGAAGTCGCGCACCATCATCGGGTAGGGGTGGGGTCCGGCGACGGTACCGATGATGTAGAAGGTGTCATGCACGTTGGTAACCCAGTCGCGCATGGCTTCGTTGAGCGCGTCCTTCAAGGTCTTGGAGCCGGATTCGACGGGCACCACGGTGGCGCCGAGGAGCTTCATGCGGTAGACGTTGGCAGCCTGGCGCTTGACGTCCTCGCTGCCCATGTAGACCACGCACTCCATTCCGTAGCGGGCGGCGACGGTAGCGGTGGCGACGCCGTGCTGGCCGGCGCCGGTCTCGGCGATGACCCGGGGCTTGCCCATGCGGCGGGCCAGCAGCGCCTGGCCGATGCAGTTGTTCACCTTGTGGGCGCCGGTGTGGTTGAGGTCTTCCCGCTTCAGGTAGATCTGGGCGCCGCCGAGGATCTCGGACCAGCGCCTGGCGTGGTAGATGGGCGAAGGACGGCCGACGTAGTGCTTGAGTTCGTAGTTGAACTCGGCCATGAAGGCGGGGTCTTTGCGGGCGAACTCATAGGCGGCACGCAATTCATCCAGGGCGGCGATCAGGGTTTCGGCGACGAAGACGCCGCCGTAGGGGCCGAAATGCCCGGTAGCATCGGGCAGGGTGTAGGGGGTAGCCAACATGGGAAATCTCCGGAAAGGGTCAAGAAACTGCGGGTCTGCAGAGTCTTGCCGTCTCAGGTGTGCTTGGCCGAATGACGCCGCCAGAAGATGCGGGTGAGGCCACCCGGTTGTTTACGCATGACTTGAGTCCAAATTCGTTTCCGCAGCCCGGACCGCAGCGATGAAGGCTCTGATCCTGGCCGCGTCCTTGATGCCTTTGGCCACCTCGACGCCGGAAGAGACATCCACCGCTGCCGGCCGTACCCGCCTAATTGCATCGCCCACGTTGGAAGCATCCAGCCCGCCGGAAAGGACCACGGGCAATGGCAATTGCGCCGGTATCAGCGACCAGTCGAAGGTTTTTCCCCCACCCCCGTAGCCCTCGACGAAGGCGTCCAGGAGCAGCGCCTGGGCCGTCGGGAAACGGGCCGCGCATTGTACCAAATCCAGGTCGGCGGTCACCCGCGCTGCCTTCAGGTAGGGGCGCCGGTAGCGGAGGCAATCGGCCTCGCTTTCGTCGCCATGGAATTGCAGAACGTGCAGGGGCACCACGCCGAGGGTGGCTTCAAGCACCGACGTCGCGGCGTTCACAAAGAGCCCAACCGCGGCGACGAAGGGCGGCAGACGCCTCGCCAGTTCGGCCGCCCGATGGGGTGTGACGTAGCGCGGGCTGGGCGGGTAGAAAACGAAGCCGATGGCGTCGGCCCCCGCCGCGACCGCGGCATCGACGTCCTCTTCGCGCGTGAGGCCGCAAATCTTGATGCGGGTGCGGTCGCAACGGGTCATGCAGATACTCCTGGCGGGAAATCGTCATCAGGCTCGGGCAGGCCCCAATGCGTTTCGTAAATGGGGCCGCGAAAATAGAGGCCGTCGGGCGAAAAGGTCGGCGCCGCCAACTTGCGGTCCCGCTGGGTCAGCAGTTCGGCCATCCACGCCGGTGCCTGGGTGCCCTTTCCGATATAGACCAGGCTACCGACCAGATTGCGCACCATGTGGTGAAGAAAGGCGCTGGCAGCGAAATCGAAGACGAACCATTCGCCTGACTGTCGCACCTCGGCCCGCCACAGGGTCTTGACGGGTGACTTGGCCTGGCATTCGGCGGCCCGAAAGGCGGAAAAATCGTGCTCACCAAGGAGGTGGGCAGCGCCGGCCCGCATGGCTTCGAGACTCAGTGGGCCGTGGAACCAGCCGGCACGCCCCCGCCACAGACCCGGCCGTTGAGGGCGATTGAGCAGGACATAACGGTAGCGCCGGCCCCGCGCGCTGAAGCGGGCGTGGAAATCCTCGCCCACCGGCTGCGCCCAGCGCACCGCCACGCCACCGGGCAGGTGAGCGTTGACGCCCCGCACCCAGGCGCTCAGGGGCCGCTCGGCAGCGGTGTCGAAGTGGACCACCTGCTGTGTGGCATGGACGCCGGCATCGGTGCGGCCGGCGCACAGCGTCGCAACCGGTCTGGCGGCAATGCAAGCCAGCGCGCCCTCCAGCGCGTCCTGGACAGTACCGCCCTCCTTTTGGCTCTGCCAGCCTTGGAAGTCCGCTCCGCAATATTCGAGCCCCAGGGCGATCCTCATGACAGCGCCCCAAGGCCGACAAGGACGACAAGTGCCGCGCCCAACAGAAGAGCATCGCGCATCCGCCAGGAGGTGATTTCCAGTTGCAGAACGTCTGGTCCAGCAGCTTCGCCTTCCGCCCCTTGCAGAATGCCTCTCCACGACCCCTTGTCCGGCTGGCTCTCCAGGTATTCGAAGACCAGGGCCAGACGCACCACGGCAGGTTCGACGGGTAGGCCGACGAAGCGCAAGGGTGCGGCGATGGCCCCCAGACCGACAATCAGACCTCTGCGGTCGAGCAGTTCGAACAACAGGGCGAGTAGACCCAGGAGAACCACCAGGCGGAAACCATGTAGGCCTGCCGCTTCCACACCGGCGTCGGTGGGCGCCCAGGCAACGGGAAAGACAGCCTCCCCCGGCGTGCCGAAAGCGAAGACCAGCGCCAGGGTCAGGAGCAACCACCGCGCCCGGCGCAACTGGCGGGCCCAGCGGCCGACGACCCCTTTACCGGTCAGTAAAAGGGCTAGCGTGGCAAGGCCTAGGGCGTGAGCCCCAAGGAATTGCAGGGACACGGTGGAGAACAGCCAAGTGAGAACGACGGCGCCGGGATGGATCATGCGCGGATTCTAGCCCGGAACCGCCCTGACCCACCCCGCAGAGGCCCGACCGCGCGCCCGGAAACAACGATGGCCCCGCATCGGGGGCCATCGCTGAACAAGGTTAGGCTCAGTTGCCGATGCGCGCCAGAATGGCCTGGGCCTGCTCGGCCAGGGCCGGCGAACCTTCGCTCAGGACTTCCTGCAGAAGTTCCCGGGCACCCTCCAGGTCGCCCATTTCCTCATAGGCCTTGGCGAGATCAAGCTTCGTGCTGACCGCCTCCCACTGGGTTCCCATGCCCACACTGTCGTCGGCCGCGGCCTCTTCAGCAGGGGCGGGCGCCTCCGCGGGTGCCGGCGGCGCGACGGACTCAGCAGCCAGATCGAGATTGATCGAACCCATATCGAAGCTGGGCGCCTGCATGGGCTGCCCCAGGATGGTCGAATCGGTGAGCTTAACGTCGAACTCGAGAGCATCGCCATCCACCACGCCAATGTCGACGATCTCGTCATCAACCTTGGACGGAGGTTCCTGCATCATGGCCATGGGGTTAACGACGGTGGACTCGGGGCTGAGGGGCGGCGCATCGAGGTCGAGCACCTGGGGGTTGACCATGGTTTCCCCGGCCACAGGCAAATCCAGGTTGAATTCGTCGGCGGACGGGGCCTCGGCGGCAGTTTGCGCTGCCCCCTTGGCGACCGCCCCCAGGGTATCGCTGACGTGAAGCTTGTGGGTGCTCTGGTAATCCTCCGCCGGGGCGGGTTCAGTACCGAAGCCCAGGTCGAAATCAAGCATATCCGGTTCGTCCGTGGCCGCGGGCACGGCGGCCTGGGGCGGGCGATTGGCATCCAGATTGAAATCGACGACGTTGGCCTCGGCGTTGGTCACCGTATCGACGAAGGCAACCTCGTCCTCGTCCAATTCGGCGGGCGCTGGAGCCGCTTCCGCAGGTGCTGCGGCGGGCGCCGGACCCAAGTCGAAATCGAGGCTCATGAGTTCGTTTTCCACCGGCGCCGTTTCGCTGCCCGTGGCGGCCTCCTGCAAGGGCTTCACCACCGTCGCCTCGGCCCCGGCGTAGGAGCCTGAGGGAGGCGCCGCAGTGGCGGCGGAAGCCATCTGGCCCAAGGCCCCCGGCAAGGTGACCGTAGAGCGCAGGGCGTCTCCCGTCTTGGCCGACGCGACCATGGTGGCGTCGGCGTCGAATTCCGCCGCCCCCCCAACCGAGGCACGGCCGGTAGTGTAGAGGGGGTTGCCCGGATCGAGCTTGGCTCCCAGACCGGCGACCTTCTCCCACTCGGGACCGGCGCCGCCGGTCTGGGCGTAGAGTTCGCTCGCCAGGGTCTCAAACTGCTTGACACTCTTGCGGTTGGCGTAGATTTCGAGCAACTTGGCGTGGATGGCGAGCCGCTGCGGGTCCTTCTGCATGGCCTCGAGGAGAATCTCCTCGGCCTGAGCGTCGCGCCCGTAGGCCATATAAACATCGGCCTCGGCGACAGGATCGACCTCGTCCGTGTCGATGGTGCCCGGTCCGGTCTGGCTGAAATCGGCCGTCTGGGGAGGCGTTTGCCCCGTATCCACACTCTGGCCCCCCGTGGCGCGGAAGACCGAATTGGGCCCCAGGCTGGAAGGACTCGGAACCGCAGTTGTCGGCACGGAGGGCAACGGGGCCTTGCGCCGGCGATAGAGCAGATAGCCGGCCAGAAGCGCCGCAACGGCACCGCCCCCGGCGATGGGGAGGAAGAGATCCATCTCTTCCGGTTCCGGCTCGGGCGGCGGCGGGGGAACGGGTTTCTTGGGCGGCGGCTTGGGTGCCTCGGCCGGCTTGGGCGCTTCAACTGGCTTCGGAGCTTCCGCAGCAGCCTGGGGTTCGGGAGGCTTGGGCGGTTCTGCGGGCTTTGCAGCCTCGGCGGCTTTCTTGGCCTCCTCGGCCTTCTTGGCTTCCTCGGCCTTTTTGGCCTCTTCGGCCAGTCTGACTTCCTCCGCCTTCTTGGCTTCGGCGGCCTTTCTGGTTTGCTCGGCCATCTGGGCCTCTAGGGCCTTCTTCGTTTCTTCGGCCTTCTTGGCTTCCTCGAGCTTACGGGCCTCTTCGGCTTTCTTGGCCTCCTCTGCCTTCTTCGCTTCCTCTGCCCTCCGGGCGGCTTCAGCCGCTTTGCCCTCTTCGGGCTTCTTGCCCGAGGACTGCTTTTGCAGCTCCGCGAGGCTTTGGTTCTTCAACTCCACCAGTTTCTGGAGCTCGGTGACGTTCTTTTCCAGCATGGCCATGCGCTCGTTGGCTTCCTTGAGCGCCCGGTCCTTGGCGACGGCATCCTCTTCGCCGCTGCGTCCCTTGGCCCCCTTGCCGGCGGCCTCGGTCTTGGATACTTTGACCTGGTCCTTGCCTCCTTCGGCCGGTGCAGCTTTCTCTTCCACCTTGGGGGTGATCTTACCCGCTGCGGCCTGGGTGCCCCCATCAGCCCGGGCAGGCCCGTCTGCGGTCGCTGCCGCGAGTTTCTTGCGATAGCCATTCCAGTCTGCCGTCTGCGAGACGTAGACCTGCTTCGCTTCAGATTCGGGGATAGCCGCAACGGTTTCCCGGTCAGGAACGTTCAGGATGGCACCGGATTTCAAGCGATGCATATTGCCGCCGATGAAGGCGTCAGAATTGGACTTGAACAGTCCAACCAGCATCTGCTCCAGTGAAACGCCCTCGTGGCGCGTTTCCCGGGCTATTTTTCCCAGAGTATCCCCGGTCTTGACCTCGCGGCTCCCTCCCCCGGCGGACGCCGCCGGCTCGGGGGCCACCGCCCGGGGTTTGGCCTCGCGCCTGACGGGACCCCTGGCCCCCTCCGGAGCGGCCCCACCGGCCCCCCCCCCTCGCACGGAGGCCACGGGTTTGGCTTCGGCCACGGAAACGGGCTGACCTGCAGCCGCAGCAGCAACCTCCGGCGGATCGAGCAGGAAAGTGTACTCCCGCACCAGCCGGCCCGCCGGCCAGTTGAGTTCCACGAGGAAATCGAGGAAGGGTTCGTTCACCGGTTTGGACGACGTGATCCGTACGATGGACTTGCCGTTGGTCCGCCGGTCGACCGCGAAGCGCAGATCGAGCAGACCAGAGGGGAATTCGACCCCCGCCTGGCGGAAGGCATCCTGGGGCGCGAGTCGCGCCGTCATGCCGACCAGTTCGTCGCGCGTCGCGCTCAGTTCGACCTCCGCCCGCAAGGGCTGACCCAGTCCCGAAAGGACAGTGATCCTGCCCAGGCCAGCCGCATCAGCGAGCCCGGGCATCAGGGTCAGACAGGAGGCCACGGCAGCGACCGCAGCACGCATCTTGAATCGATTCGCGAGATTTTTTTTCACGGCGCCACCCTGAGCGTCGAAATGGGGCTTTTAAAATAACATCATGAACTTAGCTATGCAAGCTAATCCCGCTTCTAGTTTTTCGCCCTGTAGGCATATTCCCAACAAAAAAAACCGGGGCCGCAGCCCCGGTCTTGTGCCCTCAAGGCCTTGAGGCTTAGGCGTCAAGCAGGATACGCAGCATGCGGCGCAGGGGCTCGGCAGCCCCCCACAGGAGCTGGTCGCCACACGTAAATGCGGCCAGATACTCAGGCCCCATGGCCATCTTGTGCAAACGGCCGACCGGCACGGTCAGGGTGCCGGTGACGGCGGCAGGGGTCAGTTCCCGCTCGCTGATCTCGCGCTCGTTCGGCACAACCTTGGCCCACTGATTGCCCTTGGCGATGATGTCGGACACCTCGTCCAGGGGCACATCCTTCTTGAGTTTGATGGTCAGCGCTTGGGAGTGGCAGCGCATGGCGCCGATGCGCACGCACAGGCCGTCGATGGGGATCGAGCCCGGGCTGCGGAAGGCGGGGTTGCCGAGAATTTTGTTGCATTCGGCACCGCCCTTCCATTCTTCCTTGGACTGACCGCCTTCGACCGGCACGTCGATCCAGGGGATCAGGCTGCCGGCCAGCGGGGTATTGCGGAAGTTCTTCTTGGGGAAGGCGTCGGAACGGATGGTCTCGGCCACCTTGCGGTCGATTTCCAGGATGGCGGAAGCGGGATCGGCCAGCAGGTCGGCGACGGAGGCGTGGATGGCGCCCATCTGGGCAATCAGCTCGCGCATGTTCTGAGCGCCGGCGCCGGAGGCGGCCTGGTAGGTCATGGAGGAAATCCAATCCACCAGGTTGTGCTGGAAGAGACCGCCCAGGCCCATGAGCATGAGGGACACGGTGCAGTTGCCGCCGATCCAGTTCTTGCCGCCCTTGGCCAGCGCGTCCTTGATCACGTGCATGTTGACCGGGTCGAGGATGATGACCGCGTCGTCGGCCATACGCAGGGCGGAGGCGGCATCAATCCAATGGCCCTTCCAGCCGGCGGAACGGAGCGCGGGGAAGACTTCCTTGGTGTAGTCGCCGCCCTGGCAGGTGATGATGATCTCACAGGCCTTGAGGGCCTCGATATCGGATGCATTCTGCAGGGGCAGGGAGGCTTCCTTGCCGCCGAACACCGGGGCCTTGCCGCCGGCGTTGGAGGTGGAGAAATAGACGGGATCGATGTAGGCGAAGTCGCCCTCTTCCACCATGCGCTGCATGAGGACGGAACCGACCATGCCGCGCCAACCAACCAGACCAACCTTTCTCATTTCTACTCTCTCCGAAAAAATCGTTTAACGCGCCAAAGCACTCTTCGTATTACGCCAGGGCCGCCAGCACGGCGTCGCCCATTTCCCGGGTGCCCACCTTGTTGGTGCCGCGCTCGTAAATGTCGCCGGTGCGGTAACCCTGGGCCAGAACCTTTTTGACCGCGTTTTCCACGCGTAGTGCCTGTTCTTCCAGGCCGAAGGTGTAGCGCAGCAGCATGGCCGCCGACAGGATGGTGGCGAGGGGATTGGCGATGCCCTTGCCGGCGATGTCCGGGGCGGAACCATGGGAGGGCTCGTAGAGGCCCTTGTTGTTCTGGTCCAGGGAGGCCGAGGGAAGCATGCCGATGGAGCCGGTGAGCATGGAGGCCTCGTCGGACAGGATGTCGCCGAACATGTTGCCGGTGACCATCACGTCGAATTGCTTGGGGGCCTTGACCAACTGCATAGCGGCGTTATCCACGAGCATGTGGGACAGTTCCACGTCCGGATAGTCCTTGGCCACCTCGATCATGACGTCACGCCACAGCTGGGTGCATTCAAGGACGTTCATCTTGTCCACCGAACACAATTTCTTGTTGCGCTTCTGGGCGGCCTGGAAGGCGACGTGGCCGATGCGGCGGATTTCCGACTCGCTGTAAACCATGGTGTTGAAACCCACGCGCTCGCCGTTCTCTTCGCGCACGCCGCGGGGCTGGCCAAAGTAGATGTCGCCGGTCAGTTCCCGCACGATCAGTATGTCGAGACCCGCCACCACTTCCGGCTTCAGGGTCGAGGCATTGGCCAGCTCGGGGTAGAGAATGGCCGGACGCAGGTTGGCAAAGAGGTTGAGATCCTTACGGATGCCTAACAGGCCGCGCTCGGGACGCTGCTCCCGGGGCAGGCTGTCCCACTGGGGGCCACCTACGGCGCCGAGGAGCACGGCATCCGCCGCGCGGGCGAGCTTCTGGGTGGCCTCGGGATAGGGAACGCCGGTGGCATCCACCGCCGAACCGCCGAGGAGCGCCTCTTCCATCTCGAACTTGAGATCGAGGGCCTTGAGCACACGCACGGCTTCGGCCGTGATTTCGGGACCGATGCCATCACCGGGGAGCACACAAATCTTCATGGTCATTCCTTGTTACGCAAACAGCCAGGGCTGCTCGATACGACGCTTTTCTTCGAATTCGCGAATCTTGTCGGCGTGGCGCAGGGTCAGGCCGATATCGTCCCAGCCGTTGATGAGACATTCCTTGCGGAAGGCATCGACCTGGAAAGGAACCCCATGGCCATCCGGGCGCACCACGGCCTGGGCCGGCAGGTCCACCAGCAGCTTGTAACCCGGCGTCGCCTGCACCTGCTGGAACAGGGCCTCCACCTCGGCGGCGGGCAACACGATGGGCAGGATGCCGTTCTTGAAGCAGTTGTTGAAGAAGATGTCGGCGAAGCTCTCGGCGATGATGGCCTTGAAGCCGAAATCCAGCAGCGCCCAAGGGGCATGCTCGCGGGAGGAGCCGCAGCCGAAGTTCTGGCGGGTAACCAGGATTTCCGCCCCCTGGTAGCGCGCCTGATTGAGCACGAAATTCGGGTTCTTCGGCCGCTGGGCGCAATCCTGCCCCGGCTGGCCGACATCCATGTAGCGCCACTCGTCGAAAGCGTTGGGCCCGAAGCCGGAACGCTTAATGGACTTCAAGAACTGCTTGGGGATGATGGCGTCGGTATCGACGTTGTTGCGATCCAGGGGCGCCACCAAGCCTTGGAGACGTACAAACCGGTCCATGTTCAATTACCCCGTGGAGAAAACATGTGCCGGCCGTAACGATCGCCGGGCGGAAGCACCGGGCGGCACAACGCGCTGTGCGAAGAAAAGAGCGTATTCACCATGGGCATGCTCACTTAGTCGCGCGCTGAATGGCTTCGCCACCCTTTTCGATATCCTGGCCAATCCCACGTACCGTGTTGCAGCCGGTGGCTGTCGCTAGGGCAAGGGCGGAAATGAGGGTCAGAACGATGATTTTCATGAAAGTCTCCGATTCATAGCAGGTCGCGGACATCGGCAAAGTGGCCGGCAACGGATGCGGCAGCCGCCATGGCCGGGCTGACCAGATGGGTCCGGCCGCCCGGGCCCTGGCGACCCTCAAAATTGCGATTGGAGGTGGAGGCACAGCGCTCACCGGGCTCCAGGCGGTCGGCGTTCATGGCCAGGCACATGGAACAGCCCGGTTCCCGCCACTCGAAGCCGGCAGCGACGAAAACCTTATCCAGACCTTCAGCCTCGGCCTGGCGCTTGACCAGGCCTGAACCCGGCACAGCCAGGGCCAGCTTGACGTTGGCTGCAATGTGGCGCCCCTTGAGCACGGCCGCAGCCTCGCGCAAGTCCTCGATGCGGGAATTGGTGCAGGAGCCAATGAAGATCTTGTCGATGGCGATGGCCTTGATCGGTGTATTGGGCGTCAGCCCCATGTATTGCAGGGCACGTTCCATGCCTTCCCGTTTCACCGGGTCCACCTGCTTGGAGGGATCGGGGACTACGGCATCGATGGCGACTACCATCTCGGGGGAGGTGCCCCACGTGACCTGGGGCTGGATGTCCTCGGCCCGCAGGCTGACCACGGTGTCGAAGCGGGCACCCTCGTCGGACTTGAGGGTCCGCCAGTAGGCCACCGCCTTCTCCCAGGCGTCGCCCCGGGGAGAGAACGGCCGATCCAGGAGGTAATGGATCGTGGTGTCGTCCACCGCGACGAATCCCATGCGGGCACCGGCCTCGATGGCCATATTGCACAGGGTCATGCGCCCCTCCATGGACAGGCCACGAATGGCACTGCCGGCGAATTCGATGGCGTAGCCGGTGCCGCCGGCGGTGCCGATGGTACCGATCACTGCCAGGGCGATGTCCTTGCCCGTCACGCCTTTGCCCAGGCGACCTTCGACGGCCACCAGCATGGTCTTCGACTTTTTCTGCACCAGACACTGGGTGGCCAGTACGTGCTCCACCTCGGAAGTGCCTATCCCGTGGGCAAGACACGCAAACGCGCCATGGGTGGAGGTATGCGAATCGCCGCACACCACGGTCATACCCGGTAGGGTGGCACCGTTCTCGGGACCCACCACATGGACGATGCCTTGCTTGGGATCCTTGAAGGGGAAATAAGCCAGGGCGCCGACTTCGCGGATGTTGGCATCCAGGGTTTCGACCTGAAGCCGGGAAACAGGATCCTTGATGCCTTCATCCCAGTGATCCGTCGGCGTGTTGTGATCGGCGGTGGCAACGATCGATGAAATCCGCCAGGGTTTGCGGCCCGCGAGTTTCAAGCCTTCGAAGGCCTGGGGGCTGGTGACTTCGTGTACCAAGTGGCGATCGATGTACAGGAGGGCTGTCCCGTCGTCCTCCTGGCGGACAACATGACTTTCCCAGAGCTTGTCGTAGAGCGTCTTCGGCATGGTGGCGAAAAAGAGCCGTAAAGCGGCGGATTATCCCATAGCTTCAGCGCCCGTCGAAGGCCCGAATCTCACCGCGCGTGGCGCTGCGCCGGGCCGCAGGCGAGCATCAGCACCAGTCCGGCCAGCGCAAATGCTGAACTGAGCGTATAGGTCCAGCCAGCACCCAACCCGTCCCAGACCCAACCGCTCAGGAGTCCCCCGAGGAGTCCGCCGGCCCCAAAGGAAAGGCTGGAGTAGAGCGCCTGACCCCTGCCCTGAGCCCGCCCGGGAAACCAGCGGTTAACGGCGGCGATCGCAGCGGCGTGAAAGACTCCGAAGGTCACCCCATGCAGGGTCTGCGCCAGGATAGCGAGCAGGAGGGTGTCCACGGCCCAGCCGATAAGCAGAAAACGGACTACCGCCACGGCGAAGCTGAAGGCAAGCAGCCCCTCGAGCGAGTATCGCTCCAGGAGGCGAGGCATCAGAATGAACATGCCAATTTCGGCCAGCACCCCCACTGACCAGAGGATGCCCACCGCAGTCGTGCTGTAACCGTGGCCTGCAAGGTGGATGGAGTAGAAGACATAAAGGGCACCGTGGGCCGCAGACATGGCGACGCAGGCCGTAAGAAGGGCGCGCACCCGCCCTTCCCGCAGAATTTCCCGTAAACCCGGCGCCTCGCCAGCGACGCGAACGGGTGGTGCCTCCGGCAATACCAGGGCAAGCAGCAGGATGCCTGCCAGAATTGCCCAACAGATCCAGACGATCCCCGCCACCGGCACGTAATCCAGAAGTGCGCCGGCCCCCAGAACAGCCACGATGAATCCAACCGATCCCCAAAGACGGACGCGGCTGTAGCGGGCGCCCTCCTCCCGCAGGTGATCGAAGGTCAGCGCCTCCACCAGGGGCAGGGCGGCACTCCAGAAGAAAGCGAGCACCGCCATGGCGGCCAGCATGGGGGCCAGGCGGTCTAACCAGAAAAAGGCGGTAAACCCCACGAGAGCGAGGAGCGAAGCGAGACGCACAATGGTCAAGCGATGGCCCTTGCGGTCCGCCAACCACCCCCAAAGGTTGGGGCCGAAGACACGCATGAGCTGCATCTGGGACATCAGAAGGCCGATGTCCCAGGCAGAAAAGCGGAGCGACTGGAGATAAAGCCCGAAGTAGGGCGAGAAGGCGCCAATGAAGGCGAAATAAAAGAAGTAGTAGCCCGAAAGGCGCCAGTAGGGCAGGACGTGCATCCCCGGGATTCTACCCGGGCGCGCACTCAGGCCGGGTGCTTCTGGCCGATACGGAAGGCCAGCAGCAAGTGATAGAGCTCGTCCTTCAACTTGACGCGCTGCTTCTTCATGTCCTCGAGGGTGAAATCGGAAACTGGCATGTCGTGCTCTTCCAAATCCTCCACCTTACCGGTCAGGCGGTGATAACTGGCCAGGAGCCGCGCGAACTGGGCGTTCGACGCCTTGAGGACATCGATGGCGTCGCGCATTTCAGGAAATTCGTTGTGGAGTTCGTGGTGATCGACTTGCATTTGGGTCCCCTCTGGTCCTGCTGGTGCCAAAACGGCGAAAAAAGCGGAAATCTTAGCCGATTTTCCCTGGAATGCGGGGCGTGGTGCATACCACATCCCCACACTGGGCGCGCTGGCGCAGGGCGTGGTCCATGAGGACCAGGGCGAGCATCGCCTCGGCTATTGGCGTGGCGCGGATACCGACGCACGGGTCATGCCGCCCCTCCGTTGCGACCTCGACGGGCTCGCCACGCACATTCACCGAGCGTCGTGGCTGGGCGATGGACGATGTGGGCTTGATGGCTATGCTGACCACGATGTCCTGACCGGTGGAAATGCCACCGAGGATGCCCCCTGCGTTGTTGGACAAAAATCCCTCGGGGCGCATTTCGTCGCCGTGCTCACTTCCCCGCTGGGCAACGCTCGCAAAACCCGCACCGATTTCAACACCCTTGACGGCATTGATGCCCATCATCGCATAGGCAAGATCGGCGTCGAGGCGGTCATAGACCGGCTCTCCCCAGCCGGGCGGGACGCCACGGGCGACAACGGTAATGCGGGCCCCCACCGAATCGAGATCACGGCGCAGACCATCCATATAGCTTTCCAACTGGGGCACTAGGCCCGCATTGGGGGCGAAAAAAGCGTTTGTGTCGATATCAGCTTCGCTGACAAAAGGAATGGCGAGGGGACCGAGGGCACTCATCCAGCCGCGAATTGCGACGCCGTGGCGTTCCCGTAACCATTTGCGGGCGATGGCGCCGGCAGCCACTCGTACGGCGGTTTCCCGCGCCGAGGAACGCCCCCCGCCGCGGTAATCACGGAAACCATATTTTTGGGTGTACGTATAGTCCGCGTGCCCAGGGCGAAAGGTCTCGGCGATGTTTCCGTAGTCCCTGCTGCGCTGATCCTGATTGCGTATCAAGAGGCCGATTGGGGTACCGGTCGTCTTGCCTTCGAAGACCCCGGAAAGGATTTCCACCGTATCCGGTTCCCGCCGCTGCGTCACATGGCGCGAGGTTCCGGGCCTGCGACGGTCGAGTTCAGCCTGGATGTCAGCCTCGCAGAGCGCGAGCCCCGGAGGACAACCATCCACCACACAACCGATGCCGGGCCCGTGGGATTCGCCGAAGGAAGTAACGCTGAACAGGGTACCGAAGGTATTGCCGGACATCGTAGTGCCAAGTGGTTAGAATGGAGCGAGAGTCTACCATGGTCGCCCGCAGGCCCTCCCTCCCTCCTCCCGCCCCCGCAAGGAAGGCGCCATCGCCGAAACCCGACGCACGCGCCAGCGGCAACCCGCGCACCCAACAAGACCTACGATGGCAGCGCACGAAACGTTTTACATGGAACGGCCGCTGACCCGAGCCCAATCCCCCACAAACCCGACGCGCCTTCGCGCGGGCGGTGCCGTTCAATTCCCGGAATCGCCGGGCCAGTTCTTAATGTAATTCTTGAGCATCTTGTTCTCGAAGTTCTGTTCTTCGAGGACCGCCTTGGCGACATCCAGGAACGAAATCACGCCCAGCAGCGTTTCGCCATCCATGATGGGCAGATAGCGAGAATGCTTGTCGATCATCAGACGGCGCAGATCGTTGGCTTCCATGGATGGTGGCGCTGTCACCGGGTCGGGAACCATGACCTCACCGACGGTGACCCCGGCAAGTTGGCCACCATGGTCATTGAACGCCTTGAGAACCTCGCGGAACGTGAGCATGCCCGCCATGCGCCCTCCCTCCATGACAACCAGGGAGCCGACATCGAACTCGGCCATGGTTTCAACCGCCACACCCAGCGCCTGTTGCGGCGTCGTCGTATACAGGGTGGCTCCCTTGATGCGCATGATTTCCCGGACCTGCATGGCTCTCTCCCACGGATGTTTCCGGCGATGTTAGAGCATACCGGGCGTTTGGCAAAGAAACCTCACCGCCTGGCCCAACGCCACCCGATCCCCAGCTTTCCTTAATGCGATGAAGGACTTGCCCGAACGAAAAACCCAATAAAAATTTCACGATGCCACTTGCAAACCGCAAAAGTCTCTATACAATTCGTCCTATGACCTTGGTCATACACAAAAAGTATATCGGGCTAACCCTACAACGTCGGCGTATGGAGATTTCATCATGAGCACAACCAAGACCATCGAGAAAATCGAGCCCCGCGAAATCCGTCGCAAGCTCGGCCTCAATCAACAGCAATTCTGGTCCACCATTGGCGTGACCCAGAGCGGCGGCTCCCGTTACGAAAGCGGCCGCAACATGCCCAAGCCGGTGCGCGAGTTGCTGCGCCTCGTCCATGTCGAGCAGATCGACATCAAGGCCATCAAGCGGGAAGACTGGGAAGTCATCGAGTACCTGCGTGCCAACGAGTCGGAACTGTTCAAATCGCTCAAGAAATCTGCCCGGTCCAAGGCCAAGAAGGCTGCCTGACCGCAGGTCAACCCACACTTGCGGGCGTCACGGACTGACTACAGTCCGGACGCCCGTTTTCTTTTTTATGTACCGGGCAAATTCGCAGAGTTCGCTCTCGGCGAGGACACCGAGTCGAGGTGCAGCGGCTTGCTGCGAGGGGCGCGCCAGACCGTAGAGGTGGATGCCACGAATGCGGCCGGCAACTTGCCCTACGAATTCACAGTAAGCATCCCGGGCCGCACTGTCTGGCGCAGCACCGTCCAACGCAAACCAGCAGGTCTGGATCCAGGTGGGCGCAAGTGCCGCGCAGCGGCGCAGATTGCGCAGCGCCTTGCCCGGGTCCAGGCGCACGCCATTGACCGCGAGGGTCGCGTCCGCCCCCAGGCGATCGACCTTGAACCACACCTCTCCCTCACCCTCGCCCAGGGCGCGAATCCCCGCCTGAACAGCCGGACGATGTAGCAGGCTGCCGTTGGTGATGAGTCGGATCCGGACACCCGGCGTCAACCCCCGCACCTCGAGCAGCCGCCGCACCAGAGCTACCGCAGCAGGAAATTCCGCCGCAGAGCTAGGCTCGCCATTACCCGAAAATGCAACATCTACCAGTCGGCGGTAATGCGGCGGAACCTCGCGCTGGAAAAAATCGCCATGGGCCAGCCTCTCCAGAAAGCATTTCAGTTCATTCTCCAGAAGGACCAGATCCACTGGGGGGGGTCCGCCACGGGTCAAGCCCTCCACTTGACAATAGACACAGGCCCAATTGCAGGCGTTATTGACATTGAGGTTGATTCCCAGCGAAAGCCCCCCTGCCCGGCGGGAAACGACGGGATAGACGTAGGTGAGTCCCGCATAGTCGCGGCGATGGTCGGAGAGAGTAAGCATGGTGCCATTGTATAATCCCGCCACCCTCAAACCCTGCCGCCCAATGCTCATCACCCGCCGCCTGGAATTTGACGCCGGCCATCGCATTCCCGACCACCGCAGCCAGTGCCGGCACCTGCATGGCCATCGCTATGCACTCGAGATCAGCCTGGCAGGCGAGATCATCGAAAGAGAGGGGGATGCTGCCAATGGCATGGTGATGGATTTCTCGCAAGTGAAGGATTTGGCCCGGCGTCATGTGGTCGATCTCTGGGACCACGCCTTTCTTGCCTATGCTGGCGACTCCGCCGTGGTGGCTTTCTTGTCCAGTATCCCCGACCACAAGACGGTCGTCCTAGATCGTGTCCCGACTGCCGAGAATCTCGCCCGCCTCGCCTTCATCATTCTCGATCCTGTCTACCGCGACACTTACGGCAATCATCTGCGTCTCGAGCGCATACGGCTCTACGAAACGCCAAACTGCTGGGCCGACGCCTTTCGGCCCTGACCGCCCGTTCCGGCCGATACCGCGATTGAGGGCGATGCGTCGCTCTCCTATACTCGCGAATGTTCAGGAAAGGCGCATAGAAGCGCCTCGGGGAAAATCGATGGGTATGTTATTCACATCCGCAGGCGACGATGTCATTGAACATGTCATTATCATTGGCCAGAGCCCCCCACATCAAGGCACCAGCGCATGAACTCCCGCCCCCGCACCGCGCTTATCCTCACCGGCGGCGGCGCACGCGCCGCCTATCAGGTCGGCGTGCTGATGGCCGTTGCTGAATTGCTCCCAAACCCGCGCCAAAATCCTTTCCCCATCCTGTGCGGAACCTCGGCGGGGGCCATCAATGCAGCGAGCGTCGCCTGTCTGGCAGATAACTTCGGCAAGGCTGTCGAAATGGTGGCCCACGTCTGGCGCAGCATGCACGCGGGCCACATCTATCGCGCGGACACCGCAGGCATCGTGCGCTCCGGCGCCCACTGGCTCTCCATGCTGGTCGCGGGCTGGGCGATTCGTAGCCGTCCCCGTTCCCTCCTCGACAATACGCCCCTGCGGGATCTGCTCAACCGTTACCTCGATTTTCGCGGCGTCGACCATGCTATCCGCTCCGGCGCCCTCCACGCCCTGTCCATCACGGCGTCGGGCTACGAATCCGGCGAAAGCATCACCTTCTTCCAGGGCCACCCCACTGCTGAGCCTTGGCGCCGGGTGCAGCGCGTGGGCATCCGCTGCAAGATCAACGTCAACCACCTGTTGGCCTCCAGCGCAATACCCTTCATCTTCCCCGCCACCCACATCAACCGCGAATTTTTCGGTGACGGGTCGATGCGCCAGCTGGCTCCCATCTCACCCGCCATCCACCTCGGCGCAGAACGCATTTTCGTCATCGGCGCCGGACGACTGAACGAGCCGAAGGAACGCAACAGCAGCGCCCGCCATCCTTCCCTGGCCCAGATCGCTGGCCACGCCCTCGCCAGCATCTTCCTGGACAGCCTCGCCGTGGATATCGAGCGCCTGCAACGCATCAACGAAACCGTCGCTTCCCTCTCCCCGGATGTGCTCGCCCAAGCCGAAGTTCCACTGCGCAAGATTCGCACGCTGATTATCGCCCCCTCGGAGCGCCTCGACCTGATCGCCGCCAACCACGCCGATGCCCTTCCCCGACCCGTAAAGATATTGTTGCGAGGAATCGGCGCCATGAATCGGCGCGGCGGCGCCCTCACCAGCTACTTGCTTTTCGAGCAGCCATACACCGAGGCCCTGATGGACCTGGGTTACCGGGATACTATGGCCCGGGCGGCCGAGGTACGCGACTTTCTGGAGGTATAGCCCAGAACTTCAGCTGCCGGGGCCTGAAATCCAGCAGACTTACGGATCGCCCCCGCCGCGCCCCTACCACTCCAAAGATTCAATCAGCGCAGTCATGGCCGCAGCGGCACCCAGCGGAAGGCGCGTATCGACGATACCGCTCAGGACCGTCTCGCCGGGATTGATCTCGACCGTAGGAATCCCGCGTCGGGCCGCCCACAGAACCGGTTGGGCAATATACTGAAAGGCACTCGAAGTACCGATCGAGAATACAGCGTCGAATCCGGCCTCAAAAGCGTCCAGAAAACGATCCATGGCCCCGGAGGGAAGGGCCTCGCCAAACAGAACCACTGCCGGCCGCAATACAGCGTCGCACTCGGGACAGTGCGGGGGAATTTCCCAGCCCTCCAGCGTGGGGCAATAAGTACGGAAGTGACATGAGGTACAAGCGAGATTCTGGAGATTGCCGTGGATCTCGATCAGATTGAAACTCCCTGCGCGGCGGTGGAGGCCGTCGATATTCTGGGTCAGGACGAGACTGCCGGGCCGTTCGCGTTCAATGCGGGCCATCGCCCTGTGCGCGGCGTTGGGCGCCACCCCACGGCAGGCCTCTTCGATCTGGGCGAGATACTTCCAGGTGACCTCGGGGAAAGCCGCGAACACCTCACCTGAGAGAGCCTCTTCGATGCGCAGGCCCTCGTCGGTGAGTTCCCGATCGTACAAACCGCCAATTCCCCTGTAAGTCGGGAGACCGGAATCTGCGGAAATGCCTGCGCCGGTAATGAACAACAGCCGTCGCGCTGAAGCCACGAGCGCGGCAACACGGTCAATTCTGGCCGCCAGATCAGCGGCGCCGATCACTGTAGCCCCAGAAGAACACAAACCCGTACGCACGATGGCGGAGGCGGTGAGATTCGAACTCACGAAGGGTTGCCCCTTGCTGGTTTTCAAGTAACTCGTAGGCTGATTTTACGCCACTGTGCGCCTCTTGCGTAAGTTTTACGAGTTCCATGAAATCAGTGAGTTGCGCCGGATTTACATTTTGTGTAGCTTGTCATAGCTTTACCTGGACTGCTTACGGTCTGCTTACCGAACGTCTAGGAGAAGGAAAAAATGGCAAAGCTCACGAAGACCTACATCGACAAAATCACACCCCCGGCGAGCGGGTACGACCTGCATTGGGACGAGCAAGACCGAGGGTTCGGTTTGCGCGTCACGAAGGACGGGAAACGTACCTACATCGTGCAAGGGCGCGTCAATGGTAAGGAAGCCCGCATCACCATCGGGGCGCATGGGGTCTTCACCGCCGACCAAGCCCGCGAGGTAGCACGCGAACACCTGCGGAGCATGAGGCAGGGCATTGACCCCCGCACCGTTGCCAAGGAGCGTGCAGCCGAGGCGGTAACGCTGCGCGACGTAGCAGACGCCTACAAGCGCGACCGCCCGCTCAAGGAAAGCAGCAAGGGCGAGATCGAGCGCCATGTGACCACAACCTTCGAGGCATGGCTCAAGAAGCCCATGACGAGCATCACCCGCGAGGTGGTCACAAAGCGGTTCAACGAGATTAAGAATCACGGTCTGCGAGGCGACGGACCCGCACCAGCTCAAGCCAATCAGGGGTTCAGCGTGCTTCGCGCCCTGTTCAACTACGCGATTCGGGAATACCGCAGGCCGGACGGTACGGCGATCATCAAGGACAACCCCGTTGAGGTACTTCACAAGAAATGGGCACCGATCAAGGCGAGGACGACCCGCATACCTGATTCCCGCGTCGGTGCCGTGTGGTCAGCCCTCCAGCAGTGGCGCGAAGTCGCCTACAACCGCGACACGCTGGCAAGCATTGACCTTGTCAGCTTCCTCTTACTCACAGGGGCGAGAATCGGGGAAGCGTCCGCGCTGACATGGGACAGGGTGAATCTGGACGAAGCATGGTGGCATATACCCGACCCGAAGAACCGGAATCCTGTCTGGTTGCCGCTGTCGTCGCAAGCGGTGGAACTGCTCAAGACCCGCCAGCGGGTCAAGGGTAGCCCGTTCGTGTTCGCAAGCTGGGGCAAGGCAGGCCATATCCGCGACCCCCGCGACACCATGAACAAGGTCAGCGAGGTTGCAGGCCTCCACCTGTCGCCGCATGACCTTCGGCGAACGATGACCACGATTGGCATCGCCAACTGCGGCATTGATTTGTTCAAGGTGGAATTGCTGACGAACCATGTACCCAAGACCGTGACGGAGCGCCATTACCTCGAAACGCAGCAGCTTCAATACCTGCTCCCGGAAGCGCAGCGCATAGCCGACTGGATCGAGGCGCAGGCTGTGGCCGTTAAGGCGCAAGCTGAGGCAGAGCAGCCCGAGGCGGAGCTGGTGGAATAACCCTACTAACGAGATAGCTAATTCGCCCGATTTGCGGTCGCGCAGACAGAGGGATAAAGTTTGGCTCACCAGATCGCCTGACGTGCGGATTGCACGTCCTGAATAGTCTGCACCAGCAGGCCGGCATTGACGTTCCACCGTCTGCCGGCCTTTTTGTTTGCGTCGGCGGGGTGGGCACCCATACGGAGTCCATCATGGCAACCAGCCACTTTGAGAAGATACGCTTTCTGACCCTTGAGCAAGTGGATGAGGTATTTGAATTATCGCTCGACTCACTGCACCAATTCAGGGACGCCAACGACATGCTATCACCTGACATCGTGAAAGCTATTGTCGAGAACCACCTGTGGTTCCTCCTGAAAGAACTTTTTGATGCGGAGAACCCGACCATGCGAGCGCTTGAGACGGTGCCTCCTTGGGCAGCGCCCGAATCCAGCGCACCAGCCAAGAAGCCACGGAAACGTGCGGCCGGAAAGGTTTGATGAAAGTAACGTGCGTCAAATTGCACCATCAAACTTAGGCCAGTAAAGTTGTTGCAAGTGCAGCGCAGTTACTCACAAGTCTCCGCGCTGCACCCGACAGCCTCAAGGGTGCAACACCCTTGGGCCGGTTGAAAACCGGCACGCCGTAATACGTCTTCGGCAGCGCATCCAGACGAGCTAGTTCTGGAGCCACCAAATGACCACAGCATCCAAGCTGCTTACGACTGCCGAAGCCGCTGAACGTATCGGCGTGAAACCCAACACCCTCGAACGCTGGCGCACCTATGGCACCGGCCCCGAGTTCATCAAGATCAATCCGCATTCCTTGCGCTCGCCCATTCGCTACCGCGAATCCGTCCTTGAGGCGTGGCTGGCAGAGCGCACCTGCACGAATACGAGTCAATACCCGCTGCCCAATCGCAGCATGGCCCACGCGACCGCTTAAAGACCAGCGTACATCTAAAACGTTGGCCTTGAACGATCAAACCCAATGCAGCCGCAGGACTTGGGCGAGCCGGTACGGCACGCAATAGCCCAGCGTAAGGAATCAGGACAAAACCATGAACCGCATTCAAGAAAACAGCGGCGAGGGTCGCAACACCCTGCCGCTGAAAGAGAACCGTCCCCTGAATGGACTAGGGGCTAGTGTAGGAAACCTCACCCCGCAGGGCTTTGACAATTTGCTGGCGACACAGCAGGCCGCGCAGTGTGGTCAATACCAGTACGGCGGCGCAGTGCCGATCGTCGCCCCTGCCGACGCTGTGCAGCCCGCAGCCGGGGAAAAACTGAAGCACAAAGACCGATTCGCCGGTTTCTTTGGCGGTAGCGAGCAGCCCGCCGAACCTGTCTGGGAAAAGCCGGTGCCGTTGCGTGCAGAGATTGAGGCGCTACCGTACCCGCTGGAAGTGTTGCCGCCTCTCATCCGCGATGCAATCGCCGAGGTTGAGCAATTCATCCAGGCGCCGACCGCACTGATTGCGGCGTCTGCCCTCTCGGCAGTCTCGGCAACGGTGCAGGGGCTTGTGAGCGTTGAACGCGGCGCAAGTCTGCGCGGTCCCGCGTCTCTGTTCTTCCTCACCCTTGCGGTCAGTGGCGAGCGCAAGAGCAGCGCCGACAAGTATTTCACGCGAGCCATTCACGAATGGGAAGCGCAGCAAGCGGAAGCCGCGAAACCGGCGCTGGCTGCATATCGCGCTGCTTCAACCGAATGGCAATGCACCGAGGAAGGCTACAAGCAAGCCATCAAGCAAAGCGCAAAAGGCGGGATGCCCGATAAGTACGTTGCGGAACAGCTCAAGCAGCTTGAATTAGATAGGCCGCTTGAGCCGCGCATCCCGACCATTCTCCGGATGGATGACACGCCCGAGGCGTTGGGCGTTGCGCTGACCCGCTGGCCTGTGGCTGCTGTGTTGAGCAACGAGGCGGGGATTATCTTCGGTGCCCACGGCATGAACCCTGAATCGGTCATGCGGAATATGGCAGGCCTGAACGTGTGTTGGGATGGCGGGCACCTCCGACGCGACCGCACCTCTACGCAGAGCATCAACGTTGAAGGGATGCGGGTAACGATGGGCCTGATGGTGCAGCCCGATACACTCCAATCGTTCCTCAGCAGACAAGGCGCATTGGCGCGGGGTATCGGGTTCCTCGCCCGTTTCTTGGTAGCACACCCCGATTCGACCCAAGGCACGCGGTTCTATCGTGAGCAGACACCCGGCGAGCCTGCCCTGTCAGCTTTCAATGCACGCGCCAAGCAACTGCTCGACATTCGGGCGCAGGTAGATGCAGAGGGCAGGCTGGAAACCACCTACCTCCCGCTATCGCCCGAGGCGAAGGAAATCTGGATTCAGTTCCATGATGTCGTGGAGGAAGAACTAGGCAGGGGGCGCGAGTATTACGACGTTCAGGACGTAGCCAGCAAAGCAGCCGACAATGCGGCACGCCTCGCGGCCTGCCTGCACGCATTCTGTGACCACACGCACAGCATTTCTTCTATCGGTAAGGAAAGCATGGAAGCCGGTACGAAGTTGATGCGCTGGTACTTGCATGAGGCGCTGCGCTTCTGCCGTCAGTTGGCGGTTCCCGATAGCCTGCGGAAAGCGGAACGGCTTGAGGAATGGCTGGTGATGAAGCTGTATTCGGGCATGACGCTGGTGCCGACCCGCGAGGTCAAGCAGTTCGCACCGAGCGAGCTACGGGGTGCGGCTGGTGCCGAAGCCTTTGCAGTGCTGGAAGACCATAACCGGGCGAAGCTCATCACCCAAGGCCAGAAGAAGTTCTATTGCTTGAACCCCGAGGTGGCGAATGAGTACCGGCGCTAGGTGTAGCCGGTGTAGCGGCTGTAGCTGTAGCAGGAGTAGCGAAAACTGTACGGGGGATTCTGAAAGTCTTAAATCTTCTTTACTTTGTACCTGCACTGAGCAAGCTGCTACAGCTACACCGGCTACAGCCGCTACACCTTGCAAGGGGTCAGCGGTCGGCCTGCAAACCATAGGGAGCCAACACCCAATCGACGCACAGGCCGCGCTCATGGTGTGGTCAATGCAAGGGTGGCACCCCGTACCGGCCAGCGGCAGCAGGTCACAAAAAACCCCGCACGAGGCGGGGTGTTGTATTGATGTGTCATGTACGTCACTTCGCTTCGGTCTGCCTGCTGATGCCGTAGAACTTCCGGCGGGCGTAGAACTCGCAACTGACGTTGTTCGGGTTCCAGCCGCGCTTCTCGCCTTGGGCTTTGGCGTCCTTGAGCGTGGCGTCGGGGTGGGCATCCAGCCATGCCCAAACGTCAGCGCAGACCCCGCCAGCCTTTGGACGCTTCACCCCGTTGCGTTCCTCCTGCTCGACCTTGGGCGGCTTGCTGGATGTGGTCACCTTCTCCGGCTTCACAGGTGTCGCGCTCTCCTTCCAGCCGAAGCGCACCTCGTCGCCGTTCTTATGAACCGTAATGGCAACCCGTTCGCTCGGGATACCGGCAGCAACACCAGCGCGGCGTGCATTCACTCGCTTGGTGTAGGTCGTTGTCGATTGCTTCATGTCGTTCTCCTGTTCGTTGATGACGCAGCAATTACAGGATGCGTCTCCGAGAACCGGCAACCGATTTGTCATGCAGCCAAGGAACGGCAAATACACTATTTGACGGACAGTGCCCGTAAGCGATTGGAACAGTTCCGCTTCTTCACCGAGGGGCAGCAGCGCGTAAGCCTATTGCACGCAACCCGCAGAAATCGGCTCCTGTTCAAGCACGTCAAAAAGACGACGCAGAACACTACCTGTAGTGACTTTGATGGAATCAAGCACTAGATGCAGTGCTTACCGGTAATTTGCCATATGCTACCTTCATCACAACACACCAGCCGAGAAGAGGCCGCTTTGCCAACCGAAAACGCCCGGAACCAGCAAGCATTCCGCGACCGACTGAAAGACGAGGGCGGCGCTCGCGTCGAATTCACCCTGAACAAAGACCTTCTCCAAGCCGTGGAGCAGGTCAGACAGAGTCTTGGGGCGGGATGTACCCGCCAAGACGCATTAACCCACCTTCTCAACCAAGGAGCATCGACCGTGAAGACCAATCAGTATCGTGAAGACCAATCCAAGCAGAAACCGACCGGCCTGACCGCCAGCGAAACCGCCGAGCTTGCACAGTTCAAGACCAAGCTCATCAACGACCATCTGGACGCCCGCGAAGTGCAGGCGAACGGCGGCCCCGCTGGTGTGGCTCACAAAGCCCGCATCAACGCCATGCTGGATGCCAATAACCAGCATCGGCAGAAGTAACCCGATTCACCAACCACAAGGAACGATCATGCAATCCCCTGATACCGCGAAACTGAACGACGCCCTGCAAGCTGTCCTCCAGCAGCTTGACGAGGCAACCACTGCCCAAGCCGTGCGGAAGGCCGACTGGACGACCGCCGCTGCCAAGGGCGACGACAAGATCGCCGACAAGCTGGAAGCGGAAATGGAAAAGGCGGCGCGTGTTCTGCAACGGCTGGAAGTTCAGCGCAACGCCCTGGTCAGCCAGATCAACGACGCTGCCGAAGTGGAGCGTGCTACCCATGCCGCCCGCCTCAAGAAGAACGCCGACGCGCTGCTGGCGCAGTCGGTGGAGAAGTTCAACGCGCTAGAACCCCTTGCCGCTGCTCTTGCTGCCGCAGTTGATGCCCTGGCGGTGGATCACAACAACTGGCGTGAGTCGCAATTCCTAGCGAAGCAAGCGGGGGCAACTGTGGAGGGCTTCTCGTCGCTGGACAACACCGATCAGGTGCATCGTGTTGTTGAGTCGCTGGGCAACTCCAAAGCACGTATCGCTGGCCTCGCTCGTGAGTTTTCCCGCATCAGCGTTTTCATGTAACTGAACAGAACGGCGTAACCTGCGGCGGCGCAACGCTCCCGTATAAGTGCCTGTCAATCGGAGTACCGAATGATTAAGACAGGCAAAGGCCCGAAGGCCATCACCAGCGCCAAGAGCATCCGCGAAGCAGAACGACGCGCTGAGATGCTTTCCCTTCGCTTGGAGGGAAAAACCCTCGAACAGATTGGCGCTCACATGAACGTCGGCGCAGACACGGTGCATCGTGTTATCAGCCGGGCGCTCACATCTGTAACGAAAGAACCCGCCGAAGAACTGCTGACCCTTGAGCTAGGACGCTGTGACGTTCTGCTGTCCGAGGCGATGCAGACCGTGAAGGCATTTCACCCGCTTGTCAGTGCTGGCCGAGTGGTCAGCGCCCCCATGCTCACCAACCAAGGCGAGCCAATTCGCAACCCCGAAACCGGCGACGTGCTGACGCGGGTACTGGAGGACAAAGCGCCAAAACTTGCTGCCATCCACACGGCAGTCAAAGTCATGGAACGACGCGCCAAACTCCTCGGCCTTGATGCGCCGAGCAGGATGCAGGCGGATCTCAACGTCAGCACCGACGAGAAAAAGCCTTACGACCTGAGCAGGCTGGACATGAACGAGGTAGAGCTTCTGGACTATCTGATGCGCAAGGCGGAAGACCCGGACGCGACACCAGCAGCGAGAAAGAACCTCAATACGAGATGGGGCGAGCGCAGCGAGTGCCCGGAAGAACTGACCCCGGACGAGATGGCTACCGTGAAAGAGGTGTTCCGCAAGCTGGGCGTGAAGTACCTCTTGATCGACACGGTGGATTCTTGGCGTGTCCCGCCCGCACTGCCCGCCCCATAAGGAAAACGAACAATGCTCACAAAGCACACCGACCACAACGCCCGTGCCCATGTCCTATTCGACGATGGCACGCCAGCCGTACGCTATACGATCATCTTCGAGGGGCGGGAGGATGTGGTTATCGCTCACCCATTCGAATCGCCCGCCGACGTATGGCAGCGGGTGCTGGCGCGTCTCGCTGAGAACCGCTCAATCATTCGGCACGGTGCTTGGCGGGGACGCGAATTTCACTACGCCACGATTTTCGCAGGCATCGAACCGACCGAAACGCAGCGCAAGGAACACATGCGCGACTGGATCAGTGCCTGCCTGTATCAGATGGCAGACCCGGCGAGGAACAAGGACGCCGAGTCCCGCGTGCAGGCGCTTATCGCATTGAGCGACCTGCATGGCTTGAGCACGCGGCGAGCAGTGCATGTCGTGACCCTGCCCACGCTGGAACAGATCGAAGCCGCTTTCGCTGAGAGAATTGGTTGTCCCTGAGTAACCTTCTGTCAGACAGTGAGGCCGTCCCATAGGAAACCGTTGGACGTTAATCAAACGGAACCAGCCGCTGGCGATTCCTCAGAAGCCTGACACGGCACAGTCCCGCCCAGCCTTACCGGCTCTGGCGGGATTGTTTTGGACAGCAGCAGCCGGGCAGTAGGCCGGCACAGGCCACGATCACCGTTAGGGTGCCGTACTGGTATTGGCGCGAGTGCTGCGCGGTCTGTAGTCGCCCGTATGCCAACCTGCAAGGAACAGCAAACACGGAGTTATTCGGGCTTGCCCGCTAACCGACTGCTGTCACGCAACAAGAGCCGTCGGCATATGCAGCGCGTAAGCAGATCGTATGCGTAGTTGAGCTTCTTCGGCATGTAGCGTCATGATATTCTCATTCTATTTGGATGAGAGGCTATCGTGGCAAAGCGAAGCAAGAAAGATAAAGATCACGCCTTGGCGACTGAAGCTAAGGGACGAGTCACTACGATTATCGACGCTATCCCTCCAGAAGAGCTTGTGTCGGCTATCAAGCGAGCACCCTCACTGCGAGGAATGATCCTCGGCTACATTGCCGAGGAAATGTTTGAAAAGCATGTGCTGAACGAGAATCCTGATATCAGCCATGTTCAGAAGCATGATGACCATGACCGCTCTGTGAATAAGAGCGATCGAGACTTCAGGTACAACGGTCGCAAATACTCAATTCAACTGAAGTCCGTACAGACGAACAGCATCGCATGGCTTCCCGAAGATGAGGTACTGGTGGCCGATGTCCAGAATGATGCCAGTGATCGGAGAGCGATCACCCTGCCCAATGGGCACAAGGTTGAAACAACCAACTACGCTATTGGCGACTACGACATTCTCGCCGTGCCTCTTTTCCCTTTCTCAGGCGAATGGGAGTTTGCCTACAAGAGAAATCGGGACTGTCGCCTCACCGATTCGAAGAAGTACAGTGAGGAAGATAAGCAGTACCTTCTCCCCACCACTGAAAAACTTCACTATCCGTTGTCGGATGGATGGACGACGGACTTGCCGTCATTGCTTGACGACTCGCTGGGAGAACCTGCTGACGAGTAACTGCGTAGAAGCGGTCGGAAGTTGCTGTATGGCAGCTTCTTGGCTGGCTTAATGAAAACAAGAAAGTAGCTATGGTTCTTCCTAGCATGCTCTTGCTTGACTAGCCGACTCACAACGGGCTTGTTATGCCTAGTGACCACAAACAAGTCCTTGCAGTAGAAGCCAAGCTGCTCGTAACCGTAAATTAGTTCAACATGCGTCAGCTTTTGGCGGTTGGCGCTCACCTCGTCCTGGCATTTGACAATGAATGTGCCGCCCGGCTTTAGTACGCGATCCGCTTCGCAAGCGACAGTCATGTACATGTCGAGCACAACATCGTGGTACTTAAGCTCGCCTCGTGGTGTTGCTTGCCCGTTGGAGTAGTAGTCGCGGAAGGAGGCGTGAGTACCGCCACCAGCCAAATGCCCTTCTTCCCTTCTATAGAGGCCTTCCATATAGGGCGGATCAAAGACTATGGAGTCGAAACTCAGGTCTTCATAAGGTAGATTTCTTGCGTCCGTACCCGTCTTCAGATCCGACGGGAAAAACTCATAGTCAGCAACATTGACGTTCCGCCAAAAGACGCCCTTCCCGTAGGTAACATCGGCTATTCGGCTGCCCTTGGGAACATAGAGGTGCAGGATATTCGGGAAAATATCCATATTGCTGCCGTCGTAGGAGGTCACTACTACATCAGTCGTGGCAATCCCTGACTGTGTTCGCTTAGTGCGTCTGGTGACGTTTTCCTGATTTGGTATGGATTGGTCAGTATCTGTTTTCATACTATGCTTCTATTCGTGGGCAAGAAGGGCGCAGTTTAGGACAGCTAGCCGATAGGGGCGACCGAAACCCGCAGCCTTTCTCTGTTGCGAATACGCTGGATCAAAAGCGCAGGCCGCTTACTATCTGCTTACCGCTCGGTTTTGTTCCCTGCGCTGATTGGTGCTGATTTCGGCCCTGCATGTGGTCAGCCACAGAGCTTTTTCGCGCTTGCTTTGCACCCCACAAAACTGCGCTAAGTGCTTGTATTTATTGGCGGAGGCGGTGAGATTCGAACTCACGAAAGGTTTCCCTTTGCTGGTTTTCAAGACCAGTGCAATCGACCACTCTGCCACACCTCCAACGCACTACCTACAACAAATTTCAAGACCAGTGCAATCGACCACTCTGCCACACCTCCGCGACCTCCGGCCGTGGGGGAAACCCCCGCGCGGCCGCGAGTTTAACCCGGATTGTTGGCGAGTAGTCAGTCACGCTGGTCAAGTTGCAACTTTCACCCCCGATGGGTAGTCTTACGGTCGCTTCACACTCACTTTCTTCTCAGGAGCACTAGTATGACAAACGGTTTCCCCCTCCCCGGTCAAACCGCCCAGACCCTGGAACTGCAGCACAACCGCATCCTGCGTAACACCTACATGCTGCTCGGCCTCAGCATGGTTCCGACCATCCTAGGGGCATTGGTAGGCGTGCAGTTGCAGTTCAGTTTCCTCGCCGGCAGCCCCTTCATCGCCTTCATTGCCTTCCTGGCCATCGCCTTTGCCTTCATGTACGGCATCGAGCGCACCAAGGACAGCGGCTGGGGCGTTGCGCTGCTGCTTGGTTTCACCTTCTTCATGGGCTTGATGCTGTCGCGCATCCTCCAGGTGGCCCTCGGATTTTCCAACGGCGGCTCCCTCATCGCTTTGGCGGCGGGTGGCACCGGCGCTCTTTTCTTCACCCTGGCGTCCATCGCTGCAGTCAGCAAGCGAGATTTCAGCGGCATGGGCAACTTTCTCTTCGCTGGCGTGATCCTGGTGTTACTGGCTGGCGTTGCCAACATCTGGCTCCAGATGCCTGCGCTCCACCTGGCCATTTCTGCTGCGGCCGTGGCCATCTTCTCCGCCTACGTCCTCTACGACGTCAATCGTATTGTTCGTGGCGGCGAGACCAATTATGTCAGCGCCACTCTGGCGATCTATCTCGACATCTACAACATCTTCGTCAGCCTGCTCAATCTGCTCATGGCCCTGAGCGGCGAACGGGACTGACCGTAGCCCTGTTTGGCGAAAAAGGCGGCCATGGCCGCCTTTTTCGTGCGGGAGCCGCTTGCGGCTTCTCCCCGGGAGAGACGCCTGTCAGCCCCGTTCGAAAACCGCGATCGACTCAACGTGGGCTGTATGGGGAAACATGTTGACTGCCCCGGCAGCCCGGAAGCGGTAGCCCTTGACCCCGGTCAATACGGCAGCGTCCCGTGCGAGCGTAGCCGGGTTGCATGAAACGTAAACGATGCGGCTCGGTCCCCCTGCGCTTCCCAGGGCCTTGACCACCTCGATGGCCCCCTCGCGCGGAGGATCGATGAGCATCTTGTCCAGGTGCCCAAGGCAGCCAAGGGACTCCTCTGTACATTCAAAAAGGTTGGCCACGGCAAATTCGACACGATGCGCAAGACCATTGGCCAAGGCGCTTTCGCGTCCCCGGGCGACCAGCGCAGCACTCCCCTCGATACCCACGACCGTTGCACCCTGACTGGCCATCGGCAGCGTGAAATTCCCCAGACCACAAAAAAGATCAGCAATGCGCTCACCGGGCCGCGGGTCCAGAAGGCGGATGGCTCGCCGCACCAGCACCCGGTTCACGGCGTGATTGACCTGAGTAAATTCCGTCGGCCGAAACTCGAGCTCCAGACCGTATTCGGGTAGCGCGTAGGAAAGCCTGGGGCCCGGCAGGGGATGAAATCGCACTGCCGTATCCGGTCCCTTGGGCTGAAGATAGATGACGACACCGTACCGATCTGCGAAGTCCCGCAGGCGATCCTCATCGGTGCCAGTCAGGGGCTCAAGAATGCGCAGGACCAGTGCGATGCAGACTTCTCCAGCCGCCACCTCGACCTGGGGCAGGCGCTCACGAATCGAAAGGCCCCCAATCAGCTCGCGCAGAGGCAGGAGCATGTCGGAAACCTCTGGAGGCAACACCGCGCAGGACTGCATGTCGGCGATATAGCTGCTGCGACGTTCGTGGAATCCAACGAGCATGCCACCCTTCTTGGGCACCCATCTAACCCCGAGGCGGGCCCGCCGCCGGTACCCCCAGGGGTAACCCTGGATCGGAGGGAGAATCTCCTCAGGCCGCACCCGCCCGATGTGCCACAGGCTGTCTTCGAGCACCCGCTGCTTGGCCGCCACCTGGGCGGCCGGATCGAAGTGCTGCATCGCGCAGCCCCCACAGATGCCGAAATGGGGGCAGCGGGGTGCAACCCGGACAGGCGATGCGGAGACCACGCGGATTAGGTGTGCGAGTTCGTAGCTGGGCTTGCGGCGAAAACTGGCGTACTCGACGACCTCTCCTGGCAGGGCGCCGTCGACGAAGATCGTCTTGCCTTCCTGGCGTGCAATGCCCCTGGCTTCGTGGTCAAGGGATTCGATGGCCGCGACGGGCATGGGGACTCCGCGAAAAAGCGCGAATTCTACCAATCGACTACACTGGAGGCCATGGCGAGGGAACTTTACACCAGTTGGTCTGACTACCGCGGCGCGCTTGATCGTTTGCTGGCCGTGGGCGCCAGCGAGGTTCTCATCTGGGATCCGGATCTCGTTGCGCTGCAACTCGACGCCTCCACGCGCATCGACGCATTACGTCGCATTCTTGCCAGCGGAGGCACTGTCCGGGTCGTCGTCCAGGACGCCCACCCCTTGCGCACCCATCATCCTCGTCTTCTGGGTTTGATGACTTCTTTCAACCACCGCATGGCAGTACAGCAGAGCGGTGACTCCCTCGCCTCCTTGCGAGACGCGATGGTGCTGGCGGACGGAAGCCACGGGCTTATTCGCTTCGACCGGGACAACCCGCGTAGCAAGCTCCTCATCGCCGAGACCGAGGAACTCTCCCCCTATTGCAAGCGCTTCGAAGACATCTGGCTGGAGGCTGGTACCCCAATCACCGCAACCACGACGGGGTTGTAGCCATAAAACAACACCATTGCGCAGTGCACCATTTGCCACGGGAGCCAAGGCCGATTCTTGTTATAATCCAGCACTGACTGGTCGTTCAGTCACCAAAAATTTTTTGGCTAGTCTGTTCGTTAATTTTGATAAGGAAATTTTCCATGAACAAGTCCGTCCTCCTCGCTGCCCTGGTTGCCCTGACCCTCACCGCTTGCGGTAAGAAGGAAGAACCCGCTGCCGCCCCGGCCCCGGCTCCCGCTCCTGCTGCTGCTCCGGCCGCCCCGGCTCCCGCTCCTGCTGCTGCCCCGGAAGCCGCCAAGCCCGCCGACGCCGCTGCTCCGGCCGCTCCCGCTGCTGCCGACGCCAAGCCCGCCGACGCCGCCGCTCCGGCTGCCGCTCCTGCCGAAGCCAAGAAGTAATCAGGCCCGCAAGCAAAGAGAAAGCGGGGCGTATGCCCCGCTTTTTTTGTGCCTACCACTCGTCCTTCCTCGAATGTGGCGACTTTTCCACTAGAGGCTGTGCACGACGGGCAGGGGATTTACGGTTTATCGACAGCTGCTCAGAGCCCACACCAAGCGAACCCCTCATCCTGGGTCGCCACCTTCACGCGCTCGATGGGCCATACCAGCGCCTCAGCCAAAGCCCGCGCCGCAAGGTCTGGACGATTGTTCTCCGTGCTCAAGTGAGCAGCGACCACCCATTCCAGGCGTGACACGTCGATATCTTGCAGAAGCCGCGCCGCACAGTCGTTTGCTAGGTGCCCGAAGGGACCGGCGATGCGCCGTTTGAGCGACGCGGGATAGCGTGACCGGGCAAGCAGTCCGGCATCGTGGTTGCACTCCAGCACCAATCCATTGCAGCCGCTCAGGCAAGCTCTCACTTGGTCGGTAATCTCTCCGGCATCGGTCAGAACACCGATAGACCGTCCGCCGCTACTGAACACATACTGCAGGGGCTCCTGCGCATCGTGAGGAACGGTATAGGGAAGGATTTCGAGGTCGCCGAGCGTAAAGCGCTCGCCACAGGTGAGGACCCGGCAGTCGACACCTTCCGCCAGGGCCGAACAGGCCCGCAGAGTGCCACGACTCAGCCAGACAGGGAGTCCGTGACGGCGGGCAAGGCGGAAAGCGCCCCCCGCGTGATCGCCGTGCTCGTGGGTGAGGATGATGCCATCAATGGTCTGCGGGAAGACGCCCAGGCGGGCCAGCCGGGATGTCGCTGCCGTCAGGCCAAAACCGCAGTCGAGCAACACCCGCCGTCCCGCGGTCTCAACCAGCAATCCATTTCCTGCGCTGCCGCTACCGAGGGAAGCGGCGCGAATCACTGCAACTGCGCGTAGAGCAGACCCAGAATCTTGCGCGCCGTATCGGAGCGATCTACGCCACCCTCGCCGGTCAGGATCTGGACGGTGCTCGACCCCCCATTGTCCCGCACGAAAATGCGGTAGCGGACCTTATTGTCGAGGTCCACTTCACTGCTCTTCCAGAAGGCGAGCTTGGAGAGGAATCCCTTCTCCTCCTTGCGTGCATCGAGATGCGGATCCACGTAGCGCACGAAGTAAAGTCCCTTGGTGCGATCCCGATCCTCGACCGTGAAGCCGACGCGATCGAGAGCCAGCCCGACCCGCCGCCAAGCGCGGTCGAAGCGTTCCTGAACCTCTACGCCACCGGAGCCATCGTCGCTGTTCGCCAGTTTGGCCTTGGGCTCGGCCTTGGCCTGGGCGATGGCCACGTCGGCGCGCTTTTCCTCGGTTCCCAGGCGGACCATCAGACGACGCAGCATCTCCGCCTCCAACTCCGGGTCGGCGGCCCGGGGTTGCCACCTAGTTTCGTCCTTGGCCGACGAGGTATAGACCTCTTCCATGCCGCGGTGACTAATGAAAATATCGGTGGTTCCGGGCGTGGCCCCCGGCTCGAGGCGGGTACGGAACTTATCCATTTCGCCCGACGAGTACAGGGAATCGAGAATCCTGCCAAGGGTATTGCGAATGATATCGCTGGGGATCTTGGCTCGGTTCTCCGCCCAGTCGGTCTCGATGACGCCCGCTTCGGGCCGCTCGACGTTGACGATGAAGCCGGTTTCCTGCCAGAAATCCTTGATCGTCCCCCACAGCTTGTCGGGGGGCAGGGCGACGACCAGCCAGCGCTGGTTTCCGGCCCGCTCGATGCGCACATTGTCCACTGCTGGGAGCACCGCGCTGTTCTGAGACTGGCTCGCCCCGGAACGATCGGCGACATACGCCGTATAGGTGGCGCTACCCCGGGCACCGGTGTCCGGAACAAGATAGCGGTCATCCCGCGTGATCTGGGTGAGATCCGGAGGAACCTCCAAGCTCGGCGCTTTTCCCGCCGACTTGTATTCGATCTTCTTCGATTCGGGCAGCATGCTGCAACCGGCCACGGCCGTCACGACACAAAGCCCCAACAGAGCTGGAGAAATCGCTTTCATGAACGCTCCGTCAGCCGACCAGGCCGGCCTGCCGCAAGGCGGCAAGAACCCGCTCCTGACCTGCGGGAGAAAGCGGCGTCAGGGGCAGGCGTATCCCTCCCTGGATCAGCCCCAGGCGTTCTACCGCCCACTTGACCGGGATCGGATTGGCTTCGCAGAACAGATCGCGGTGCAGTCCCAGCAGACGGAAGTGGATTTGCCGCGCCCTGGCCACGTCACCGGCAGCGGCGGCCACACACATTTCGTGCATGAGCCGGGGCGCCACGTTGGCGGTGACCGAGATGTTGCCGTGGAAACCTAGCATGATGCTGGCTACACAGGTCATGTCGTCGCCACTGTAAAGCGCAAAGCCTTGAGGCGCCCGAGCGATGAGATCGCAGGCCCGATCCAGGTTGCCAGTGGCATCCTTGACCCCGATGACACCCGGCACCTGAGCCAGGCGTAGTATCGTGTCATTGCTCATGTCGGCCACGGTACGGCCGGGCACGTTGTAGAGCAGCAGAGGCAATTCCACCGCCTCAGCGATGGCTCGGAAGTGCCGGTAGAGCCCCTCCTGCGTCGGCTTGTTATAGTAGGGCACCACGGACAAACCAGCCTGGGCGCCCGCATCCTTGGCGAACCTGCTGAGCTCTATAGCCTCGGCCGTGGAGTTGGCCCCGGTTCCGGCGATGATGGGAATGCGGCCGGCGGAATGCTCTACGGCGACACGGATCAACTCGCAGTGCTCCTCGACATCGACCGTGGGCGATTCGCCGGTAGTCCCCACCACGACGATGGCGTCGGTTCCTTCCTGGGCATGGAGGTCGATGAGCTTGCGGAAGGCAGCGAAATCAAGGCTGCCGTCATCGAACATGGGGGTAACGATGGCGACGATGGATCCGGTAATCATGGCCGTGGCGTGAAAATGGACAAGGTGTCGATTCTAACCCAAGGGCGGAATGGGCGGGAGCCGGCCGGCAGAGGAAACTGTTTCCGGATATCTCGTCCCCAGCGGCGTTGGCGCGACGGCGGGCCGGTCAGCGCGGACGCTAAAGCGCTCCCGTCGCAATCCAGCATAGTGCGCCTCGGCGCACGGCCATTCTGCCGACCGGAAGGTGGAGCTCCGGGCGCTTGCCCGGTCCGGCTGCCAGAATCTGGCGTACGAACTCGTCGAGCCGGGCCGCAGTCGGTGGCTGCCACCCCAAATGCCGCAGGCGTCCCCGCAAGAGGTTGGCAAGGCGCGGTGCCGACAGGCTGCGCGCACTTGCTAGCGGCAAGGTTTCCCCTAGGGCGAGTCGTTCCCAATCGAGACCGGCCAACTCGCCAAGCAGCGCGTCAGCCGCGGCGAAACGGCCGGCGGCTGACGCAAGGCGTTCGCTGGCCCCTGGAAAGCGCGCTTCCAAAGGAGGCAGAATGGCGCAGCGCAGAAAATTGCGCGACAAGGCGGTGTCGGCGTTGCTCTCGTCGTCGATCCAGGGCAGACCGCGCCCCATCAGGTATCCATTGATGGCGTTCCTGCCGACACCCAGAAGCGGCCGCAGGATGCGCTGGCCGGAACATCTGCGTTCGGCAGGAATACCTGCCGCGCCCGCAACTCCGCAACCACGAAGCAGGTTGAACAGGACCGTCTCGGCCTGATCGTCGCGGTGGTGCCCCAGAAGCACGTTGCAGGCGCCCTCTTGCGCGAACGCGCGGTACCGGGCCGCCCGGGCAGCGGCTTCGACGCCTTCGCCCCGAGGAGCCACGACAACCCGCCGCACCTGCACAGCCACGCCCAGACGAACCCCGAGGTCAACGCAAAAACACGCCCAATCGTCGGCAGCAGGAGATAGTCCGTGATGGACGTGTAGGGCCGACACCGCACCCTCCCGGCCAAGATCGACGAGGGCCGCAAGCAGGGCAACCGAATCCCTTCCTCCGGACAAGCCCACGCACAGCGGCTCAGCCGGGCAGACTCGCGGCGCGAGAAAGGCCGCCACGGCTGCGGGGACGGAACCCTCGCCCATCGCCCTCGTCACGCTTCCGCAGAGCGGCGACGGTCACGCCGCGGGCTGAAGCTTGAAACGCCCATAGCCCATGAGCCGCTCGTAACGAGTCGCCAGGAGTTCGGTCACAGACATTGTGCCGACCTGCGCCAGGGACTCCTGGAGGGCTTTCTTGAGATTTGCCGCCATGGCCTCGTGGTCCCGGTGAGCACCGCCTGGGGGCTCGGCGATGATGCGATCGACCAAGCCCAGCGCGCGCAGGCGTGTCGCCGTGATGCCCATGGTCTCGGCCGCTTCGGGGGCTTTCTCAGCGCTTTTCCAAAGGATGGAAGCGCAGCCTTCAGGCGAGATGACAGAGTAGGTCGAGTGCTGCAACATCTGCACCACGTCGCCAACGGCAATGGCCAGGGCGCCGCCGGACCCGCCTTCACCGATGACGGTGACAATCACGGGAACCTTGAGTTCCGTCATCACGTAGAGGTTTCTGCCGATGGCTTCGGACTGGCCGCGCTCTTCCGCGTCAATGCCGGGATAGGCCCCCGGCGTGTCGATGAAGGTCAGTATCGGGAGGCCGAACTTCTCGGCCAGTTTCATCAGGCGCAGGGCCTTGCGGTAACCTTCGGGGCGGGGCATGCCGAAATTGCGGTAGATTTTTTCCTTGGTATCGCGCCCCTTCTGGTGGCCGATGACCACCACGGGTGCGCCCTCGAAGCGGGCCACCCCCCCGACGATGGCATGATCGTCGGCAAAGGCGCGATCCCCATGCAATTCTTCGAAGTCGGTACACAGTCGGGCAATGTAATCGAGGGTGTAGGGCCTCTGGGGATGGCGAGCCACCTGGGCAACCTGCCAGGGGGTCAGCTTGGCGTAGATTTCCTTGGTGAGCTGGGCGCTCTTCTTTTCCAGGCGCGCGATCTCTGCCGAAATGTCCACCTCGGAGCCCTCCTGGACGGAGCGCAATTCTTCGATCTTGGCTTCGAGGTCGGCGACCGATTGCTCGAAGTCGAGGAAACTGATTTTCATGGGGACGTCCCTATCCGTACAGCGTCTCTATGACCCCCCCTCACCCGCAAGGCAGAAGCTGGGGCGGCGGGGAGGGAAACGGGCATGGGCGCCACTCAGGTTCGGGGGCGCTCGAAACATGCCCGTCAGGCCGGCCGGTATTCTAGCCCAAAAGAACCGCCCCTCCAGCGATACCGCGCTGCCTGCGGGGGACGTTCAACCTGGAAAACTCAGTTGGACGAGTCCGTCGGTGCGTTCGGGCGGGTGTCTGGCGCGAAGCGACGACGCGGCAGGCTCGTGCCTGCAAGGAAGAGCGACAAAGCCAGGCGCCCGCCCGGATGCGCCAGCGGGCCCGTAGCGGAATTCACCCGCAGGGTAAGCGTTTCGGAGTGGCGTGGAGTCATGTGCACAGAGGATTCCGGGCATTGGCAAGCGATCAACCGAGGTTTCCAGGTTCAATACTCTACCGGCACCGGATCGAGACTGCGCCAGAGATACCAGGTCGCCACCGAGCGCCAGGGGCGCCAGCCTTCCCCCAGGGCGACGAGGTCCGCCCGCCCCGGGCGCAGGCCTTGCCTATAGTGGAGCGCCACGGCCTTTTGCAGGCCGACGTCGTCCACGGGGAGGACGTCTGGGCGCAGAAGATGGAAGATCAGGAACATCTCCGCCGTCCAGCGACCGACGCCACGCACGGCGGTCAGTTGCGCGATGACGGCCTCATCGTCAAGGAGCTGCCAGCCATCCGGATCGATGCGTCGGGCAGCAAAACTTCCGGCCAGATCGACCAGATACTCGACCTTGCGACGGGAAAGCCCGCAGGCCGAAAGATCCGCTGCCGACAAGGCAAGGACGCCCCCCGGCGTGACCCGGCCGAGTTGTTGGCAGAGGCGCCCCCATACCGCGTCGGAGGCCTTGACGGAAATTTGCTGGCCGACGATCGAGCGGGCCAGGGTCGCAAAAGGATCCCCCAACGAACGCAGGGCGCCGCCCGGATATGCGGCGACAAGTCTAGCCAGGACGGTATCGGCGGACGCGAGGTCGGAGATGGCGGAGGCCCAGTAGTCCGGATTCATGACGTCATTATGGCCAGGAGCCCCCCTGGGGGCCAAGAGCCGCAGTTACCTTGACTTTCGGCTGACGCAGCCGGACAAACTTGCTACCATCCACGGAAAACAAGATGTGGGGGTCACTCATGGCAGGCGAACACCAGCTCTTTATCCAACCCTGGCTGAATCCCGACGAAACCTGGGCCGGGTTCCATCTTGCCGCCTCGGGCACCAGCCCCTGTCCAGACGAAATCGCCCACCTTTTTTCCCTGCCCGCTGCCCAGACGGTCAATTCTGGCCTTAGATGGTTCGTTCCCGTCGCCACCGAAGCCGACCTTAACCGCACCCGGGCAATTCCCGCCGACAGAATCGTCTTTCTCCTCGCGCCCCCGGCCAACCCCGACGGTCAGGAAGCGGCGGAAACACTCGAGGCCGGCCTGCGCCGGGAAGGGCGAAAAATTGCCCTCTCCCTCGCCCCGGGCGACCCGCTGCCCCCTACCGGTGCCTTCGAGTACGTGGTGCTCTCGGTGGGCCACGCCCGCACGCTGCCGCCCTTCACCCTCATGGGGCTCGCCGTGCGCTCGGCCATCGTCGTCCATTCCGTGCGCACCCGCAACGACTTCTCCTGGGCGATTTCCAACCAGTGCCGCATCGTCTCGGGGGAATACCTCCTGACGCGCAACACGGCGCTGGGCAAGGCCGATGTCTCGCGCCTCAAGCTCCTTGAAATGCTTGCCCTGGTCGCCCAGGATGCAGATACTCGGGCCCTGGAAGAAATTTTCAAGCAGCAGCCCAAGCTGTCCTACGGGCTTCTGCGCCTCGTGAACTCCGCGGCCATCGCGCCGCGCTCGCCGATCACCAATTTCTCGCAAGCCATCAATCTCCTGGGACGCCGGCAACTCCAGCGCTGGCTCCAATTGCTGGTGTATGCCGACACTGCCAACGGTGCCGCCCCTAATCCACTGCTGCTCAACGCGGCCAACCGCGGGCGTCTGCTCGAAATCATCAGTGCGCGCGTCCCGGGTATCGAGGGGGTGGAAAACGTGGGCGACGCCGCTTTCATGGTGGGGACCTTCTCCTTCCTGCCCGTACTGCTCAACCTCTCGATGACGGAAATCCTGCCGCAATTGCCCCTGCCGCAGCCGGTCGCCGAGGCCCTGGCGCATCACGGCGGCGCCCTGGGCAAGCTCTTGAAAATTTCCGATTCCGCCGACCATGGAGAACTCGACCTGGCTTCCTCGCTGCTGCGGGAGCACGCCATCGCGCCGGAAGACTACGTCGAAGATCAGATCGAAGCCCTGACCTGGGCTGCCAAGATCCGCTCCGTGGCAAGCTGAGCACCAAACCTTTCCCGCACGGCGGTGAAAAGCCCTAACGCCCGCCCAGGAAGGGGTTGTAGCGGCGTTCCTCACCCAGGGTGGACATGGGGCCGTGCCCGGGGATGAATTCCACGTCATCCCCCAGGGGAAACAGCTTGCCCCGGATGGAAGCGATCAAGGTGTCGTAATCGCCCCGCGGAAAATCCGTCCGCCCGATGGAGCCCTGAAAGAGCACGTCCCCCACCTGGAGCAACTTGCTCAGGCGATGATAGAACACCACGTGCCCCGGCGTATGGCCCGGGCAGTGCAGGACTTCGAGTTCCACCTCGCCGAACTGCACGCGGTCACCCTCTTCCAGCCAACGGGTAGGCACGAAGGGACGCACCCCGGGAAACCCGAACATGCGGCTCTGTTCGGCCATGCCATCGATCCAGAACTGGTCTTCGCGCTGGGGGCCTTCGATGGGCACCCCGGTCTTTTCCGCCAGGGCCGCGACCCCGCCAGCATGGTCGATATGGCCATGGGTGACCAAAATTTTTGCCAGACTGAGGCGCTGCTCGGCAAGACAACGCTCGATGCGCTCGATGTCGCCCCCCGGATCAATGACCGCCGCCTGGCGCGTGACTTCGCACCAGAAGACGGAACAGTTCTGTTCAAAAGGGGTCACGGGGATGATGGCGTAGCGCATGGCGATCCGAACTCCGGCGAATCGCGTCATTATCGCACGCCCGCGGGGCTTGCTCTCGCCAGGAGCGCTGCATACACTGCCGGAAACCATGGCAGAAGCGGCAAACACCGCGCTTCCCCCTAATTCCGGCACTGCCGCCCCGACTCCGTTTTCAGATCGATTTCATGCTCGACCACCCGCTGCAGGATATTGAAGCCTGGCTGCTGCTGTTCTCCGGCAACAGCCTGCCCGTCCTGCGCCAAACAAAGCGGCAGATCGAATCCATGCGCGCCGACCTCGATTCCGTAGATGGCCGCAGGCTCGCGCGGGTCATCCTCCAGGATCCCATCATGACGGTGCGCGTACTGGCCTACATCCAGCCCATCACGGGCAAGGCCCTGCATCGCGACATCACTACTATCGCCGGCGCCGTGCTCATGGCGGGAATCGAACCCTTCTTCAACCGCTTTCAGGACATGCCGACAATCGAAGGCATGTTGGCAGACGAGGATCCCCAGGCGCTCCTCGCCGTCCTGCAGACCATCCGGCGCGCCCAGCGGGCGGCGGATTACGCCGACTCCTGGGCCCACTGGCGCCACGACAAGAACCCCGAGGAAGTGCGCATCGCCGCCCTGCTGCACGACCTGGCCGAAATTCTGGTGGGCTGCTTCGCCCCCCGACTGCTGCTGCGCATGCGCTCAAGGCTGGCCGCCCAGCCGGGCCTGCGCAGCGCCGTGGCGCAAAGCGAAGTGCTAGGCTTCACCTTCCTGGAAATCCAGATGGCGCTCTGCGGCGTCTGGCATCTGCCCGAACTCCTGAAGGAATTGATCGACGACGATAATGCCTGCCAACTGCGCGTCAAGAACGTCACCCTCGCCGTGCGCCTGGCGCGACACTCTGCCAAGGGCTGGAACGACCCCGCCCTGCCCGATGACCTGCAGGAAATCGCCGACCTCGTCCACCTGAGCCGCGAAGCCCTGGCCCAACGGTTGGGCATTGCGCAGGACACGCCCCCCGATCAGCCGCAGTAACGCAGATTGACCCAGTCCAGCAGGAGTTCCGGCGCCTGGTAGGCCAGGAAGGCCGCCCCCAGCACCAGAACCGCCGCGGCAACCGCAGCCCCCAGCAAAAAGCTGCGCCAGACCAATTTCATCGCGGGCTGCGGGAGGAGGACTGAGGCCGAGTCATGCCCCTTCGACGCCACCGCGGCCTTCAAGGTTCTCCCAGCGCTCAAGCAAGGCGATCAACTCGTCGTCTATCGCAACAAGGCGGGCCGCCGCTGTCTGCGCGCCCTGCGGGTCGCGGCGGTAGAGATCAGGATCCTCCAGCCGCAGGGCAATATCTTTTTGCTCCCCCTCCAGGTCCGCGATGCGGTCAGGCAGACTCTCCAGTTCCCGCTGCTCCTTCCAAGACAGCTTGCTCCCCCGCTCCCGCGCTGGAAAAGACTTCGCCACCGGCGGCACGGGGGCACGCACCGTGGGCGGGGGCTCCAATGCGCGGGTGGCCGACTGGGTCAGCCAGTCGGAGTACCCTCCCACGTATTCGCGCCACGTCCCGCCCCCCTCGGCTGCCACCGTCTGGGTCACCACATTGTCGAGGAAAGCACGGTCGTGGCTCACCAGAAAGAGGGTTCCGTCGTAGTCCTGCAGCAGTTGCTCGAGAAGCTCCAAGGTTTCGATATCGAGGTCGTTGGTCGGCTCGTCGAGCACCAGGACATTCGCCGGCCGGGCGAACAGGCGCGCCAGCAAGAGGCGATTGCGCTCGCCGCCGGAAAGGGACTTCACCGGCGAGCGGGCCCGCTCCGGCGCAAAAAGAAAATCCTCAAGGTAGCCGATGACGTGCTTGCGCGTTCCGCCCACCTCCACATAGTCCGAACCGGGCGAGATCACGTCGGCCAGGGTCGCCTCCGGATCCAGTTGGGCGCGGAACTGGTCGAAATAGGCGATTTCCAGCCGTGTTCCCCGGCGCAGATTGCCCTCGTCCGGTTCCAACTCGCCCAGAAAAAGCCGCAGCAGTGTGGTCTTGCCGGCGCCATTGGGGCCGATCAGCCCAAGCTTGTCGCCCCGCTGAAGGCGGCAGGAAAAATCCACCACCACGGGCGCCCCTCCGAAGCTCTTACTCACCCGCTCCAATTCGGCCACCAGGCGGCCGCTCCGGTCCCCGCTATCCACTCGCAGGCTGGCCTGCCCTAGGCGCTCCCGCCGGGCGGCGCGCTCCGCACGCAGGCGATCCAAACGCTGCACCCGAAACACCGCCCGCGTGCGCCGCGCCTCGACGCCCTTGCGGATCCACAGCTCCTCCTGCCGCAGCAGCTTGTCTGCCCGTGCGCCGGCCAGCGATTCCTCGTGCAGCAAGGCTTCCTTGCGCGCCTGGTACTGGCTGAAGCTGCCCGGGAAACTCACCAGGCGCCCCCGGTCCAGCTCCACGATGCGCGTGCATACCCGGTCGAGGAAACGGCGGTCGTGGGTGATAAAAAGCAAGGTCATACCGCTTTCGACCAGCAGGGACTCCAGCCACTCGATGGCAGCGATGTCCAGATGATTGGTCGGCTCGTCCAGCAACAGCACCTCCGGCGCCGAGACCAGCGCCCGCGCCAGGGCCAGACGCTTTTTCTGGCCACCGGACAGCGTCGCCACCGGCGCATCCGCCTCCAGGTTGAAACGCGCCACCGCCCGTTCGGCCTGCGCCTCGAAACTCCACGCCCCGCGGGACTCCAGGGCATGCTGCAAGCCGTCCAGTTGGGTGAGCAGGGACTCCTGCCCGCCGCCGCTCTCCGCCAGTCGATGCGACACCTCGTGGTACCGGGCCAGAAGCCCGGAAATCTCCCCCAGACCCGCCACCACAGCTTCGAAGACCGACGCGCCGGGCGGAAACTCCGGCTCCTGGGAAACATAGGCGACGCGCACCCCCGACTGAACCCAGACCTCGCCATCATCCAAGCCCGCCCGCCCATCGCCTGCCGCCAGGGCCGCCAGGAGCGAGGACTTCCCGCTCCCATTGCGGCCGATCAAGGCCACCCGCTCCCCGGCATCGAGCTGAAAATCGGCCTGATCGAGAAGGGGCACATGGCCAAAGGCCAGGCAGGCGCATGAAAGCTTGAGAACAGGCATGGGAAGAAGGTCGGTGGCGAGGTGATAGAACCGCCCGCATTGTACCGGCTGACACCGGCCCCAACCGGCCAACGTCCATGCCCGGCAAATTGGCGCCCCCGAAGGCCCCAAGCTACAATACGGCCCCTCTCCTCGTAGTTCAATGGATAGAACGGCCGCCTCCTAAGCGGCAAATACAGGTTCGATTCCTGTCGAGGGGACCAATCGACCACCCCGCAAACACCCAGTACCTGGCAAGAAACCCTTGTTCGCCCGCTAGGTCGGCGGGTCGCTGACCGAAACCATAGCCGACGACCCTCGGCGGCCGCTGTGGCTTCCCTATGCAGTAGCGAAAACCGATGGCAGTGCGAATGACATCGAAGCTTGCTTCCTCGTTCCGATCCCTTGAACTATCGGCGCCACTGCCCCAGGAATTGCCGAGACGGCTGCCTGCTCTGCAAGCTCAATCTGAGAGAGGACGAGCCTCAGCGACCGAGAACCGCGCTAGCTGGCGTGCTGCCTTCACCGCCGGGGCGGTTCGCGCCTTTTCCGCAAGGCATGCCCCATCCCGGCAGCCTTCGGAATGCCAGCAGCCATGACGGTTGACTGATGGCTCAGGCCCTGTAGCCTTACCGGGTGGCCGTGATCGGCGCGAAAGCGTCTGCCGGCGGCCTATCCCCGACAGCAGCGAGGTGGTACATGAGCGAAGAAATTCTGGGTGACCAGTACAAGAATTACATGCATAACCTGCTGAAAGCGATGGTTCAGCACGGCGGATCTGATTTGTTCATCGCCCGGGATTTTGCGCCGACGATGAAGGTACACGGCACCATGAAGGCGCTTTCGACCCAGAAGCTGACGGCCGACGTGGCTCGCAGCCTGGCGATGACCATGATGAACCGCAACCAGCGGGAGGAGTTCGACCGGGAATTGGAGTGCAACTTCGCTATTTCCCTACCCGGCGTAGCGCGCTTTCGCGTGAATGTCTTTCAGCAGCAGGCGGCAGTGAGCATGGTGATCCGCACCATCACCAGCGAAATCCCCAATTTCGAAAAACTGGGCCTACCGCCGGTCCTCAAGGAGGTCATCACCGCCAAGCGCGGCCTCGTGCTGGTAGTGGGGGGTACGGGGTCGGGCAAATCGACGACCATGGCCGCCATGATCGACCACCGCAATGGCAGCGCGCCGGGGCACATCATCACCGTGGAGGATCCGGTGGAGTACGTGCACGTTTCCAAGCAGTGCCTGGTGTCCCACCGCGAGGTGGGAATAGACACGCTTTCCTGGCACAACGCCCTGAAAAACACCCTGCGCCAGGCGCCGGACGTCATCCTGATCGGGGAAATCCGCGATCTGGAGACTATGGAGCACGCGCTGGCATTCGCCGAAACCGGCCACCTGTGCATGGGTACCCTGCATGCCAACAACGCCAACCAGACCCTGGACCGGGTGGTCAATTTCTTCCCCGACGAGCGCAAACCCCAAGTGATGATGGATCTCGCCAGCAATCTCAAGGCCGTGATCTCCCAGCGCCTGATCCGCTCCCTGGACGGCAAGCGCAAGGCAGCCATCGAAATCCTGCTCAACACCCCCACGGTTGCCGAACTGCTAGCCAAGGGGCAGTCGGCGGCGATCAAGCCGGTCATGGACAAAAGCCGGGAACTCGGGATGCAGACCTTCGACCAGGCCCTCTTCGACCTCTACGATGCCGGCCACATCAGTTACGACGAAGCGATTCGCAACGCCGATTCGACCAATGAGTTGCGTCTGGCCATCAAGCTCAGGAGCCGCAAGGGCGAGCCCTCCAGCACCAGCGGCATGTCCCTGACCATCGAGGAGGACAAGGGATCGGAGCCGGAGCCCGGCAAGGAAGCTGACTCCGCCTGAGGCCCGTCAGCCCTCGGCGCGCAGAATTTCCTCCGCCTCCTCGATCACCTGCCCCCGGCGCGCCTCGTCCAGTCCGACCATGCGTTCGGCCAGCCATTGCAGGGAAGCGCCGGGAATCATCTTGCGGGCGGCGGCAAGATCGCTAGGCAGGGCGGAGCTCTCCGGCCCCGCTGCCAAGTGGCGGGCGGTATCGACGCAGATGCGGGAAAGATTGGCGCGGGGATTATCGGCCCCGCGGATCAACTGTTGCACCAGGGAGGGCAGGCTCCAGATCACGGCGCATTTGAGCGTGAGTTGCTTGAAGACGAAGCCACAGACCTGTTCCTGAGCATGGGCGCTGCGATCGGCCCGGCCCGATTCCAAGGCCTCTAGGGCGGCGAGGGGCAATTCGGGAGCGAAGGCCCAAAGGAGCAGTTCGCCCATTTCTGCCAGCAGGGTGGCCAAGGCCACTTCCTCCGGCGAGATGTCCGAGCGCGCCGACCCCCACTGCAGCGCCAGCTGAGCAGCCAAGTGGGAACGGGCTTCGCAGGCCGCCAGCCCGAGATTGTCTTCGTCGGTTTCCGGACTGCTGAGAAGGAGTTCGCGGAAGCCGTCCACCCCCAATTGCATCACCGCGGCGAGGGGCGTAGTCGTTTCGTGCCCCAGGCGCTGGGTACGCCGCTTTTCCGCCTCGCGCAGCAGGCGCAGGCAAAGAAAAGGGTCGGCTGAAACGATGTCGGCGAGTTCCCGGGCGGAGAGGAACTCTCCCTTGACCTGCTCCAGGGCCGCCAGCATGACCTTGGAGCGTGGCATGCAGGGAAGCTCCTGGCCACTCAGATAGGCGGCCCACTGGTCCACTCCCCAACGCATCTGATGCGCAGTCAGCACGGCTTTCCCCCTGGAGACACTACCGGCTTCATTACGGCCGAAACGGCGGCCCCTTTAGCACGCTACAATGCCGGCCCTGAAAGGCCGCCCCATGCATTCGATAGACATCAGCGAAGAAGCCGGAGTTCGCCAGCTCCACTTCGGATCCGACTGGGTCCAGGGCGCCATGCGCATCGCGCGCCCCTGGTCCCTGGAACTGCACTATACCCGGGAACTGATGGCCGCCCTCCTTCTGAAGCCCGAAGAGATCTGGCCGCGTCGCGCCCTGCTGGTGGGACTGGGGGCGGGATCGGTGCCCAAGTTTCTCTACCGGCATCGTCCGGAGTGCCGCATCACGGTCGTGGAGATCGACGCCCGCATGGAGAGCGTTGCCCGCCACTACTTCCGCCTTCCCGACGACCGGCAGCGCCTGTCCATCGTCGTCGATGACGGCGCCCGCTTCATGGCGGCGGGTGGCGACAATTACGATCTCATCGTGGTGGATGGCTTCGACGCAGACGGCCGCGCCGGGGCGCTGGACACCACGCCCTTCTACACCGCCTGCCGCGCGCGCCTGGCAGATCAAGGGCTCATCGCCGTCAATCATCTGGGGCGCAACCGGGGCTACCGGGCCAGCGTGGAGCGCATCGCCGGCGCCTTCGACGGCCGCGTCCTGGCCTTCCCCTCCTGCGACAGCGGCAACGCGATCAGCTTTGCCACGGTGGGCGATGTGCTGGTCTGCTCCCTGGACGATCTGCGAGAGCGTGCCGTCGCCCTCAAGGCGGCTACGGGACTCGATCTCCTTCCTACCTTGACCCGGGTGCAGATGGCCCACACGCTCCCCGGCGGCCGCCTGGCCCTGTGATGCAGCAAAAAATCGCCTTCCCGGGGAGCCCAAGATTCGTCAAAAATGGGTAATATCCAAAAATTGACTCAGGAAAACCGCGGGTCGAATGCCACTTGAATTTCGGAGAACCCTATGCACACCGGCACCACCGTCAAAGCACGGCTCATCACGCTTCTGGCTGCAAGTTTCGTCGCCCTCCTTCTCGTCGCTGGCATGGGCATCCTGGGCATCCAGAAGACCGGCGCCCAGTTGCACGAAATCAGCGTGGTTCGCCTGCCGTCCATCGTCGGCCTGGAGAAGATGCGTGAAGGTCAGACCGCCCTGCGCTCGGAGAACCGCAAGGTGGCGGCCATCTTCAGCCAGCCGGAGCAGTGGAACGGTATCGGAGCCGTCGTCGGACACCGCAAGGAAATCTGGAGCCATATCGACAAGGGCTGGGCGATTTACGAACCCCTGCCCCAGACCCCTGAGGAAGAAGTCTTGTGGAAGCAATTCGTCCCGGAGTGGAACACCTGGAAGACTGCCGACGCCAGGCTGAACGACATCGCGGGACGCCTGGCCGGAGCAGCCGACGAGGTCGCCCGTGAGGAGTTGAAGAAGGAGTATCTGGCGGCCCTGGATGTGGCTTCTCCCCTCATCAGCCAGGCGGCGGCGACGCTGGGCAAGATCGTCGACCTCAACCTCGCTGTCGCCGAAGAGGCGAAGGCCCAGGCCGACGCCGGCGGCCGCAACACCCTCATGCTCATGGTCGGCATTGCCCTCGCGGCGATAGCGGTGATCATCGTCCTCGGCCTGCGTACCACGACGGCGATCCTGGGCACCCTGGGCGGAGAGCCAGACGAAGCTCGGGCGGCGGTGGCCCGCATCGCTGAAGGGGATCTTCGTCAGAATCTGAGCATCAGCGCGGGAGACCGCGAGAGCCTCATGGCCCGCCAGCAGCAGATGCAGGAAAGCCTGCGCAACATGATCGGTGGAATGGCCAATTCGGTGGCCCGTACCGAGGAAGCAGCCTCGGCCCTGGCCGGGGCCTCGTCCCAGGTGGCGTCGGCTTCGGCCGATACCAGCGAATCGGCCTCCTCCATGGCGGCCTCGGTGGAGGAGATGTCGGTGAGTATCAACCACGTATCCGACAACGCCCGGGACGCCCTCAATACGGCCGAGCAGGCGGGACAGCTTTCCAAGGACGGCGGCCGGGTCATCGAGGAGGCCATCGCGGAAATCAACACCATTGCCAATACCGTGCGTGCCACGGCGGAAAACATGAATTCCCTGAGCGAGAGTTCGGCACGCATTTCCACGGTGGTCCAGGTCATCAAGGACGTAGCCGATCAGACCAATCTGCTGGCCCTCAACGCCGCCATCGAGGCGGCCCGGGCCGGCGAGGCAGGTCGCGGTTTTGCGGTGGTGGCGGACGAGGTCCGCAAGCTAGCCGAGCGCACGGCAAGCGCCACGGGCGAAATCGGCAGCATGATCGACAAGATCCAGATGGACACAGCCGCTTCGCTGCATCAGATGGAGTCGGCCGTGAGTCAGGTGGACCGGGGCGTCGATCTGGCCAGCCAGGCCGGGTCGGCCATCCAGGAAATCCGCGACAGCGTCGGCCATGTGGTACGTGCTGTAACCGACATCGGCGACGCCATCCGGGAACAGAGCGTGGCCAGCCAGCAGATCGCCCATCGCGTCGAGAAGGTGGCGCAGTCGTCGGAAGAAAACAACGCCGCCGCCCAGCAGACGGCGGAATCGGCCCGCACCCTCACCGCATTGGCGGCGGAATTGAGGAGCAGCGCCCAACGCTTCCGCACCTGAGGGACGCCCGTCAGGAAGGGGAGTATCCTCGCCGTCTTGCGGCTCTCCTTCCCCTTTCATGCCTGATTTGCTCACCCTGTTTCTCTGGCCCCTGGGGGTTTTTGCCTACAACCCTCTTCTGTGCGGCATTCTGGCCGGCACCTTTACCGTGCCGGTCTTCGCTCCCATCTACTCGCCGGGAAGTCGCTTGGCCCTCGCCCTGTGCGCCCTGCCCTGGTGGGCTTTCTGCCTGCGCGAGGCGAGCATCGCTCCCCAGTCGGCGCGGACCGACCTCGTCGCCCTGGGACCGCTCCTCGTGGTCACTGCGGTCTTCGGCGCCTGGCATCTGGCCCGGGGCCACCGCCGCCCGACCGCGCCACCGCCCCGTCGGCGACAATCCTCCACCTCTCGCTTCACCAGGCGCGGGATCTGAGTTCATGGCCGTCCGCCCCCTCCTGCGCATGGGCGATCCTCGTCTGCTGCAAACGGCTACGCCCGTCTGCGCCTTCGCCACACCGGAACTCGCCTCCCTGATCGACGACCTTCGCGACACCATGGCCTCGGCCGGCGGGGTCGGCCTGGCGGCTCCGCAGATCGGCATCGGCCTCCAGGTCGTCCTCTTCGGATTCGATAAGAGCGAACGCTACCCGGATGCACCGCCGGTTCCGCGCACGGTCCTGCTCAATCCGCGTATCGAAGCCCTGGGCGACGAGGAAGAGGAAGACTGGGAAGGCTGCCTATCGGTGCCCGGCTTGCGCGGCGTCGTACCCCGCTGGCGGCGGATTCGCTATTGGGGCTTGGACCCCGAGGGCCACCCGATCGATCGTGTCGCCGAAGGCTTCCACGCCCCGGTGGTACAGCACGAATGCGATCACCTCATCGGCAAGCTCTTCCCCATGCGGGTACGGGATTTCCGCCGCTTCGGTTTCACCGAGGTTCTATTTCCAGGTCTGGACGCCGCGGACGACTGACCCGGCTGCCTACAACAGACCCGCCACGACCTCGACCAGGGCTTCCCCCAAACGCCCATGCTGATCGGCGTCCAGATGTACCCCGTCCACACTGCTGGCGGGCGTGACGCTCCCGGCGTCGAAGTAGGGACAGCCCAGGGTGAAGGCGACTTCGCGGTAGGCATCCGCCAAGCCCGCGGAGCGACTTTCCCCACCGGAGAACTTGGGACCGATGGGCCCGCGCGGATCGTCGAAAGGCGGAGGAACGACGATGAGGACCGGCGGCACCGGCATGCCCGGCTCTATGGGCGCCTGCCGGATGGTCTGCACCAGGGCGGCGATGCCCTGGGCGGAGTGCCAGGCGTTGTGGGGATGCATGGATTGAAAATCATTGGTCCCCAGAAGCAGGATGACCAGGTCGAGAGGAGAATTCACCTCGATGCGCTGGGCAAGGCCGTCGATGCCGCGTCGCCCCGGCTTGAACGGGTCGTCCCAGACAGTGCGGCGACCGTTGAGGCAATCCTCTATGACGCGCACGCCATGGGCGCGGGCAGCGAGTCCCGCTTCCAGAACCCCAGGCCAGCGGGTGGCAAAATCGAAACGGCACCGGGTTCCGGGGACGATGCCCCAGGAGAGGGAATCTCCATAGACCAGAATCTGCCGCATGGCGGGCCTCCGAAACGCGATGGCCGCATGATGGCGCCATTCTCTCCGGTGGACAAGCCCCGGCGCGAACGTCCGGCTTTCCTTCCTGTCCGAGGATGAAAGGAGCCTCCCAAGCATGCGCCCCCCTGCCGACTGCCCGCCCTCTGAAATCACCCCTCGTCCCCTGTTCGAGGACCGCCGTGCCTTCCTGCGCACCCTGGCCGGCTTGGGACTCGCCGGGAGTCTGCCGGGGACGGCGGCCGAATCGGCGCCCCGACGGGGCAGCGCGCTGGCCACGAGCCTGCGTAGCCCCTTTTCCACCGGCGAGAAGCTCACCGCCTACGATGAGGTCACGGGCTACAACAACTTCCAGGAATTCGGCATCAACAAGCTGGACCCGGCCCGCAACGCCCATCGCCTGCCCACCCGCCCGTGGACGGTCACCCTGGAGGGCCTGGTACGGCGGCCCCGCACTCTGGACTTGGACGACATCCTGCGACTGGCCCCCCTGGAAGAGCGCATTTACCGCCTACGCTGCGTCGAAGGCTGGTCCATGGTCATCCCCTGGATCGGTTTTCCCCTCGATGCGCTGCTGCGTCAGGTAGAACCCCTGGGCAGCGCCCGCTATGTGGAGTTCGAGTCCTATTACGACCAGGCCCGCATGTCTCTGCCCTTTTTCGTGGTGCTGGAATTTCCCTATGTGGAGGGGCTGCGCCTGGACGAAGCGCGTCATCCTCTCACCCTCCTTACCCTGGGCCTCTACGGCGAGGTACTGCCCCCCCAGAACGGAGCGCCGCTGCGCGTCGTGGTGCCCTGGAAATACGGCTTCAAGAGCGGCAAGTCCATCGTCCGTATCCGCTTCGTCGAGGAGCAGCCGCTCACCACCTGGAACCGCGTTGCCCCCCGGGATTACGGCTTCTACGCCAACGTCAATCCGCGGGTCGATCACCCACGCTGGAGCCAGGCCCGGGAACGCCGCATCGGCGAATTGTTCAAGCGGGACACCCTGCCCTTCAATGGCTACGGCGAGCAGGTCGCCAGCTTGTACGCGGGCATGGACCTCACCCGAAATTACTGAAGGCACCCCAAGGCGCTTTGCTGCGTTGCACAAACGCGCGATGGGCCGTAGGATGTGACTGCGGCCCCTCCCTGCATCTGGCCGCTCCCATGCCAGGAGCCCCTCATGTCTACACCCCAGCGCATTTTCGACATTGTCGATTTCATTCAGCCCTCCCCCGATACGCCCATACGCTCGGTAATGCGGGAGACTCCCGATTCCGTGGTCGTCGTATGGCACGCCCGCCCGGGCCAGGAAATCGCCCCCCACCTTCATCCCGCCGGGCAGGATACCTGGATCGTCATTTCCGGTTCCGCCCAGTACTACCAGGGCAACGGGGTCCGTCGCCCCCTGGTGAAGGGGCAGGTCGCCGTCGCGCGCCCGGGCGAGGTCCACGGCGCCCTGAATGAGGGAAGCGAGGATTTCGTCTTTGTCTCCGTGGTTTCGTCCGGCGCCGCGGGGTACGAACCGACTGTGCCTTGAGCATCCGGCGCAAGCGGTTCCGGAGGGCATGAATCGACCCATGACTCACGGGAAGGCAAGCAAAAAAAGGGCGCCCGCAGGCGCCCTCGTCGTAGCAGGCCGAGCGATCAGCCGACCTTCTTGGCCGCCAGCTTTTCCTTGATGCGGGCGGACTTGCCCGAGCGGTCGCGCAGGAAGTAGAGCTTGGCGCGACGCACATCGCCGCGGCGCTTTACTTCAATGGCGGCGACCAGGGGGGAATAGGTCTGGAAGGTCCGCTCCACGCCTTCGCCGGATGAAATCTTGCGCACGGTGAAAGCGGAGTTGAGGCCCCGGTTGCGCTTGGCGATGACGACGCCTTCGTAGGCCTGCAGACGCTCGCGATTGCCTTCCTTGACCTTCACCTGGACGACGACGGTGTCGCCGGGGGCAAAAGCGGGAATGGTCTTGCCCAGGCGGGCGATTTCTTCTTGTTCCAGTTGCTCGATCAGATTCATGTGAGATCCTTCAAGTTAAAAACATCTACTCACCGCATTGCTCCTCTTCGGAAAGCTCCGTGAGGAGTTGCGTCTCTTCCGCGCTCATCGCACGGTGCGCCAGCCGATGGGCAAACAACTCCGGGCGGCGCTCCCGGGTCCGCGCCAGCGACTGCTTCAATCGCCAGCGACGAATTCGCTTGTGGTCGCCGGACAGCAATACCTCCGGCACCCCTTGTCCTTCATACACCTCGGGCCTCGTGTAGTGCGGGCAATCCAGGAGGCCCGTCACGAACGAATCTTCCACCGCCGAAGCGGCATCGCCCAGCACTCCCGGCAACTGGCGGACAACGGCGTCGATCAACACCATCGCCGGCAACTCGCCGCCCGAGAGCACAAAATCTCCGATCGAAATTTCCTCATCGACGCAGCGCTCGATCAGACGCTCGTCCACACCTTCGTAGCGGCCGCACAACAGAATCAGGCCCTCTTCCCCAGCCGCCAGCGCCATCACCCGTTCATGGGTCAGGGGCGCGCCCTGGGGCGAGAGGTAGATGACCCGGCTCATCAAGAGCCCTGCCTCACGCTGTGCTGCCTTGGCGGCCGCGATCGCCTTTTCCAGCGGCACGGCCTGCATCACCATGCCCGGCCCGCCACCGAAGGGGCGATCATCCACCCGACGCCAGGCGTTTTCGGCAAAATCCCGGGGATTCCAGCCCTGCCATACCCAACGTCCTTCTTCCAGCGCCCGGCGCGTAATTCCGCACTCGGTCACCGCCGCAAACATCTCTGGGAAGAGGGTCACGCAGTCGAACCGGAGTGCCGGTTGCTGCTCGCGACTTGCCGGTCGCTCCCCGCGACTCACCAGTCGCTCCCCCATTCCACTCGAATGATTCCGGATTCTTTCTCCACGGCCAGCACCACCGACTCGACGAAAGGAAGCAGACGCTCCGTTCCGTCTGCCGCGGTCACCCGCAGCACATCGTTGGCCCCGGTCTCGATCAGCCCTGCCACCTGGCCGAGCCGCTCACCCGCGGCGGTTTCTACGTTCAGACCGATCAGATCGGCCCAGTAAAACTCGTCTTCAAGTGGGGCCGGCAAGGCCTCGCGGGGCGCCCCGACCAGCAGGCCTTTTAGCGCCTCGGCAGCAGTCCGGTCCGGAACCCCGTCGAGGAGCGCCACCACACCGTCGCTGTGCAGCTTCAGGCCTTTCAGCCCCACCTCTCGCCAGGGCCCGCCTTCCTTGCCGACCCACCAGGACGGCATCGCCCTCCAGGCCAGTGGGTCGTCCCCAAAGGGATGCACCCTCATCCAGCCGCGGATGCCGTAGGGGCCTGCAAGCCGCCCCAGGACGACAATGTCGCTGCCGGACAAAACGATACTTGCTTAGGCGACCTGCTTGGCGGAGTACTGCTTGACCAGGCGGGCAGCGGTCGGCGACAGCTGGGCGCCATTCTGTTGCCAGTAGGTCAGGCGATCCATGGCGACGCGCAGACCTTCTTCGGACTCGGCAGCCACCGGATTGTAGAAGCCGATGCGCTCGACGAACCGACCATCGCGGCGGTTGCGGGAGTCGGTAACGACCATGTTGTAGAAGGGGCGCTTCTTGGCGCCGCCACGGGCAAGACGGATTACGACCATGAAAATTCTTTCTTTCGGTGCAGGAAAAACAGGGGATTATAGCGCTTAATTGAACAAAAACAAGCCGTTCCGAGCCTCTTTATGCGCTCCCGGCATCCAGCGGGCGGAGAGCGAACCCCATGCTGCAAGTCCTTCCCCCACTCTGCCGACACCCATGACTTTAGTCCAATGGAGAAAAGCGCCGGAATTGTTTATCCTCCCTCCTTCCGTCCGCCGAGCCGCCATGACCGCCACCGCCACCGACCTCGCCGAAAAGAACGTCAAGGCCATTCTGGAATGGCTGGCGATGGCCCACGGCCGCACGACCCTGGACGACGCCGAGGGACTTCTCGCCCAGCTTCAGAGTCTGCGCGGAACCCCCATAGGCGTCACCCAGCGCCTCAGAATCCTCGACCTCCTGTACAGCCACGTGGTCCATATGACCCTGGCCCAGTTCCCTGCCCTTCACGAAGCCACATTGCCCATTCCCCGCCGGCTGCGCCAGGCCGTGCGCAACCTGCAGGAACTGCTGGAAATCCTTGCCCAGGACTACGTGGCCACTCTGTCGATGCGAGCCGATGAGGCTGGTGGAAGGCCACGCTCGCCCCAGATCACCCTGCGACGCGTCATGCACTGCCTCGCCTGGCATCTCGGCATTGGCTTTCTGGTCGCAGCTCCACCGGCGCCCGGCATTTGGCAGCAGTTGCACGGTTGCTACCGCTCGTCCCGCCGCTTTACCGCCGGGGAGCAGGACACGGTCAGCGAGGAGCGCCGTATCGCCCAGATTTACGCCTCGATTCTGCTGGTCGCAGCCGCGCAGCCCGCCTCGTTCACTTCCCGGGAGTTGGAATTCATCGTCAACTACATCGACGACTGCACCAAGGCCGTCGACATTCGCTCTGAACCCCCGCCGGACGGCGAGGCTATCTTCTGGGTGGATCCGAGCAAGGATCAACCCGCCCAGGCCCTGGCACGGCGCCCACCCCCGCCGGAGACGGAAGTCTATTTCTTTGCCTGCGATGCCCTCGCCCAGGCGGCGGCCGATCGGCTGGCGGCGCTGCGCCGCGGTGTTCCGGTCGCCGAGCTTGGGCTGCCAGCCTTCGCCGGGACGACGGCCGGGCAGGGGGTCCTGCGTCGTCTGGCTTCCCTGTGGGGCCACCCTGCGAAGCGCAAGTATTCCCGCCGCCGCCAGTCCTATCGGGCCGACCTCTGCAGCGGGCTGGACAAGCTCTGGCAGTTGCTTCGCCACCCCGACCAGCCCCCTGGAAAGAGCGAATGGATGGTCATCAATGAAAGTCCCGATGGCTATGCCATGATGCATGTGAGTGGCCCTACCGACCGCCTACAAGTGGGCGACGTCGTCGCAGTCCATCCTCACGAGGGGCATGTGGACACGGATACCGGCCCCTGGCACATCTGCCTGGTGCGCTGGGCGATTTCGGAAAATCCTGCCCATGTCGAAATCGGGCTCCAGGTGCTGTCCCCCCGCGGCATGCCGGCCCAGATCGCTGCGCCCCACGACAACGAGCGCCAGGGCAAGCGTGAAGCTGTGCTGCTGCCCAAGCTGCCTCCCTTACGCCCGCTGCCGGCACTCATCGTACCGGTCGGCACGGTCACGGACAGGGACCAGAAACTCATCGTCCTGGTCGAAGCAGGGAATTTCGAAATTCGTGAATACCGGGCGACCGAGGTCAGCGAACAGACGTCCAGCGTCGAGATGTTTACCGTCCGCCCGGACGAAAGACTGTAGAGGCGAGCAGGCCCCCGAGCAGGATCACCGCCCAGGAGAGTTGCAGCCACACCAGGAAGATCGGCACCGTTGCAAAGGCGCCGTAGATGCTCCGGAAACTGCCGAAGCTACCGAGATAAAGTTCGAAACCGCGCTGCATGGCGGCGAAAAGAAGCGTCGCGAACAATCCTCCCAGGCAAGCCCCGCGGCGACTCACCCGGGCGTTGGGTACGGCGTAATAGAGAAAGGCGAAGAAGAGCCCCAGCAGGGCGATGGAGAGTCCCTTCAGCAGCATGATACGAACCCAGGGGGGTTCCCCAAATACCCCCAGGGACGCCGAAACGGCGTAGGACATTACCGCAGCGATCGCGCCCAGAACGAGGGGCCAGACTGCAACGACAATGGCGTAGAGTTTGAGGCGCGCGAGAAGCGGCCGGGGTTCCACGCGCCAGACGTGATTGAATGCTTTCTCGATGGTCGCCAGCAGGAGAATCGCCGTCGCCGCAAGGAAGACAATACCGGGAATGGTTAGCCGTAGCGCCTTGCCAGCGAAATTACCCAGGTACTTGACGATGATTCCACTGCTGCCGCTTGGCAGGAGGGTTTCGACCAGAAGGGCATCGAAGCGGCTCAAAAGCCCTTCAACGAAGGGAACGGCGCTACCCACAGCGACGAAGAGGGTCAACAGGGGAACCAGGGCTAATAGGGTCGTAAAAGCCAGCGCAGCGCTGGTCTGCACCATATTTTCCTCCCGGAAGCGGGAAAGAATGGCCCCTGGGCCTCCCGGCGTACCGCCGCCAGCGTGGTGGCGGGAATGGCGGCGGCTCACGGCTGCAGGGTCTCCAAGGGTGAAAATTCTTGCACGGGTGTTCTCAGGGAGATTGAATATATAAACTGGGGCGACCGCTATCAGATACCCTGCATGCCTTGTGGCCCGTGTCCCCACACCGCTCCGCACGGCTTCGACCACCCGTCAAGGGGCATCGCCACAAACGCGCTGGCGCATCCAAGCGAGGTTTCCAGATTGGACCCCAGCACTTTTGGGGATAATAGCCGACCATGCACGACATTCTCGTCCTCTACTACAGTCACCGCGGATCGGTCCGCGCCTTGGCCGAACGCATCGCCCGGGGGATCGATTCGATTCCCGGCATGCAGTCCCGCCTGCGCACCGTGCCGCGGGTATCCCCCACCTGCATCGCCACAGAACCTGAAGTACCACCCCACGGCGCCCCTTACGTCGAGGAAGCCGACCTCGCGGAGTGCTGCGGCCTGGCCCTGGGCAGCCCTACCCGGTTTGGCAACATGGCCGCGCCGATGAAGTACTTCTGGGACGGCACGGTGGCCGCCTGGCAGAACGGCACCCTGGCCGGCAAGCCGGCCTGTGTCTTCACCTCCACCGCCGCCATGCATGGCGGCAACGAGACGACCCTGATCTCCATGGCCTTCCCCCTGCTTCACCACGGCATGCTGGTGCTGGGCCTGCCCTTCACCGAACCCGATCTCACCGCCACCACCGGCGGCGGCACCCCCTACGGCGCCAGCCACGTCGCCGGTGCCAGTGGCAACCCCACCCTGACCGAGGCCGAAAGCCGACTGGCCTTCGCCCAGGGCAGACGCCTTGCCGAAATCGCCCTGAAACTGGTGCAAGCGTGAGCGCTGCCCGACTGCAAGTCGCCGCCAGCGCGACCCTCATCGCTCTCATCTTCCTCTGCCTCGCCTGGGAGCTTTGGCTCGCCCCGCTGAAGCCCGGCGGCTCCTGGCTTGCACTCAAGGCCGTCTTCCTTCTCGCCCCCCTCTTCGGCATCCTGCGCGGCAAGCGCTACACCTACAAATGGCTGTCACTGTTCCTAATGTTCTATCTGGCGGAGGGGCTGGCACGGGCCAGCAGCGATCAGGGGCTGTCGCAGGTCTTGGCGATGGCCGAAGCCAGTCTCGTGGGGCTGCTCTTCGCCCTCGTCATTCTTTATGTGCGCGCGACGCGCCCACCACCAACAGACAAGGCTGCCTGACGGCAGCCCCCCCGCGAAGAGCGTCACACGTCGCCCTGGGCCTTGACCTTCTCAAGGCTGGAATGCAGCCGGTTGAGGGCATTGAGGTATGAGCGGGCTGAGGCGATGACGATATCGGTGTCAGCGCCACTGCCATTGACGATGCGGCCACCCTTGGAAAGGCGTGTGGTCACTTCGCCCTGGGCGTCGGTGCCGGTGGTGATGGCATTCACCGAATAGAGGAGCAGTTCAGCCCCGCTGCCGACGATGGTCTCGATGGCCTTGAAGGTGGCATCCACCGGCCCGCCGCCGTCGGCCTCGCCCTTCTGCTCGACGCCCCCGACATTGAGAATGACCTGGGCATGGGGCATTTCGCCGGTTTCCGAGCAGACGTGGGAATAGACGAGCTTGTAGTGGTCGTTCTCGGGGGTCACCATTTCTTCGGAGACCAGGGCGTGCAGGTCTTCGTCGAAAATTTCGTGCTTCTTGTCGGCCAGCTCCTTGAAACGGGCGAAGGCGGCGTTCAGGGCCTCGTCGCTCTCCAGTTCGATGCCTAGTTCGGAAAGGCGGGTCTTGAAGGCATTGCGACCGGAATGCTTGCCCAGGACCAGCTTGTTCTGGGTCCAACCCACGTCCTGGGCGCGCATGATTTCGTAGGTTTCGCGGTGCTTCAAGACGCCGTCCTGGTGGATGCCCGACTCGTGGGCGAAGGCGTTGGCGCCGACCACGGCCTTGTTGGGCTGCACCGGGTAGCCTGTGATCTGGGACACCAGTTTGGACGCAGGTACGATCTGGGTCGTGTCGACGCGGGTTTCCACGGGGAAGACGTCGGCCCGGGTACGCACAGCCATCACTACTTCTTCCAGGGAGGCGTTGCCGGCCCGCTCGCCGAGGCCGTTGATGGTGCATTCCACCTGACGGGCGCCGGCCAGCACGGCGGCCAGGGAGTTGGCCACGGCCAGACCCAGGTCGTTGTGGCAATGGACGGACCAGATCACCTTGTCGGAATTGGGCACCCGGGCGATCACCTTGCCCAGGGTGTCGGCGAACTGGAAGGGAATGTTGTAGCCGACGGTGTCCGGCACGTTGATGGTAGTGGCGCCGGCCTTGATGACGGCCTCGAAGATGCGGCAGAGGAAATCCAGCTCGGAGCGGCCGGCGTCCTCGGCGGAAAACTCGACGTTGTCGGTGTATTCCCGCGCCCAGCCGATGGCTTTCACGGCCTGCTCGACCACCTGGTCGGGGGTCATGCGCAGCTTCTTCTCCATGTGGATGGGGCTGGTGGCGATGAAGGTGTGGATGCGGCCGGACTTGGCGGGCTTGATGGCCTCGCCGGCGCGGCCGATGTCGTTTTGGTTGGCCCGGGCCAGAGAGCAGACGGTGGAATCCTTGATGGCGGCGGCAATGGCGTGGATGGCGTCGAAATCGCCGGGGGAAGCGGCGGCGAAACCGGCCTCAATGACGTCCACGCGCATTTTTTCCAGCTGGCGGGCGACGCGGAGCTTTTCCTCTTTGGTCATGGAGGCGCCAGGACTTTGCTCGCCGTCGCGCAGGGTGGTGTCAAAAATGACCAGGGGCTGCTTCATCATGTGCTCCGTACGGAAAGTGCCTGGTGGCAGTATGGTCCGCCACCCTCGCGTGAGGCCGTCATTTTAGCGCTGCCCCGCGGATCATCCCAGGGATGGCTTCTTTCGGAATAGGGCAACCAGCGCCAGGACGTAGCCCGAGAGCGCATAGATGATGAAGAAGGCAAATGCGGATACCTCGGGACTGTAGGCCACCACGGCAAACCCAAGGGCAATGGCAGCGATCACGAAGAACGGCACGCTCTTCTTGAGGTTGATATCCTTGAAGCTGTAGTAGCGTACGTTGGTGATCATGGTAATGCCTGCAAAGATGGTCAGGGCACAGGCTAACCAACGGACGTCGCCCCCGGCGATGCCGTGGTCGATCATGACCCAGACGAAACCTGCCACCAGGGCGGCTGCCGCAGGGGAGGGAAGCCCCTGGAAGTAGCGCTTGTCCATCACGGTGAGGGTGGTGTTGAAGCGGGCCAGACGCAGGGCTGCACCGGCACAGTAAACGAAGGCAGCGATCCAGCCCAGGCGCCCCATGTCTTTAAGAGCCCATTCATACATGACGAGTGAAGGCGCGGCACCAAAACTCACCATATCGGAAAGGGAGTCGTACTCGGCGCCAAAGGCAGACTGGGTGTGGGTCAAGCGGGCAACGCGCCCATCAAGGCCGTCCAGGACCATAGCGACAAAAATGGCTAGGGCGGCGCGGTAATAATCCCCCTGCATCGCCTGCACGATGGCGAAAAATCCGCAGAACAGCGCGGCGGTGGTGAACAAATTGGGGAGGACGTAAATCCCGCGGCGCTTGATCTCGGGATTGAACAGGGCCTTGCGGGGCTTGAGTTCGGTCATCGGCTAAGAGAGCTCGGCCAACAGGGTCGTCGAAGCATACACCTTTTCCCCAATGGTCACCTTGACCCTGGTGTCCAGCGGCAGGTACAAATCGACCCGGGAACCGAAACGGATGAAGCCATAGCGTTCGCCCCGGGCGAGGGCTTTGCCTGCGTCGACATAATTGAGGATGCGCCGCGCCACTAGGCCGGCGATCTGGACGCAAGTCACGTCCCGCCCATCCTGGGTCTTGAGATGGAGCGCACAACGTTCATTCTCGATCGAAGCCTTGGCCAGGGCTGCATTGACGAAACTTCCCGCGTTGTACCACTTCCGCTGCACGGTGCTATCGATGGGGGCCCGGTTGGAATGGACGTTGAAGACGTTCATGAACACGCTGACCTTAAGGGCGCGGCGCTGCAAATAGGGATCGTCGGCCTCCTCGACCACAATCACCCGCCCGTCGGCTGGCGCCACGACGCTCCTCGGTCCGCTACCGGCAATCACCCGCCCCGGATCGCGAAAGAACTGGACGCAGAAGAAAAAGATGATCCACAAGGGCAGCGACCACGCCCCAGCATAGGACGCCGCGACTGCCAGCATCAGCGAACCAGCGATAAAGGGCCAGCCCTCGCGGGCAAGAATCGGATGGGGATAGTTCATGTCGGTGAGGGGTAAGAGGTAAGGGTTGAGAAGAAAGGGCGCAAGCGGCACAACACACCGAATCCCACCTCGCGCCTCGCCCCTCGCCCCTCACTGAGTCCGTCAATTCTTGGACTGGTCGACCAGCTTATTCTTCTTGATCCACGGCATCATGTCGCGCAACTTGGCACCGACCTGCTCGATGGGGTGGGCGGCGGTCAGGCGGCGGCGGGCAGTCATGGCCGGGTAGTTGGTCTTTCCTTCCAGAATGAACATCTTGGCGTAGTCGCCCTGTTGGATGCGTTTGAGGGCATTACGCATGGCAGCGCGGGACTGCTCGTTGATGACCTCGGGGCCGGTCACGTACTCACCATACTCCGCGTTATTGGAGATGGAGTAATTCATGGTGGCGATACCGCCCTCGTACATGAGGTCCACGATCAGCTTTAGCTCGTGCAGGCACTCGAAGTAGGCCATTTCCGGCGCGTAGCCGGCTTCGACAAGGGTCTCGAAGCCCATCTTCACCAACTCGACGGCGCCACCGCACAGCACAGCCTGCTCGCCGAAGAGGTCGGTCTCGGTTTCTTCCCGGAAATTGGTCTCGATGACGCCACCCTTGGTGCCGCCATTGGCCGCCGCGTAGGAAAGGGCAACATCCTTAGCCTTGCCAGTCTTATCCTGGTAGACGGCGATCAGCGAGGGTACGCCACCCCCCTTGAGGTACTCGGACCGAACCGTGTGGCCGGGGCCTTTGGGGGCAATCATGATGACGTCAACATCTTCACGGGGAACGATCTGGTTATAGTGAATATTGAAGCCGTGGGCGAAAGCGAGCGCCGCTCCCTTCTTCAGATTGGGCTCGACGTGCTGGTAGTAGACGGAGGGTTGCTGCTCATCCGGCAGAAGGATCATGACGACATCTGCACCCTTGACGGCCTTGGCGATCTCCTCAACCTTGTGGCCGGCTTTCTCCGCCTTGGACCAGGACGCCCCATCCTTGCGCAGGCCAACGGTCACCTTGACGCCGGAATCCTTGAGGTTCTGGGCGTGGGCATGGCCCTGAGAACCGTAGCCAACGATGGTGACCTTCTTACCTTTGATGAGGGAGAGGTCGGCGTCCTTGTCGTAATAAACTTTCATTGTTTCCTCGCAGAAAATAAGACAGTGAAAGGTGAAAGGCGAAAGGCAACAAACCCTTCACCATTCACTTTTCATTTTTTCACGTTTCAAACTTTCAAAATTCGATCGCCGCGGCCGATACCGCAGACGCCGGTACGCACAGTCTCCAGAATCAGCCCCCCGTCAAGGGCGGCGATGAAGGAATCCAGCTTGGAACTGGCACCAGTGAGTTCGACCACATAAGTCGATTCGGTCACGTCGATGATGCGGCCGCGGAAGATGTCGGCCATGCGCTTCATCTCTTCGCGGTCCTTACCCGTCGCGCGGACCTTGATGAGCATGAGCTCACGCTCCACGTGGGCGGCTTCCGATAGATCGACGACCTTGACCACATCGACCAGTTTGTTCAACTGTTTGGTGATCTGCTCCAGCACCTCGTCGGATCCCCGGGTCAGGATGGTCATCCGCGAGAGGGAGGGATCTTCCGTGGGCGCCACGGTGAGGGATTCGATATTGTAGCCGCGGGCGGAGAACAGCCCGGCTACCCGGGACAGGGCGCCGGCTTCGTTTTCGATCAGAATGGAAATGATGTGTCGCATGGTGTCGTGCTCCCCGATCACAGGTCTTCTGCCAGAATCATTTCGGTCAGGCCCTTGCCGGCCGCCACCATGGGAAAGACGTTGGCGGCTGGATCGACGATGAAGTCCATGAAGACCAGGTCGTTCTTGTGCTCGGTGAAGGCCTTCTTCAGGGCTGGCTCGACATCCTCCGGCCGCTCGATCTTCATACCGACATGGCCGTAGGATTCGGCCAGCTTGACGAAGTCGGGCAGCGACGTGACGTAGGATTCGGAATAGCGGCTGGAATAGAACATCTCCTGCCACTGGCGCACCATGCCCAGATAGCCGTTATTGAGGTTGATGATCTTGATCGGCAACTCGAACTGTTTGCAAGTCGACAGTTCCTGGATGCACATCTGAATCGACGCTTCGCCGGTGACGCAAGCCACCTGTGCCCCCGGGTTGGCGAACAGAACCCCCATGGCATAGGGCAGCCCCACCCCCATGGTGCCCAGACCACCGGAATTGATCCAGCGACGGGGTTTGTTGAACTTGTAATACTGGGCGGCGAACATCTGATGCTGACCGACGTCGGAGGTGACGTAGGCATCGCCGCCAGTCACTTCGTAAAGCTTTTCGATCACGTAGTGGGGCATGATCAGCTTGTCCTGCTTGTAGCGCAGGCAATCCCGTCCGCGCCATTCCTCGATCTGCTTCCACCAGTCCGCCACTCCCGGATCGGCCTTGAAACCGCCATCCATCAGTTTGAGGATTTCGTCGATGACGTCGGGCACATTCCCGACGATGGGCACATCGACGCGGACGCGCTTGGAAATGGACGAAGGATCGATGTCGATGTGGATGATGCGGCGCGGCTCTTCGCCAAAATGCCCAGGATTGCCGATCACGCGATCATCGAAGCGGGCTCCCACGGCAAGGATCACGTCGGCGTAATGCATGGCCATATTGGCCTCGAAGGTACCGTGCATCCCCAGCATGCCGACGAATTGTCGGTCCGTAGCGGGATAGCCGCCCAAGCCCATGAGGGTGTTGGTCACCGGAAACTTCAGGCGGTGCGCCAGTTCCGTGAGTTTCTCGGCGGCATCCGACAGAATCACGCCCCCACCGGTATAGATGATCGGCCGCTTGGCTTCGGCCAGCAGTTGAACAGCCTTCTTGATCTGTCCCAGATGCCCCTTGACCACCGGGTTGTAGGACCGCATCTGGATGGTCTTGGGATAGTCGAATTCGCACATCTGGGCGGTGACGTCCTTGGGGATATCGACCACCACCGGGCCGGGTCTTCCCGTCGCCGCGATATGGAATGCCTTCTTGATGGTCACGGCCAGGTCCTTGACGTCCTTCACCAGGAAATTGTGCTTGACGCACGGCCGGGTGATCCCAACGGTGTCGCACTCCTGGAAGGCGTCCTGGCCGATGTAGGCGGTCGGCACCTGTCCGGTGATGACCACCAGGGGGACCGAATCCATATACGCAGTGGCAATGCCGGTGACGGTATTGGTGACTCCAGGCCCGGAGGTCACCAGGGCGACCCCGATCTTTTGAGATGAGCGGGAATAAGCATCCGCTGCATGGACCGCAGCCTGTTCGTGGCGAACAAGGATATGCTTCACCTGCTCCTGCTTGAAGAGGGCATCGTAGATATGAAGCACGGAACCGCCGGGATAGCCGAAGACATAATCGACCTTTTCTTCCTGGAGGCACCTGATTACAATTTCCGCACCACTGATCATCATTATTTGCCCAATAAAGCTGTTGCCCGAAAAACATATAACCTTAATCGAGCAGCCATTTCCGGTCAAGGTACTCGCACAATAACCATAAGGTTTTCAAGGCTTTCCGCCGAGGAGAGACCACCTGGCCTCACCCAAC
>JAEUNZ010000023.1:0-30519 GCA_016790965.1 Dechloromonas sp.
GCGGAAATCATTCACCGTCGCGGGCCGTGGAAGACCAAGGAGGCAGTCGAACTGGCCACGCTCGAATGGGTCTCGTGGTTCAACCATCATCGATTGCTTGAGCCCATCGGATATATCCCTCCTGCCGAAGCTGAGGCAAACTACTACCGCTGTCATACCGAGCAGGCCGTCACCGCCTGACTCAAATCAAATGGCCTCCGCGATTCCCGGGGCGATTCACATTGCCGACTAGACCTGCTGCTGTCTGAGTTTTGCATTGAGATGGAGTCGACATCTCCGCGGCTTTTCGTATCAGTTACCTCCACCAATACTGAGCCAGACTAAGATCAATCCTCCGATCACGCCCCAAACAGAAACTCGATCAGCGATTGCCCTTAGAACCTTACTATCTGAGTTTTTTCGGCACTTCCAAATGCCATATCCGGCTGCCAGGTAGGTGGCACCAATCAGGGTGTAAGAAATTCGGTGGGCCACTGACGACGCATCACGTTCCAGGACACCGGAAACCACGAGAAGCGCTACAACGAGAACGAAAAGCAAAAAGCCGCTAGCCATGGCGTTCTTTAACTCGGCGGTTCCGTTAAACACACCAACTACGCGTTCTTTGGGTGTTTGATGGTGTGTCTGAGCCGATGATACCTTGGGGAGCTCAAGCCCACGAGCTTCTAGCTCATTGATCGCAACCAAAAGCGCCTCATCGATCAGACCACCTTGGATTGCTGAAAGCAATGCCTCGTCGGAAAGCGATTTGTAGTAACTCGCCCAATGTTCGTCTAAGCTCATGCTCGCCGTCATGACATTATTCAACCAATGGCGGTTTTACCATTGTGTAATGCGTCCATCAAGTAGCAACCTGTACCTTCCGATTGACCTCTGAGCAGGCGATCGGTAGTTAAGCGTACCTAGGAGACATGGGCGCCAGGATTTCGATGGCAAACTCGACCAGCCTTAACTAACTCCCTATGGCGCTTGGACGCCACCTCCCTTAAGTCATACCCTCCCGCGCCCGCTTCGCCTCCTCCAGCAAGTACCGCTGGTAATCCTCCAGATCCCCGTCGAAGGGCGCGATGCCGCCGCGGGAGACCAGCCAGAATTCGTCGCAGACGGCCCGCAGCAGGGCGCGGTCGTGGCTGACCAGCATTACCGTGCCTTCGAATTCGTTGAGGGCGACGCCCAGGGCCTCGCGGGTGGCGAGGTCGAGATGGTTGGTGGGTTCGTCGAGGAGCAGCAGGTTGGGGCGCTGCCAGACCAGCATGCACAGCACCAGGCGGGCCTTCTCGCCGCCGCTCATGGTGCCGACGGCCTGCTTGACCATGTCGCCGCTGAAATTGAAGGTGCCGAGGAAGGTGCGCAGGTCCTGTTCGCGGCCCGCCACCTTGCCGCTGCGGCCGGCGGCGATGGTTTCCTTGGCCAGGCGGATCATGTGTTCCAGCGGCGTGTCCTGGGGCCGCAGGACGTCGAGTTCCTGCTGGGCGAAGTAGCCGATGTTGAGGCCCTTGCCTTCGGTGACCTCGCCGCTGATGGGGGCCAGGGCCCGGGCGATGGTCTTGACCAGGGTCGATTTGCCCTGGCCGTTGGCGCCCAGGATGCCAATGCGCTGGCCGGCCATGACCGAGCGGTTGATGCCGCGGACGATCACCGTCGGCGGCGTGCCGGCGGGCGATTCCTCCGGCGGCGGGTAGCCGATGACGGTATCGACCATCGACAGCATGGGGTTGGGCAGGTTGAGGGGTTCCTGGAATTCGAAGCTGAACTCGGCGTCGGCCAGCACCGGGGCGATCTTCTCCATGCGTTCCAGGGCCTTGACCCGGCTCTGGGCCTGCTTGGCCTTGCTGGCCTTGGCCTTGAAGCGGTTGATGAAGGATTGCAGGTGGGCGATCTTGTCGGCTTGGCGGGCCATGGCCGCCTGCTGCAGCGCCATCTGCTCGGCGCGCATGTCCTCGAACCTGCTGTAGTTGCCGCCGTAGCGCAGCAGCTTGGCGTTGTCGATGTGCAGGGTGACCTGGGTGATGGAATCGAGGAATTCCCGGTCGTGGCTGATGACGATGAGGGTGCCGGCGTAGCGCTTGAGCCAGGCTTCCAGCCACACCAGCGCGTCGAGGTCGAGGTGGTTGGTGGGTTCGTCGAGGAGCAGCAGGTCGGAGGGGCACATCAGGGCCCGGGCCAGTTGCAGGCGCATGCGCCAGCCGCCGGAGAAGCTGTCCACCGGCCGATAGAGCTCGTCGACCCGGAAGCCGAGGCCGAGGATGAGGGCCTGGGCGCGGGCCTCGGCGTCGTGGGCGCCGGCATCGTGCAGGGCGATGTAGGCCTCCGCCATGCGCATGCCGTCCTCGCTGGCTTCGGCGGAGTCCACTTCCCGCTGGGCCGCTACCAGGGAGGTGTCGCCTTCGATGACGAAGTCGGTGGCGCTTTGCTCGGTTTCGGGCATGTCCTGGGCCACCTGGGCCCGGCGCCAGTGGGCGGGGATGGCGTAGTCGCCGCCGTCTTCGTGCAGGCTGCCGTTGAAGAGGGCGAAGAGGGTCGATTTGCCGGCGCCGTTGCGGCCCACCAGGCCGACCTTCTCACCGGGGTTGAGGGTGACGCAGGCCTTGTCGAGGAGGACCTTGGCGCCGCGGCGCAGGGTGACGTTCTTTAGGGTGATCATGGTGCGAATCGGCGGTTGGTGCGGAGGACGCCTACCGCGGGCGAGGAGAAGCGGTCATACCCGTTCGCATTCAAATCGAGACGCGAAGACGAGCCGCAGACAGTGCTCTAGTACGGCAAGGCGAAGTCGACAAAGTATCGGTTTGGAAGCGAATGGGTGTCAGTCCTTGCGGCGGCGGGCCGGCAGAGGCTTGCGCCGACGCTGGCCGGGGCGTTGCTTGTCGCCTTCGGGCTTGGGTTTGGGCACCAGCAGGTTCTTGGCGCGGGTCTCGGCCGCAGCCCGGTGAGCGGCGATGGCGGAGGCGACTTGCCCGGCCGCGAGGACAACGGGGGCCTGCTCGCCCTTGGCGGGGTGGGCCGACAGGCGCTCCCGGATGCCGAAAAGGCGTTCCGCCACGTCCGCCTTGCGGGGCTGGTCGGCGATCATCTGCTGGGCGGTCGGGGTCAGGGCGAGGCCGCCGTCACGCTCGACCAGCAGGCCATGGCGAGCGAGGCGCTCGACGGCTTCGGCGAGCTTGATGGCGGAGGGCACGGCAGCCTGGAGGAGGTCGGCGGCAGCGACGATCTCCGTCAGCTCGGCCGGCCGCCGCTTGGCGGCGAGGGCGGTGGCGAGCAGGAGGAGGGCATCGAGATCGGAAACGGGGTGCATCGGGGGGCCTTTTCGTGGCGATGGAGGGGCGCCCGATGAGGGTTGCAGCGTGCGCGAAGGCGGGAGTGTACCGGTTTGCGCCGGGGGTGGCGGCAAACGTTGTGTGCCCAGGCTGGGTGGGGGGAGCGCTGAGCCCTGCGACAACGCTCGGGACGAACTTGTCGAGGGGCAGTTTGCCCACCCCAGCGTTCGCCCTGAGCCCTTAGACGGGGCTCAGGGCCGGCCTGTCGAAGGGCGGTTTGCCGCGGGCTTCGTCAGGCTCAGCCTGAACGGACTGGGAATTCGGCTTGCTGGATTAATGGTCTGCACCGGAGCGCAGGTGTTAACCCTTCACGTGCAGCCCGCACTCCTTGGATTCGGGGTCTTGGCTTCGGCCGGCGCTACGCGCCTTAACGTTTGCTGCGCAAAGTTAGCCTGCGCCGAAATGCGGCCTTTACGGGGTGGCCTTCAAATGAAGGCCACATTCCTTGGTGTCCGCATTTTCCCACCACCATCTGCCGGAGCGGATATCCTCGCCCGGCGTCACCGCTCTGGTGCACGGCGCGCAGCCGATGCTGGGGTAGAACTTGTCGTGGAGGGCGTTGTAGGGCACGTCGTTCTGCTTGATGTAGGCCCAGACTTCCTTTTCGCTCCAGTCGGCCAGCGGATTGAATTTCTCCAGGCCGTTGCCCTCGTCGTATTCCTGCACCGGCAGGCCGACGCGGGTGGCGGCCTGCTGGGCGCGCAGGCCGGTGATCCAGGCCTTCTTGCCGGCCAAAGCGCGGCGCAGGGGTTCCACCTTGCGCACGAAGCAGCAGCCCTTGCGCATATCGACGGAGTCGTAGAAAGCGTTGATGCCCTTGGCGCGCACGAAGTTCTCCACGCCTTCGCTCTGGGGAAAATAGACCTTGAGCTTCAGATCGTAGTGTTTGTGCACCGCGGCCATGAGGTCGTAGGTTTCCAGCGGGAGCCGCCCGGTGTCGAGGCTGAATATCTCGATGGGCTGGGCCGGCGAATTTGCGTTGAACTTCACGATGAGGTCGGTGAGGACCATGTCTTCGGCGCCCAGGCTGTTGGCGAAGGCAGCGGGGGACCAATCGCAGGCGATGGTGGCGAGCAGGGCCTGGGCCTTCTCGGCCTTGGCGGCGACGGCGGCGGTGAGCTCCGCCGTCAGCTTGAGCATGTTGGGCGTCATGGGCGGTTCAGGCTGCGCGGCGGCGGAAAGCCGGCAGTGGCTGGTCGGTGGAAGCTTGGTAGCGCTCGCTGAAGGTAGTGAATCCGGCGGCCAGGGCGTGTTCGGCGCTCTTGTCGTCACGCAGGGCGAAGGCGTCGAAGCCGACCCGGGCCATGAAGTAGAGTTGGTCGTGGAGCACTTCGCCCACGGCCCTCACCTCGCCCGGGTAGGCGTAGCGCTGGCGCAGCAGGGCGGCGGTGGAATAGCCGCGGCCGTTGACGAACTTGGGGAAATTCACGGCGATCACGGCGAAGTGGGCGAGGTCGGCGGCGACTTCTTCCACCCGGTCGTCGTCCTGCACGAAGAGGCCGACGGGTTCGCCGCGGGCGAGGATATCCTCCTTGCGGGCATTCCAGACGGGCAGGGGGAAGAGCACGGGGCCGGCGGGCAGGGCCACGGCTTCCGGAGTTTCGCCCTCGGCCAGGGCCAGGGTGGTCCAGCCGTCGTCCATGACGGCGCCGTTCTTGATCAGGCGGGCCATTTACGCCACCTTCCTTTCGTTTGCCTTGGCCTTGCCGTGGGCGCGGCCTTCATAGACGCGGTTCTTGAAAGGGTCGACGCCGATGCGGTCATAGGTATCCAGGAAGCACTCGTCGGCGTGGCGGTTTTCCACATAGACCTGGATGATCTTGCTGATCACGTCGGGCATTTCCTCGGCCGAGAAGGAAGGGCCGATGACCTTGCCCAGCTTGGCATCGTTGCCCTGGCGGCCGCCGAGAGTCACCTGGTAGAACTCCGAGTCGTTCTTATCCACGCCCAGGACGCCGATGTTGCCCACGTGGTGGTGACCGCAGGCGTTCATGCAGCCCGAGATGTTGAGTTCTATCTCGCCCAGGTCGAAGACATAGTCCAGGTCGTCGAAGCGGGCCTGGATGGCCTTGGCGATAGGGGTGGACTTGGCGTTGGCGAGGTCGCAGAGGTCGCCGCCCGGGCAGCAGATGATGTCGGTGAGGAGCCCGATGTTGGGCGTCACCAGGCCCTGTTCCCGGGCTGCTTGCCAGACTGCGTAGAGGTCCGACTTCCTGACGTCGCCCAGAACCACGTTCTGTTCGTGGGAGACGCGGGCCTCGCCGAAGCTGTAGCGGTCGGCCAGGTCGGCGATGGTGTCCATCTGATCGGCGGTGATATCGCCGGGATTCTGGCCATGCTTTTTCAGCGACAGGGTGACGGCGGCGTAGCCGGCCACCCGGTGGGGATGGACGCAGCGCTCGACCCAGCGGGCGAAAGCCTGGTTTTCGTGCTTGTGCTGTTCCAGGCCGAGGTCGTCGGCGGGCAGGGTGTCGTAGGCGGGGGGTACGAAGTGGGCGGCGATGCGGTCGAATTCAGCCTGGGTGAGGGTATCCGGGCCATCCTTGCGGAACGACCATTCCTCATCCACCTGGCGGCGGAATTCTTCGATGCCGAGCGCCTGCACCAGAATCTTGATGCGGGCCTTGAAGGGGTTGTCGCGCCGGCCGAAGCGGTTATACACGCGAAGAATGCACTCGCAATAACTGAGGATGTGCTGCCAGGGCAGGAATTCACGTACCACTTCGCCGCGGATGGGCGTGCGGCCCAGTCCGCCACCCGCGATGACGCGAAAGCCGACCTCGCCGTCCTTTTTCTGCAGATGGAGGCCGATATCGTGGAACCAGGTCAGGGCGCGGTCCTGCTCGCTGCCGGAAATGGCGATCTTGAACTTGCGCGGGAGGTAGGCGAATTCCGGATGGAAGGTGCTCCACTGGCGGATGATCTCGGCGTAGGGGCGCGGGTCGATGATCTCGTCCGCGGCCACCCCGGCGAACTGGTCGGTGCTGATATTGCGGATGTCGTTGCCGGAGGTCTGGATGGCGTGCATTTCAACGTCGGCCAGGTGGGCGAGGATGTCCGGGCAATCCTCGATCTTCGGCCAATTGAACTGCATGTTGTGGCGGGTGGTGAAGTGGCCGTAGCCCTTGTCGTAGGTGCGGGCGATGAAGGCCAGCTTGCGCAACTGGGCGCTGGAGAGCATGCCGTACGGAACGGCGATGCGGAACATGGGCGCATGGCGCTGGACGTAGAGGCCGTTCTGCAAGCGCAGTGGGCGGAATTCGTCGTTGCTCAGCTCGCCGGACTTCCAGCGGCGCACTTGGTCCCGGAACTGCGCGACGCGCTCCTGCAGGAATTGGCGGTCGATATTGTCGTAGTGGTACATGAAAACTCCGTTGGGGAACGGTCAGGCAAAAACCAGCTTGCCGCCGATCAGAATCAGCATCGAGGCCAGCAGTTTACGCAAAATATGTTCGGGCACCTTGGCAGAAACGTGGGTGCCGATCCAGATACCGGGTAGGGAGCCGATCAGCAGGCTGCCGAGGAGGGACCAATCGACGCCGCCCAGCATCCAGTGGCCAAGGCCGGCCACCAGGGTCAGGGGCACCGCGTGGGCCACATCCGATCCGACAATGCGCACCGGAGAAAGTTTGGGGTAGAGGAAGAAGAGGGCGGCAACACCCAGGGCGCCCGCCCCGACGGAAGAAATGGTCACCAGCACGCCGAGGATGACGCCCACCAGGACGGTGACGCCGGGAAGGCAGCACTGGCGGAATTTCGATTCCTCGTGGGTCGAGGCGTATTCCCGCAGGTGTTTGCCGAAGAGGATGGCGCAGGCCGTGAGCAGCAGGGCGAAGCCGAGGCCGCTGGAGACCACGTGGCCGATCGTATTGCTGCCGTCGGGCAGTTGCGAGAGCACCCAGATGGTCAGAGCGGCGGCCGGAATGCTGCCCAAAGCCAGGCGCCCGGTGATCTTCCATTCGACGTGCCCCTTGCGCCCGTGGGCCACGGTGCCACCGGCCTTGGTGATGGCCGCGTAGAGCAGGTCGGTGCCCACGGCGGTGGCCGGATGGACGTTGAACAGCAGCACCAGCAGCGGCGTCATGAGGGAGCCGCCGCCGACGCCGGTGAGCCCGACGATGACGCCAACCGCGAAGCCGGAGAGGGAGTAGAGGAAGTCCATGGCGCGCCGCAATATTGAACGTCTCGCATCCTAGCAGCGCGGCCCTTGGTGGAAAAAGAATATTGCGTTAGATTGTTATATCGTTTGGTTATTTGTGGCGGGTCGATATAGACCATCGTCCCTTCGAGTTGAGTTCTTCGTCTGGGCCCAGGCTAGTAGTCAGTCACACAGGTTTGCGTGGATGCCGAGGCGTGCACCCGCGCCCCGGTCGCGCGAAGCGAACCACAGCCATAGCCGAAGCTATGGCGAGGCTGAGCGACGGCGGGGATGCGGGGGTGTGCCGAACGGTGATGAACCTATTTGACTGACTACCAGGCCCGTCGAGGCCCATGGAGGGCCGCCCTGCGACAGGCTCGGGGCGAACGGGGCGTCAAGGATCGAGTTGCCGGGCCAACAAAAAGGGTGACCATGAAACTCCAGCAACTGCGCTACATCGTCGAAATCGAGCGGCGCGGCCTTAATGTATCGGAGGCCGCCGACGCCCTGTTCACTTCGCAACCCGGCATTTCCAAGCAGGTCAGGCTGCTGGAGGACGAACTAGGCGTGGTCATCTTCGAGCGCAGTGGCAAGCGCTTCACCGGCGTTACCGAGCCGGGGCGGATCATCCTCGATATCGCCGCCCGCATCCTCAAAGAGGCGGAAAACCTGCGCCGGGCCGGGGAGGAATTCGCCGGCGGCGGCAGCGGCCGCCTGGTCCTGGCCGCCACCCACACCCAGGCTCGTTACGCCCTGCCCGTGGTGGTCCGCGACTTCGTCGCCCAGCATCCTGACGTGCGCCTGGAGATGCACCAGGGCAGCCCGACCCAGATCGCCGAGTGGGTGGTGTCCGGCGAGGCGGATTTGGGCATCGCCACTGAGGCCTTGGGCCAGTACGAGCAACTGGTCAGTCTGCCGGTGCGGCAATGGAGCCACTGCGTCATCGTGCCCGAGGGCCACCCCCTGGCCGGCCAGCCCCTGTCGCTGCAAGCTTTGGCCAAATGGCCTCTCATCACCTACGATACCGCCTTCACCGGGCGCTCACGCATCAACCGGGCCTTCGAGCGGGTGGGACTGAGTCCCAACATCGCCCTCACCGCCCTCGATGCCGACGTGATCAAGACCTACGTCAGCTTGGGTCTGGGCCTGGGCATCGTCTCCGCCCTGGCCTACGACTCCCAGCGGGACGCCGGCCTGGTGGCCCTCGACGCCAGCCACCTCTTCGAATCCAACACCACCCGCCTGGCGCTGCGCCGCGGCACCTACCTGCGGGGCTACGACTACGATTTCATCGGCCTTTTCGCGCCACACCTGACGCGCAAGGTGGTGGAAATGGCCATGTTGGGGGGCGGGGCGGAGTATCAGTTGTAGCGTATGGGCAAATCGGGGGCGGGGGCGACTCGGAATCCGATCGGCTGTGCGCCCCACCGGCGTCCGGGTCAGCCGTCTCCGGTTCGTCCACCGCTCGATTCGGCCATGGCCGGCGACGGACGCCGAACCGCAAGGCCGGAATCAGGCCCTGATTCCACGCTTCCAGGATTCGTGAAGACGCATTCCCCGAGGCATCGGGGTCTGCGCCCCGCGCCCTGGTGCGCTTCGGCGGCTGGCGAAGGCCGGGCCGCGTTCCCCGCCTGTTGCCTCGCCTTGTCGCCGTACATCCCGGAATCGGCCATGCGCACCAGTTCGTCGCCGTTCAGGGCGTCATCCGGGTAGTAGGCGATGCCCAGGCTCGTTCCGATGTGGATATCTTCGGGTACGCCAGCGAGGGCGAAGGGGTAGGCCAGGGCCTCGCGCACCTCGGCGGCGATCCAGCCGGCATTCTCGCGCAGGCCGACGCCCTGCAGCAGGATGACGAACTCGTCGCCGCCTACCCGGGCCACGGTGTCCGATTTGCGCACGATGGCCAGGACGCGCTTGGCGACCTCCTTGAGCAGGAGATCGCCGGCCTCGTGGCCCCAGCGGTCGTTGACCGGCTTGAAGCGGTCGAGGTCGAAATACAGGAGGGCCAGACTGGTTCCGTCGCGAGATGCGAGGTCGATGGCCTGGCCGAGGCGGTCGTGAAACAGCTTGCGATTGGGCAGGGTGGTCAGGCCGTCGTACTGGGCCATCTGCCGCATGGCCGACTGGATGCGGTGGCGTTCCGTAACGTCCTTTCCCGTCCCGCGGTAGCCCAGGAACTGCCCCTGTTGATCGAAAAAAGGCTCGCCGCTGACGCTGACGTGACTGATCTCCCCGCTGGCGTTGACGATGGGGTAGTCGAAGTCCTGGAAGGGCAGGCGCTCGTCCAGAATCCTCTGGTGCTCGGCAAACAGAGCGGCGGTCTCCTCCGACATGCCTTCCGCCAGCATTTCCTGGCGCGTGTGGCCGTAGAAGCGTTCGGGGCTGATGCCCGCCTTGTCGAAAACGCCGCCCGAAAGCCAGGTGAAGCGCAACTGCGCGTCCTGCTCCCAGTACCAGTCGGAGGACATCCGGGCGTAGGCCCGCGACCGCTCCTCCTGTTCCGCTAGGTGACGAACCTGCCGCCTCAGGCGCCAGGCCGGGAACCATCCCAGAATGGCCACCGGCGTGAGCACCGCGATGATCATTTCCATGCCGCTTCCCGTGGGGTACCGCAATTGTTGTTGGTTTATGGGGCTACTCGTCTATTTGTAGCCCTTCGGGTCGAGCTTGTCGAAGCTATTGACGCCTAGTCGGGGAACATCCCGGCAAGGGCTGGAGCAATCACTTTCCCGGCGCCATTCGCGGCAGGGTATCACGCAGGACGAGGCTGGGAGAGGAAAAGGGCGCCAGGCGTTCCAGGAAGTCGATCAGTTCCAGCACCGGCGCGTTGCGAAAGAACTTGGCGGCGGGTAATTCGAGCCAGATGCGGTCGGCCCAGGCGTAGAGGTCGTGGGGAGCGTCGCCGTATCCGTCGCCGTCGCGGTCGAAGCCCTGGTAGTCGTCCCAATGGTTGCCGTACCAGACGTCGTTCATGGGGTCACCGTCGCCAATAACCGTCACCGGCCACAGATTGTTGCGGAAGGTGTTGCCCAGGGCGATGTGGCCCCCCTTCACGCCGTAGATGTAGATCCCGGTGACGTTGTGGGCGATGAAATTGTCCACCAGGACAATGCGATTGAGCGGGTTGGACGGCGAATCAGCCATGACTCCGTGGGCGCAGTGGACGATTTCGTTGCCCTGCACTAGGGCGGCCGCGGTTTCCTTGAGGGCGACCCCGGCTCCGGAGGCATCCATGGCATGAACGACGCGGTTATTGCGGATGAGCAGGCCATCGGAATTGAGGGCGACGATACCGGTGGAGTTGTGCTCGAAGACGTTTCCCTCTACCAGGGTGCGGTGGGAGAAGAGCAGGTTGAGGCCGCGGCGGCTGTTGCGCACGGTGTTGCCGACGAAGCGGTTGCGCGGGGCATTGCTCACCGTGAGGTCGCGAATCTGGGCGATGTCGTTGGCCTCGATGCGGTTTCCGGTGCTGTACCACAGGCGGATGCCGTCGCCCCGGTCGGCGGAGTCCACCGGCCGCGAGCGGATGCGGTTGCGCCTGACCAGGTTGTCGTCGGCGCGATGGAGGGAAATGCCGAATAGCACGTCCTCCAGACGGTTGTCCTCGATGAGGTGATGGCGTCCCTCGACCATCAGGGCGCCGTCCAGGGCATCGTGGGAGCCACCGCTGCCGCGTAGCGTCAGGCCCCGCAGGGTGACGCCCTCTCCCTTCACTGTCAGCACGGTGCCGCGCCCGCCGCCGTCGATGGTCACCTGGCCAGATCCTTCCAGGGTGAGGGGCTTGGCGATGGTGGCGGGGCCGCTGTACAGCCCGGCGGGAAGGCGCAGGACGCTTCCCGGGGCGGCGGCGTCGATCCAGGCCTGGAGGGGCTGGGCGGCCCCAGCGCCGTGGGCGAGGAAGAGGGAGAGAAGGGCGACAAACAGCGCGCGCATGGTCACCGATTGGGCCATGGATTCGCCGATCGGGCGTGAACCTAAATCAAACGGGGCAAGCAGGAAGCCTCAAGCCTCCCACTCCGAGGTCACGTCGTTGGCCCAGGCGGTGGCGGCGATGAGGGCGTGATTGACAGTATCGGCGGAGAGTCCGGCGGCGCAGGCCATTGCTTCCACCGCCGATGGGCCGGCGGCCTCCGCGGCTTCGACCACGGCCAGTAGGGGCGCGTAGGCGCCGCTGCGCTCTAGCAGGGCGTTGCGCACATGGGTCGGCAGGGTGATCTGCTCCAGGGCAGCGGGCAGGGGAATGCGCAGCAGCTTGTCCAGGCGCGAGAAGACGCCGGTGAGGAAGAGGTGATCGGCTTCGGCGGCGGGAAAGCGCTCGGCCCCCAGGATCTCCATCATGCGACCTCGGGCGAGGGCGCTCTCGACCAGCAGCCAGTCGGAGAAATCGGGGTCACGTACGGAAAAGAGCAGCACGGAAATCCACCGTGCCAAGCGCTGCCGCCCGAGAAGAACCAGGGCCTGATCGATGGAATTGACCGGCCGGGAGAGCGCGACGGCGGCCGAATTGAGGTAGCGCAGGATGCGGAAGGTGAGATTGGGATCCTGCTTGAGGACGTTGGCCAACTGGGCGGTTTCGGCGTCACCCTGGGTGAGGTTGTAGAGATGGATCAGGTGCAGCCGATTGGGGTCGCTGCGGGGTTGGGTGGCCGGCGCTTCGCGGGCGAAGAAGCGGCCCTGGAATAGTCCGAAGCGGCACTGTACGCAGAGGCGGACGTCGTCGGGGCTTTCGATGCCGACGGCCAGAAGTTCGACCGGGCGCCGCATCTCGTCGCTGCGCATCGCAATGGAAAAATCCCGGATTTCGCCTCCCTGGGCGCGGCCGGCGTCGACCACGGCGAAATCGGCATGGCCGAGAACCAGGGGGAAGGCCGGGTGGCGGGGTTGGCGAAAAACGCCAAAGCGCAGGCCGCGGGTGGCCAACTCGGCGAGGCGGGTGGCCAGGGCGGGCAGATCGATACTCTCCGGGGAAAGGTTAATCAGGATTACCGCATTGTTTGCCGGCAGGCGGTCGAGCCCCGGATTGCCGAGAGATGCGCTCGACAGTGGCAGAAAGGCAGGCAGTTGGCCCCACGTTTCGGTGCTGGCGCACAGGGCCCTGAGCAAAGTATCGTTGAGGCGGGTTTGGCGCTCTGTGGGGACGTCTCCCGCACCGGCATCGGCGATCTGGAGGCAAAACAGGTGCCCAGCAAGTTTGCGCCCCTTGTCGAAGATCGCTTCGCGGCGGACGAAGGCATTCACCGGATGATCCGGGGCGTACTCCGGCGCGGTAGCCGGCGCCGTGGTGCTTTGCGCAGGAACTTCCTTCTTCCCGAACAGCTTGCCCAGACCGAAGACCATAGCTCTCCCCCCAAAGAAAAATCCCCGCCGATGGGCGGGGATTGTCGCACAGGACGAAGCCCGCCTTAATTGACCTTGGCTTTGGCGCGCAGGTCCTTGACCAGCTCTTCAACCATCTGGGCGTTGGCCCGCTGCAGGAGCTGGGGCTTCACTTGCTCGAAGGGCGGCGGATTGAGGGGGCGGGAATCGTCCAGCTGGATGACGTGGTAGCCGAAATCGGTCTTGACCGGGGCCTTGGTGTACTCGCCCTTCTTCAACTTGATCATGGCCTCGGAGAAGGGCTTGACGTAGCCGGCAGGGCTGGCCCAGTTCAGTTCGCCGCCGTTGTCCTTGGAACCCGGATCCTTGGACTGCTTGGCCAGGTCGGCGAACTTCTCGCCCTTGTCGAGCCTGGCGATGATGGCCTTGGCGTCGTCTTCTTTTTCCACCAGGACGTGGCGGGCCTTGTACTCCGTATTCCCCTGGTTGGCCTTGATGGTCTCGTAATCCTTCTTCAGCTTGTCTTCGGACACCGGGTGGGTCTTGATGTAATCGGTGACGAAGGCGCGGATGAGGACCGCCTGACGGGTCAGTTCGATCTGGCCGGAGACTTCCGGCTTCTTGTCCAGGCCCTTCTTGCGGGCTTCCTGGGCGAGGATTTCCCGCCGTACCAGCTCTTCCTTGATGGCCTTCTGCAAATCCGGGCTGTCCTGGGCGCCCTGGGCCTTCTGCTCGGCGGCGAAGGCATCGAACACCGATTGCGGAATGGTCTGCCCATTCACGGTCACTTTCTCGGCCAGGGCCGGGGCGGAAATCACGGAGCCAGCCAGGAGCAGGGCGGCCAGGGCGGAGAGCTTGTGCATGGATCGAATCCTTGATGGGTGGAAAAAAACCGGATGATTATACTTCTTCCGGCGCCAGTGCGCGGATGCTGAGCGCATGGATGCCATTCGGCCGCAATTCACCCACGGTGGCATAGATGAGGCGATGGCGCGCCGCCGTTCCCAGGCCGCTGAAGGCGGCGGATACGAGATGCACGCGGTAGTGGCCTCCCTCCCGGGCCCCGGCATGCCCGGCGTGGAGATGGGAGTCGTCGGCCACCTCGATCTGCAGTGGCGCCAGGGTGGCGAGGCGATCTCGCAGCCAGGCGGCGGTGGCGGCGCTCACGCCGGTAGGACCTTGCGGAAGGGCTTCACGGCGACTGCGCCGTAGACGCCGGCCGCTACGTAGGGATCGGCGTCGGCCCAGGCCCGGGCTGCATCCAGGGAGACGAATTCCGCCACGATCAGGCTGCCGCTGAACCCGGCCGGGCCGGGATCGGGGGAGTCGATGGCCGGAAAGGGGCCGGCCAGCAGGAGCCGGCCTTCGTCCTGTAGCGCAGTCAGGCGGGCGACATGGGCGGGCCGGGCGGCCAGGCGGGCTTCCAAGGTTCCGGGGCGATCCTCGCCTACGATGGCGTAGTACATCAGGGCTTGTCCTCCAGGTAACGGGAGAGAAAGACGCCTTGAATCAGCACGAAGACGAGCATGAGGCCCATGCCGCCGAAGAGCTTGAAATTGACCCAGGTGTCGGTGGAAAAATTGAAGGCGACCACGAGATTCAGTGCCCCCATGAAGGCGAAGAAGACGATCCAGGCCAGGTTGAGGCGCCCCCAGATCGCTTCGGGCAAGCTGATCTGTTCGCCGATCATGGCACGGATGGCGTTCTTGCCCAGGACGAGGGAGGCGAAGGCCAGGGTGCCGGCGAAAATCCAGTAGAGCAGGGTGGGCTTCCACTTGATGAAGGTTTCGTCCTGGAAAAAGAGCGTGAGGCCTCCAAAGACCACCACCAGCACGAGGCTGATCCACAGCATGCGGTCCACCCGGCCGTGGCGGAACCAGACCCAGACGATCTGCGCTGCGGTGGCCAGCATGACGACCAGGGTCGCGATCAAGATGGGCGCCTGGGCCGGCGCCACGGATGCGCTCCCCAGCACCTGGGCGAGGAAGTCGGCAGCGGCGCCGGGATCCTTCCCGGAATATTTGAAGGCGACAAAAAACAGGATGACCGGAAAGAGGTCGAACAGAAGCTTCATGGGCAGGACCAGCGATGGGATGCGCGATTATCCCAGAAAGCTCAAGGGGCTGCTTGTCCCCCCCGGAGGGCCCGCTGCTATACTGCCGCCGTCGCCTCACGGCCCCGGCCTGCAATGCACACCGTCCTCATCATCGACGACAACGATATCAACCTCACCCTGGCCAAGGCCCTGGTCCAGCGCCTGGGAGACTGTCAGCCCCTCACCTTCGAGCGCCCGCGGGAAGCCCTCGATTGGTGTCGCGCCAACGCGCCCGACCTGGTCGTCGTCGATTACATGATGCCCGACATGGACGGGCTCCAGTTCATCGCCGCCTTTCGCGCACTGCCCGGGCGGGAGGACATTCCCATCCTGATGGTGACGGCCAACGACCAGCGCGATATCCGCTACGAGGCCCTGGAAGGTGGGGCCAACGATTTCCTCAATAAGCCCATCGACCGGGTGGAGTTTTCGGCCCGGGCGCGCAACATGCTCGCCCTGCGCAGCAGCCGCAAGTTCCTCGCCGACCGGGCCCACCACCTGGAGGTTCTGGTCGAAGAGCGCACCGCAGCCATCCGGGAGCGGGAAAAAGAGTTGATCGTGCGCATCTCCCGGGCCGCCGAGTTCCGCGACCCGGAGACCGGGGCCCACATCCAGCGCATGGCCCACTACTCGCACCTCATCGCCCAGACCCTGGGCCTGCCCGAGCGCGACTGCCGCCTGATCCTGGAAGCGGCACCCATGCACGACGTGGGCAAGATCGGTATCCCGGACTACATCCTCCTCAAACCCGGCCGGCTCACGCCGGAGGAATTCGAGATCATGAAGGGCCACGCCCGCCTGGGGCACGAACTGCTGAGCGGCAGCGGATCGGCGGTCCTTCAGGCCGGCGCCGAGATCGCCCGCTCCCATCACGAGAAATTCGACGGTTCGGGCTACCCCGGCGGGCTCACCGGCCCGGCGATTCCTCTTTTCGGCCGCATCGTCGCGGTGGCCGATGTTTTCGACGCCCTCACCTCCGAGCGGCCGTACAAGAAGGCCTGGTCCCTGGACGACGCCGCGCAGTTCCTGCGCGACGGGGCGGGCAAACATTTCGATCCGGACTGCGTTGCGGCCTTCCTGGGTTCCTGGGAGCAGGCGCTGGCGATCCACCAGCGCTTCCGCGACGCGGACGAGCCCGTTTACTGACTGCTGCAGCCAGGGAGAAAACATGAGCGAACGACTCGTCCTCGACAAGGCCACCATCCTCGACCGCCTGGGGGGCGACGAAGAGATTTTCACCGTCATGGCTGATATGTACCTGCAGGACTGCGACAACTACTGCCGCGAACTCGATGCCGCCCTGAGGGAAGACGACGCCACCCGGCTCTACCGCGAAGCGCACACCGTCAAGGGCCTGCTGGCGACCTTTGCCGACGACGCCGGAACTGCCCTGGCCAGCGAGCTGGAGCAACGCGCCAAGGTCGCTGGAAGCGCGGCGGGTTTTGCCGCGGAAGTGGCTGCGCTGAAGGCGCGCATGGGCCTCCTGGCCGACGCGCTGCGCGAAGAAGGGGGCGGCTGACCCGCGACTTACCTCGGCCGTAGCGTTTCGCTGGGTAGTACTGCGTTCCGCCAATGAGCTTACAAATGAAACCGATGCGTTCTCGTGTCAGGCAAGGCGCAATCCACAGACATAGCCGAAGTTATGGCGAGGATTTGCAACGCCGCATGGCGCGAGAAGGCGCGATTTCATGTTGGCGGTTTAGCGGAACGCATTACTAGGTGAGCATGAATGCACAGTGCGGCGGCCGCCGCGGCCGGGCCGCCCACCGGGGCGTGGGGGATGACGCCCAGGCAGGGTGCGGTGATCGAGTCCCGCAGGCACGCCAGATTTTCTTCCCGTCGGGCCATGGCGGGATCCAGGGTATTGCCAATCCAGCCGGCCAGGGGGAGGCCCCGGGCGGCGACGGCCTCGACGGTGAGCAGGGCGTGGTTGAGGCAGCCCAGGCGCAGGCCCACCACCAGGATCACCGGCAGGCCCAGGGCCGCCGCCAGGTCGGCTGAATCGCCCTCTTCCCCCAGGGGCACACGAAAGCCGCCCACGCCTTCCACCACCACCACATCGGCCGCCTGGGAAATTTTTTCGAAGGCCTCGCGGATGGGGGCGAAGGTGATGGGGCGCCCTTCCTCCCGGGCCGCGATGTGGGGCGCCACGGCGGCGCGCAGGGCAAAGGGATTCACCAGGCTCCTTGGCAGGGCCATGCTGCTGGCCGTCCGCAGTTGCTCCACGTCCTCGTTATATCCCCGGGCGTCGAGACCCGCCGCCACCGGCTTCATGCCCGCTGCGGAAAGGCCCGCCTGGCGGGCGGCGTGGAGCAGGGCGCAGCAGACGTAGGTCTTGCCGATCTCGGTGTCGGTACCGGTGACGAAGCAGGCAGTTTTCAAGCTAGAAACCTCCCTTGGACGAGCCCTTTGGTGCGTTCGGGCGGGTGTCTGGCGCGAAGGGACGACGCGGCAGGCTCATGCCTGCAAGGAGGTGCGACAAAGCCAGGCGCCAGCCCGGATGCGCCAAAGGGCTCGTAGCGATGGACCCGACGGGAGAGCGATGTGGAGGTGTGCGGAGGTTCAAGGCACAAGGCATTGCGGCGACTGACAAGCGGTCAACTGAGGTTTCTAGGCTCATGTTTGGCCGTGCAGGGTGATGAGGTCGTAGCTCAGGGGCAGGCCGCCCGGCAGGCGCTGGGCTTCGTAGGCCGCTTCCAGTCGCTGCCAGGCGCCGCGGCTCATGAGGCCATTGCGCCGCCGCTCGCCCACCTGGTTGGCGCCGATGGCCTTGATGGTGCGCAGCAGGGATTTGAGATCGGGGTAAAACACCGTTTCTCGCCGCCGCTCCAGGCGTAGATCCCGGAAGCCGGCTGCGGCTGAGGCCACGGCCTCGGGGCTCAGGAAGTCGAGGGTGTGGCGATGGGCGTCGGCGGCGGAGAAGGCGGTGCGCAATTCGTTAAAAGTTTGCGGGCCCAGGGTGGCGAGGGCGAGGTGGCCTCCGGACAGCAATACGCGCCGGGCCTCCGCCAGCGCCCGGGGCAGATTGCACCACTGCAGCGTGAGGCTCGACCAGTAGAGCTCGATGGACCCATCCGCCAGGGGCAGGTGCTCCACATCGCCGGCCACGCGATGGATCGCCGGAGCCATGGCGCGTGCCACCATGGCCGGCGAGAGATCCAGACCGATCAGCCTGGCCACGGGAAAGCGCTCCCGCAGCAGGCGCAGGGCGAATCCGGTGCCGCAGCCGGCGTCGAGAATGAACTCCGGGGTCATCATGGCCGGCAGCCCGTGGGCGAGAAGTTCGCAGACCCGGCGCTGCACCCCGGCGGCGCTATCGTAGCTGGAGGCGGCCTTCTCGAAGGCGCGGCGAATCTGGCTCTTAGGTGGGTGTGTCAAGGCAGAAGGCGGCCAGGGTGGCCCGAAAGCTCTCGGGTTCGGAAAGGAAGGGCGCGTGGGCGCGGCCGGCGAAGGGGTGCAGCCGGGAGCCAGGGATCAGTTGGGCCAGGGCCTGGGCGGCGGCCAGGGGCATGAGCGGGTCCACTGCGCCGTGCAGGAGCAGGGTCGGTGCCGTGACTCTGGGCGCCAGGGGCCGCAGGTCGACGTCCCGCAGCCAGCTTAGGCCGGTGGCCAGGGTGGTGGTGGCGGGGCGGGGGTCGGCCAGGGCCAGGAGTTCCCGCGTCAAGGCCTTGCCGGCCGCGTCGCCCCGGTTGAAGTTGCCGACGAAGCGGGGCAACAAGGCTTCCACGTCGGCGCTCGCAGCGGCGGCGAACCCGGCCAGGGCTTCCGGCGCCAGGGCGTTCGGCCAGCCGGGCCGCTGGACGAAGGAGGCCGTGCCGGAGACCAGGACGAGCCTTTCCACCCGTTCCGGCGCCCGGACCGCAATGGTCAAGGCCAGCATGGCCCCCAGGGACCAAGCGCAGAGCGTGGTGCCCGGCACCAGTTGGGCGGCCAGGGCGTCGGCGGCGGCGCGGAAGTCGGTTTCGAGCGCCTGCTCCCCGTAGCCCGGCAGATCGAGGATGCGGCCGCCCAGGGCCTGCGCCGTCGCCCGCCAGGGGCCGCGCCCGAGGCCCCAGCCGGGGAGCAGGACCAAGTCGGCGCTCACGCCAGCTCCCTGAGGGCGGCAAGCAGTCGCTCGATGTCGTCGGCGCTGTGGGCGGCGGAAAGGGAGATGCGCAGCCGCGCCATGCCCCTGGGCACCGTCGGCGGGCGGATGGCCGGTACCCATAGGCCGCGCTCCCACAGGGCCTGGGAGAGATCGAGCACGGCTTGGTTATCGCCCACCAGCAGGGGTTGGATCGCGGTGAGCGAGGGGAGCAGGCGCCAGGGCATGCCGGAGAGCCCGTCGCGCAGGCGACCGATGCAGGTCATGAGGTGCTGGCGCCGGTGGTTCCCGTTGGCGATGAGATCGACGCTGTAACAGAGGGCGAAGGCCAGGGCCGGAGGAGCGCCAGTGGTAAAAATGTAGCTGCGGGCTTTTTGGGCCAAATAGTCCACCACGGTTTCCGACCCGGCGACAAAAGCGCCGGCCAGACCCGCCGCCTTGCCCAGGGTGCCCATGAGAATCAGGCGGGGGTGGAAGGCCAGGCCGAAGTGGCCCAGACTGCCCTCTCCCCGGGGGCCGAGGACCCCGAATCCGTGGGCGTCGTCCACCACCAGCCAGGCGTCGAAGCGCTCGGCGAGAGCGAGAAGGTGTGGCAGCGGGGCAAGGTCGCCGTCCATGCTGAAGACGGCGTCGGTGACGATGATCCTGGTGGAGGCGGTACAGGCAGCCAGTTGGCGCTCCAGGGTCGCTACGTCCATGTGGGGGTAGCGCTGGCTGACGGCACCGTGGGCCTTGGCCAGCTGCACGGCGTCGATGAGGGAGGCGTGGTTGAGTTTGTCGGCGAAGATGGCAGCGCCGCGACCGGCCAGGGTCGGCACCACCGCCAAGTTGGCCAGATAGCCGGTGGAAAAACTCAAGGCTCGGGGAAAGCCGACGAACTTGGCCAAGCTGGTCTCCAGGGCCATGTGGGCGACGCTGTGGCCACTGACCAGCGGCGAAGCGCCGCTGCCGGCGCCCCATTGGCGCACCCCCTCAGCGAGGGCGGCGGTGAGCGCCGGATCGTGGGCTAGGCCAAGATAGTCGTTGCTGGCGAAGGCCAGCATCTCCCGGCCGTCGACCCTGACCCGCGGGCCGCAAGGCGAGGCCACCAGGCGGCGGCGCCGGGTGAGTCCGGCGGCGGCGACTTCATCCAGTTCGGCGCGCAGTTCTTGTTCGAGGCGGGGCGGGAGGCGACCAGCGGGGGGCATGGAGAGGTTCCGGAGTTTGGCTGGTATGAACGGTAATGCGCAGCCGGGGTGGAGGCAAGGCAGGCGGTGGCCTCAGGGCCTGTGAATTTTTTCGGGCGCTCCCGAGCGGCGTGCCCAGGTGTGCACGATCAAGGCACAAAGCACGGCCATAGCCTGGGCTACTCCTGCGTTCCGCCAAACCGCTTACATGAAATCGCGCCTTCTCGCGCCATGCGGCGTTGCAAATCCTCGCCATAGCTTCGGCTATGACAGCGGTTCGCATCGCGCGATCAGGGCGCGGATGCGTGCCTCGGTATCCACGCAAACCTATGTGACTGACTAATAGCCAGGCGCACAAATCCAGCGCTTTCATCTTGTCCCGCCAATTGCGAAGCAGACCAGTAGGGTGAACGTTTGCAAGGCCGAGCGGGCGCGGTTGGGCGTGACGAGCGGAGGTGAATGAAATGTTCACGGGCTCTCAGGCCGCCAGGGCTTCGGCCAGTGCCCCGGCAATGGCGCCTGCCAGATGGGCGATTTCGGCTTCGCCCACGACGTAGGGCGGCATGACGTAGAGGGTTTTGCCGATGGGGCGCACCAGGGCTTCGCGGGCCAGGGCGGCACGGTAGAAGCGGCGGGAGAAGGCCGGGTCGGGGGCGTCCACGTCGAAGGCGAGGATCATGCCGCGCTGGCGCAGATGGCGTACTTGCCCGTGGTTGGCCAGGGGGGCGAAGGCGGTGCCCAGTTGCGCAGCGCGCCGACGGTTGGCGGCGAGCACGTCGTCTGCGGCGAAGATGTCCAGGGTGGCCAGGGCCGCCCGGCAGGCCAGGGGGTTGCCGGTGTAGGAATGGGAGTGTAGGAAGCCCCGGGCCAAAGAATCGTCGAGGAAAGCGCCGTAGATCGCGTCGCTGGAAAGCACCACAGATAGGGGCAGGGTGCCGCCGGAGAGGCCTTTCGAGAGGCAGAGGAGGTCCGGCTGGATGTCCCCCTGCTCGTGGGCGAAGAAAGTGCCGGTGCGGCCGAAGCCGACGGCGATTTCGTCGCAGATGAGGTGGACCTCGAAACGGTCGCACAGGGTTCGGGCAAGGCGCAGGTATTCCGGGTCGTACAGGGCCATGCCGGCGGCGCCCTGGACCAGGGGTTCGATGATGAGAGCCGCGATGCGCTCGCCGTGGGTCTCCAGATGGTCCTCCAGGGCGGCAGCGGCGCGGCGGGCGACATCGGCGGGGGATTCGCCGGGCTCGCCCAGACGGAGATCGGGGGAAGGAACGATGCCGGCCGCCCGCACCAGGGGAGCGTAGGCGTCCTTGAACAAGGCGACGTCGGTGACCGCCAGGGCGCCGATCGTCTCGCCGTGGTAGCTGCCGGCCAGGCAGAGGAATTCCCGTTTCTCGGGCCGTCCGGCGTTCTGCCAATAGTGAAAGCTCATCTTCAGCGCGATTTCGGTGGCCGAGGCGCCGTCGGAAGCGAAGAATGCGTGGCCGAGGCGACCCCCCGTCAAGGCGGCGAGGCGCTCCGAAAGCTCCACCACCGGCTGGTGGGTGAAACCGGCGAGCATGACGTGGTCCAGGGTTTCGAGCTGCGCCTTCAGTGCCGCGTTGATGCGCGGGTTGGCGTGGCCGAAGAGGTTGGTCCACCAGGAACTGATGCCGTCCAGGTAGCGCCGTCCCTCGAAATCGTAGAGCCAGGGGCCGTTACCCCGGGCGATGGGCACCAGGGGCAGGTAGCCCGGCGCCTGCGGCCGGGCATGGTGCTGCATCTGGGTGCAGGGATGCCAGACGGCGGCCTGGCTGCGGGCAAGCCAGTCGGCGTTGGCGCCGGGGGTCGGGGGCACTCAGAGCCTGTGAATTTTTCGGGCGCGCCGGAGCAGCGTGCCCAGGTGCACACGATCTAGGCGCCAAGCACAGCCATAGCTCGGGCTATGGCGAGCATTGGCAACGCCGAGCGGGCGTAGCTGGGCATGACGAGCGGGGGGGGATGAAATGTTCACAGGCTCTCAGTGCAGGACCTGGGAAGGGGCGGCGGGCTGCTCCGGCATTTCCGCGTGCACCAGATCGCCCTCGGGGTTGGGGTACATGGGGGCGCCGCAGTCGTCACAGAATTCCATGGGGAAACGATGGTCGTGGATCACCACGTCCTTGACGCCGCATTCGCGCAGCACGGTTTCGATCTCACCCTGGGCGTCGCTGGCTTCGTCCTCGGCGCCCAGGAGGGGCCACACGACGCCGTGCCAGATATCGTCCTTGTCCCTTGGGCCGAAGCCGACGCGGAATTCCTCCAGGCGGCGGTCGTAGCAGGGGCCCACGACGGCGCGCAGGTCGGCGGGGGTGATGCCCTGCACGGTCTGAAGAAAGGCCACCGAAGCCTTGACCGAGTAGGGCCGGGAAGCCCGGTCGGCCTGGCGGCAGGCGGAATGGTAGGCGTCCGCCAGAAGCGGCTGCCAGGCGCAACCGGTGAGCAAGGGTTCCAGGCTGGGGCTGCCCTGGCGAATCCATTCCTTGAGGGCTGCATCCTTACTGCCGTCCTTTTCGTTCCAGCGGAACACCGGGCGGTCGGCGGGGAGCACCACGGCGCCCACCAGGTAGCGCACGTCGGAGAGAAAGCGGTTGGTTTCCGGAAGATTGGCGGTATCGATGGTGAGCGGCTTGCCGGCCAGGGCGGCGAGGCCCAGTTCCCGGGTGAGCTGCCAGGTGTCGCAGAAGCTGCGGGGGAGCTGGTCGGGGCTGAATAGGTAGTCGGCCAGGGCGATGCGGGTTTCACTGGCGAAGACGTGGGCGCCGAGCTGAACGGCGACCGTCTCGACCGTGCTGCGGGGCAGAGTGCCGGAGGGGATGGAAAAGCGCGACCAGGCCAAGATGGGAGCGGCGAAAAGCTGCACCTCGAAATCCTGCCCGCTGGAATCGACGCGTGTCGTCTCGGCGCGGGATTCGACCATGTCGGCCAGTTCGTCGTGAGCCCGGGGGTTGAGCTCGAAAAGGCGGTCCAGGGCGCTATTGAGGTCATCTTCGGAACCGTGCTTGAGGAGGCTGTCCACCAGATCCGCCAAATGGCGTTCCCAGAAGGCATCCTCCAGTTTGCCGCCCGAATCCGAAAGGCCGGTGGCCAGGCGTTGTAACTCGGCCGCATCGCGGGAGATGCGGTCGCGGGAACCGAAGCGGGTGCGTTTCATGGGAGGACTCGGGGAGGAGAAGGCCGCGATTTTACCAAGCCGGTACAATCGGCGGGCCGCGATTCGACCAATAGACCATGCGCATCGTCCTTTCTCCCGCCAAATCCCTTGATTTTGCCACCCCGCCTACGGTTCCCGACCACAGCCAGCCCGCCTTCCTCGACCAGGCCCGGCAGCTGGTGGCCGAACTGCGTCGACGTTCTCCGGCCGAAATCGCCGCCCTGATGGGGATTTCCGACAAGCTCGCCTTGCTGAATTTCAACCGCTACGCCGAGTGGAGTCCGCCCTTTGCGCCCCACAACGCCAAACAGGCGGTCCTTGCCTTCGACGGCGACGTCTACGACGGGCTCGCTGCGCGGACCCTGTCCGCCGCCGACCTGGCCTTTGCGCAGGAGCACCTGCGCATCCTGTCGGGACTCTATGGCTGGCTGCGTCCCCTGGACCTGATCCAGCCCTATCGGCTGGAAATGGGCACCCGGCTCACCAACCGGCGGGGCCGCGACCTTTACGCCTTCTGGGGTGACCGGCTGGCCAAGGCGGCCCGGCAGGAAGGGGCGGGGGGCGTTCTGGTGAATCTCGCCTCGCAAGAATATTTCAGGGCACTGGCCGGCGGGATCAAGGGGCGGGTAATACAGCCCGTCTTCGAAGACTGGAGCGGAGGCCGCTACCGCATCGTCAGCTTCTTCGCCAAGCGTGCCCGGGGTCTCATGGCCCGCTATGCCATCCTGAATCGACTCACGGCGCCGGAAGGCCTGCAGGACTTCGACCTCGATGGCTATGCCTATGCCCCCGCCGTCTCCGACCACGACCGCTGGGTCTTCCGCCGGTGATTTGTCGGCGGCTTCCGTCTATGATGCGTTTATAGAGCAGTCGCGGCGGCGGACGGCCCGGTGGCAAAGCGTCCGGGAACCTGGATTAAGTCGGCCGGCCTGCTTCAGCTTTCGATCCTCCAGGAGTCCATCATGCGTCGTTCATCCCTCGCCCTTGCCCTTGCTGTCGCGCTCTGTGCCGGCGGCGCTAGCGCTCAGTACCAGGCCCAGCAGACCCCGCCGGGGCTCTACCCCTATCAGAAGAACCAGCTTCCCCCGGGGGGCTACTACGACAATGCCCCGGGGATTCCCACCAGCGGCATCGAGCAGGGCAGGCAACTGGAATCGAACCAGCCCCAGAATCAGCGCGGCGGCCCCACCGTCTATCACCGCAACTACGATCGCAAGGGCAGTACCACGGTCATCACCGGTCCCAACGGCACCACCGTGTGCACCGATTCCTACGGTAAACGCAGCACCACCGGCGTCTGCTTCTGAGAGGCCGCGAACAACTCTACTGCGCAGCCCGATTGCCGCGTTGGACGGTGCTCGCTGCTCGCCTATCACCCTGATATGTCTCGTCGCTGCGCTCCGTCCGCCTCGCACTCGGGCCGCTCGCTAAGATTTTTTCACAGCCTCTTAGCCACTCCGTTGCCCCGGCAGGGGCAACGATGACAAATTCGAGGCCCTGCCGGCCCTTGAGGCCGAGCAGTGCCTTGTCCTTACTGACCAGCAGCTGGGCGCCCCCCCGGGCGGCCAGTTCCAGGAACATCTGATCATCGGCGTCCCGGCAGCGCGGCAGACGAGGGGCTTCTCCCGCGGCGAGGGTTTCGGTCGCCGCCCGGTATGCTTCCAGCAAGGCGGCTCGCGCCGGGGGATCGAGGCCGAATTCCGGGTAGGCGACGACCCGCTCCAGTTCCCCCAGGGTGCGGGCGTCGGTCAGAAAGACGACCTCGCCCCGGCCCTGGGCTTCGCCCAAGGGCAGGGCGGCCGCATCCCTGAAGTGGAACAGGTCGAGGATCACGTTGGTATCGAGGACGAGGCGCACGGCTTCGGACTCCGGGGGGCTGGGCGGTAAAATCGCCCATTTTCCCGAGAGCGCCGCCCCGTGTCACGCATTCTCCTCGCCCCCATGGAAGGTCTCGCCGACGACGTCCTGCGCGATGTCCTCACCGCCGTGGGCGGCTACGACTGGGCCGTTTGCGAATTCGTGCGGGTGTCGGGGAACCGGCTGCCGGCGCGCACCTTTACCCGCGTCTGCCCGGAACTCCTGAGCGCAAGCCGTACCCGGGAGGGTACTCCAGTCCGGGTACAACTCCTCGGGTCCGATCCGGTGTCCATGGCCGACAACGCCGCCCGCCTGGTGGAACTGGCTCCCGCCGGCGTCGACCTCAATTTCGGCTGCCCGGCCCCCACCGTGAATCGCCATCGCGGCGGGGCGGCGCTCCTGGGCGAACCGGAATTGCTCTTCGCCATCGCCCGGGCCGTGCGGGCCGTGGTTCCGGCGGGAATTCCCTTCACAGCCAAGATGCGTCTCGGCATCGATGACCCCGGTCTCGCCGTGGCCTGTGCCCAGGCCCTTGCCGCGGGGGGTGCCGAGGAACTGGTGGTGCACGGGCGCACCAAGGCCGACGGCTACCGCCCGCCGGCCCGCTGGCCCTGCATCGACCGGGTGCGGGCGGCCATCGCCGTTCCCGTCATCGCCAACGGCGAAGTCTGGAACCAGCAGGATTACGACGCCTGCCGCAGCGCTTCTGGCTGTGCCGATGTCATGCTGGGACGTGGCGCCGTCGCCGACCCATTTCTGGCCCGGCGCCTGCGCGGTGAGCCTGTGGGCGGCTGGAACGATTTAAAGCCCATGCTGGGTCGCTTCTGGGTCGGCGTGCGGGGCAAGGTGGCGCCGCCGCACGCTCCGGGGCGCCTGAAGCAATGGCTGGGCCTGCTGCGGCGTGCCTACCCGGAGGCTGGGCTGCTCCTCGCCACCCTGCGGCCGGTGACCTGTGCCCGGGAAATAGACCGCCTTCTCGCTGCCGCCGGCATCGTCGCCCCATGCGGGCCTCCGCGGCCCCTGCCCCTGGCCGCATGAGCGCCCCCGGCAACTCCCGCCGGGTCGGCAGCCCCCAGGACGGCCCGCACCGGGACCTGGACACGCTGCTCACGCGCCACGCGGCACAGCCCTTCCGGAAGCCCTACGCCGATTACAACCGCAATGCCTACGCCGAAGCCCGCGCCGCTTGGGGGGGCAGCGCCCCCCTCATTCTGGACGCCGGCTGCGGCGTGGGCTGGAGTACGCTGGAACTGGCCCGCCGCTACCCGGAGCATTTCGTCCTGGGAGTCGACCAGTCGCGCCACCGGCTGGGGCGGGGCAAGCCGCAGGACTGCCCCCCCAACGCCGCCTTCGTGCGGGCCGATCTGGTGGATTTCTGGCGCCTCCTTGCCGAGGACGGCGTGACCCTCGCCCGGCACTACCTGCTCTATCCCAATCCCTGGCCCAAGATCGGCCATCTGGCGCGGCGCTGGCCGGGCCATGCGGTCTTTCCCACGGTGGTGGCCCTGGGGGGCGTGCTGGAATGCCGCAGCAACTGGCGCGTGTATGTCGAGGAAATGGCCTACGCGGTCGAACGCCTGTCCGGCGTCGCCGCTCCGGTGGAGGCCTGGCAGCCCGCCCTTCCCCTCAGCGCCTTCGAACGCAAGTACCTGGAATCCGGCCACGCCCTGTGGCGCTGCGTCGCCGACCTGGGGCCGTGTTTGACCCCGGCGGGATAAGCTCCGATACTCCTGTCCAGCGAGGTTTGGCGGGGGATACCAGGGATGATGATGGAGCGGGCATGCGCCCTGACGGAGCGCGCGGACGGCGTTTTGCGGTGCTGAACGCCAATTCCACCGTCTCCCGTCTGGGGCGCTACCAGCTTTCCCGGGTTCTGGGCCAGGGCGCCATGGGCGTCGTGTACGAGGGCCTCGACCCGCTCCTCAACCGGCCAGTGGCGGTCAAGACCATCCTGCGCAGCGCCCTTGGCGACCCGGAAACCCTCTCCGACACCTCCACCCGCTTCGTGCGCGAGGCCCAGGCCATCGCCCGGCTCAACCACCCGCATATCGTCAATGTGTTCGACTTCGGCGAAGAAGGCGACATCGCCTACTTCGTCATGGAATTCGTGCGGGGCCGGGAACTCAAGGGCTTCCTGGATGACGGCGAAATCTTTGCCCGCGACGAGGCCGTGCGCATCGTGTGCGAACTGCTGGCCGCCCTCGATTTCGCCCACCGCCAGGGCGTCGTCCACCGGGACGTGAAGCCGGCCAACGTCATGCTCGACGCCGAGCGCCGGGTCAAGCTCACCGACTTCGGCGTGGCCCGCATGACCGACGGCGGCAGCGACCGCACCCAGGCCGGCACCATGGTCGGTACCCCCAGCTACATGTCTCCCGAGCAGATCCAGGGTTTCAAGGTGGGGTCGCGCACCGACATTTTTGCCGTCGGCATCATCCTCTACCAGTTTCTGACCGGAACGAAACCCTTCCCCGGCCCCGGCGTCTGGGCGGTACAAAAACAGATCGTCCACGACGACCCCGTCCCGCCGTCGGTGGCCTGCCCGGAAATAGATCCCCGTTTCGACGCCGTGGTGGCCCGAGCTCTGGCCAAGGAGCCCGATGCCCGCTACGGGAGTGCCGCCGAGTTTGCGGAGGATTTGCTGGCCGTGCATCGGGCGGTGGGGGAGGGGGACGGCGCCTCGGTCGCTCGCCCGGCGACGAGCAAGGAGTTCACCCTGCCTCCGGCGGTGCGCCCCAAGCCGGAAGAGGTGACCGAACTTCCCCTTGCGTCGCCGCCGCAGGTGTCCCGGGCAGCAGCGGAACCCGAGGTCACCCTGGTTCCGTCCCCTGCGCGGGACGCGGCTGCCGAGTCCGCTCCGGCCCCGGCCCCGGCGCGGCGAGGGCTCTGGGGCGGTTTGGCGGCGCTGGTGGGCCTCGTGGCCCTGGGCACCTACCTCGCCAGAACGCCGCAGCCCACGCCGGAAGCCTTCGTTCCTTCGCCGCCATCCGCGCAACCGGCTCAACCGGCTCAACCGGCTCAACCGGCTCAACCGGCTCCGGCCCCGGCCCCGGCCCCGGCCCCGGCCCCGGCCCCGGCCCCGGCCCCGGCCCCGGCCCCGGCCCCGGCCCCGGATTCCTCGGAAAGCCAGGGGCCCCAGCGCACGCCTGCTGCCAAGGTGGCGGAACCCGGTCCCGCTCCGGCGGAAGCCGTTCCGCCCGCCCCCAAACCGCGCAAAGCCACCCGTTCCGACGCCACCGCCGTCCCCGCGTCACCCGGGGTTTCCTCCGCCAAGGGAGCTTCCCCATCCTCGTCCGCCCGCCGGGATTCCGGCCGTTGCCGGGAACTCCTGCAACGTTTCCAGTTGGGTGAAGGTCTATCCCCCGACGATCTCGTCTTCCTGCAAAAGGAGTGCAAGCAATGAAGCCCGACCACGCTCAGAAGAAAACCTCCGTTCCGAACGGCCGCGTCTGGCTGCCCCTGGCTGCTGCACTGGTCCTCGCCGCCTGCGCCCAGGCGCCCCGCAGCGATGCCCCGGCGGCGGGGGCCACGCCCGCCCCGGCCGCGGCGACTCCGGCCCCCGCCGCGCCAGCCGCGCCTCCGACGCCCCCGCCCGTCGTGCCCTACGATCAGGCGGTACTCACCGCCGCCAACGCGCTCCTGGGCAAGGCCCAGTTACCCACGGCCGAGGCCGGGGCGCGCTTCCCCGTGGTTATCGATCCCCTCATCGACGGCATGAGCGGTGCCCAGTCTGCCGCCACCCAGGCCATGGGGGCGCGCATCGAAGCCCTTATCCGGGAGAAATATCCGCAATTCGAGGTGCTGCCCTTTACGGCGGCCAATGTGGCCAAATCGCCCCTGGTGCTGGTGGGCACCTTCACCGGGGTCAATAAGGAGCGCAAGACCGAGGGGGTGCGCGAAGCCTTCCGCATCTGCCTAGCCCTGGCCGATCTGAAATCCGGCAAGCTGGTGGGCAAGGGCCTGGCCTTTGCCCAGCCTGGAAATGTGGACATCACCCCCACCACCTTCTTCCGCGACAACCCCGCCTGGACCGAGGATCCCGCCACCCTGGGCTATATCCGCACCTGCCAGGGCACCAAGGCGGGCGACCCGATCAACCCGCTCTACGTCGACCGCATCCTGGCCGCCTCCATGGTGGCCCAGGCCATCGATGCCTACAACGCCGGCAAGTACGCCGATGCGCTGGCCCATTACGAGAGCGCCCTGAGGGTGCCCTTCGGCAATCAGTTCCGGGTGTTTTCCGGGCTGTACCTGACCAACTGGCGCCTGGGGCGCAAGGAATCGGCCACCGACGCCTTCGGCCAGATGATCGATTTCGGCTTGGAGAACAAGCGGGTCGGGGTCAAGTTTCTCTTCCGGCCGGGGACCACGGCCTTCATCGCCGACCGCAAGTTGAGCGAACCCTATCCGGTCTGGCTGGCCCAGATCGCCAGCCGGGCGGCACGCCGCAATTCCTGCCTGGAAGTCGCCGGCCACACCAGCCCCAGCGGCCCGGAACCGATGAACGAGCGGCTTTCGCTCCTGCGGGCCGAATACGTCAAATCGCGCCTGGATCAGTTCTCGCCGGGTCTGGGCAAGCGCACCATCGCCAACGGTCTGGGCTCCCGTGAAGCCCTGATCGGCAACGGCAAGGACGACGGCAGCGACGCCCTCGACCGGCGCGTGGAATTCAAGGTCATCGGCTGTTGAACGCTGGTGGCAATCCCTGCCAGGGCTGCGGCGCCTGCTGTGCCGCCTTTCGTGTCGATTTCGACCGGGCCGAATTGCAGGGCGGTGCCTTCGCCTGGGGCGAGGGCGTTCCCCCCACCCTGACCTTTCCCCTCACCGGCCGTCTGGTGCGTATGGCCGGCACCGACGGCTCACCCCCACGCTGCCAGGCCCTACGTGGCACCCTGGGGGTGTCGGTCGACTGCTCGATCTACCCCGCCCGCCCTTCGCCCTGCCGGGAATTCGAGCCCGAACACGCCGCGTGCCGGGAGGCGCGGAGGAAAGTTTTGGGCCTGTAAGGGAAAAAAAGGGGGAAGGGCGGCCTGGGCTGCCGTTCTGCCTCGGTTACGGCAAGAGGAGTGGCTCGGAGGAGGGGGCATCCTCCTTCCGCAAACCTTCAGCCTAGAAACCTCAGTCGGACGGGCCCGCTGGTGCGTTCGGGCGGGTGTCTGGCGCGAAGCGACGACGCGGCAGGCTCATGCCTGCAAGGAGGAGCGACAAAGCCAGGCGCCCGCCCGGATGCGCCAGCGGGATCGGTAGTGTGCTGACTTGTGTGCAAAAGCCCCGAGGATGAATTCGAGGGGGTGGTCATGGTAAGAGGTTGATTGTCTAGATCGACCTTGAATCCCTGAGGAGGGCAAACCATGACCACGCGGAAGGGTAAGGCGAAGTTGTC
>JAEUNZ010000003.1:0-50538 GCA_016790965.1 Dechloromonas sp.
CGGCATCCTTGAGCGCGGTGACGCAGGGGGCGACGGTACGCTCGATCAACTCGTCGACCAGCGACTCGAACTTGGCGCGGGTGATCTTCAGCGCCAGGTGCTTCGGGCCGGAGGCATCGGCGGTGATGTAGGGCAGGTTGATTTCGGTCTGCTGGCTGGAGGACAGCTCAATCTTGGCCTTTTCGGCGGCTTCCTTGAGGCGCTGCAGGGCCAGCACGTCGGCCTTCAGGTTGACGCCGGATTCCTTCTTGAATTCGTCAATGATGTAGTCGATCAGGCGCTGGTCGAAGTCTTCGCCGCCGAGGAAGGTGTCGCCGTTGGTGGCGAGCACTTCGAACTGCTTTTCGCCATCGACGTCGGCGATTTCGATGATCGAGATGTCGAAGGTGCCGCCACCGAGGTCATAGACGGCGATCTTCTTGTCCTTGCCGGCAGCCTTGTCCATGCCGAAGGCCAGCGCAGCAGCGGTCGGCTCGTTGATGATCCGCTTGACTTCCAGACCGGCGATGCGGCCGGCGTCCTTGGTGGCCTGGCGCTGGCTGTCGTTGAAATAGGCCGGCACGGTGATGACGGCTTCAGTGACTTCCTCGCCGAGATAGTCTTCGGCGGTCTTCTTCATCTTGCGCAGCACTTCGGCCGAGACCTGCGGCGGGGCGATCTTCTTGTCGCGCACGGACACCCAGGCGTCGCCGTTGTCGGCCTTGACGATCTTGTAGGGCATCAGGGCGATGTCCTTCTGCACTTCCTTCTCTTCGAAGCGGCGGCCGATCAGGCGCTTGACGGCGTAGAGGGTGTTCTTGGGGTTGGTGACGGCCTGCCGCTTGGCCGGGGCGCCGCACAGGATTTCGCCGTCGTCGGAGTAGCCGACGATGGACGGCGTGGTGCGCGCACCTTCGGAGTTCTCGATGACCTTGGGGGAGCCGCCTTCCATGATGGCGACGCAGGAGTTGGTGGTGCCGAGGTCGATGCCGATGATCTTGCCCATGTTCGTTCCTTTGATTAAATGCGATTGGATTTGCGATGTTCTGGAGTTGGGGGCGCGCCCCGGAATTTCAAGACTTCGGCTTGGCCACCATGACCAGGGCCGGGCGCAGCGTTCGCTCGGCGATCAGGTAGCCCTTTTGCAGCACGGTGACCACCGTGTTGGCTTCCTGCTCCGCATCCACCATGCCGATGGCCTGGTGCTTGTGGGGGTCGAACTTTTCTCCCACCGGGTTGATTTCGACGAGGGCGTTCTTCTCGAAGGCCGAAACCAACTGCTTCAAGGTGATCTCGACGCCGGACTTGAAGCTCTCGGCAGTTTGCTCCTTGACCGCCAGGGCGGCCTCCAGGCTGTCCTTTACAGCCAGCAGTTCGCCGGCGAACTTTTCCACGGCAAATTTATGGGCCTTGGTGATGTCTTCCTGGGCGCGGCGGCGAATGTTCTCGCCCTCTGCCTTGGCCCGCAGCCAGGCGTCGTGATGTTCGGCGACCTTGAGTTCGAGTTGGCGCAACTGTTCTTCGAGGCTGGGGAGGGTGTCTACAGTCGGTGCGGCGGGCACCGTCTCTGCGGCACCAGCCGGAGCCGGTTGTGCGGACACAGAGACGGAAGGCTCGGCAGCGAGGGGCTCCGGGCCGGGCAGGGGTTCCTGGGGGACTTCTGGGTTGGACATGGGCTTCTCCGGAAAAACTCTCCCCCATCTTGGGGCGGGGGTTATCATTTCAAGCCCTGTAAGCAACTTTTTCTCCGTGCTACGATGGACGGAGTCAAGCGGCGTCCTCCCCATGGAAAACATCGGCAAATACAAAGTCATCAAGGAACTGGGCAAGGGCGCCACGGCGGTTGTCTACCTTTGCGAAGATCCGGACGCCCAGAGGCAAGTGGCGGTCAAGCTGGTGCGCTTCGGCAAGGACAACGCCGCCATGTCGCGGCGGCTGCGCAAGCTTTTCCAGACGGAAGGTATCACGGCCCGGCGTCTAGACCATCCCAATATCGTGCGCATCTTCGACGCGGTGGTCGAGGACGATTATGCCTATCTCGCCATGGAGTATGTCGCGGGAGATTCGCTGGAAAAATATTGCCGCATCGACAAGATGCTCCCCATGCACCGAGTGGTGGGCATCATCTTCAAGTGTTGCCTGGCTTTGGACCATGCCTATCGCCAGGGGGTGATCCATCGGGATATCAAGCCGGCCAACATCATGCTGACTTGCGACGACGAACCCAAGATCGCGGATTTTGGGCTGGCTCTCAATCTTCAGAAAGATATGGACCGGGACTCGACCTTCATCATGGGGGTCGGCTCACCCGCCTACATGTCTCCGGAGCAGATCAAGGGTTATGCCCTTAATCAGAAGACCGATCTCTACTCCTTGGGGGTGGTGCTCTTCCAGATGTTGACTGGTCGTCTTCCCTTCAGGGCCAACAACCAGGCGACCCTGGTCTACAAGATCATCAATACCGATTCGCCCGCAGTGACGGCCCTCAATCCGAGTCTCCCGGAAGCCCTCAATCCCATCATCAAGAAATCTCTGGAAAAGGACCTGTATACCCGCTACAAGAATGGCGCCGAAATGGCCAAGGATCTCTCCACGGTGCGCTTCCAGATTTGGGAGGAGGATGATACCGAGCAGGACACCCGGCACTTCGAGGCGCTGCGAAAACTGGAATTCTTTACCGAGTTCGAGAACGTCGAACTGTGGGAAGTCCTGCGGGTTGCGGTATGGCGCGAGTTGGCGCCCGGTGTGACCATCGTGCGGGAGGGCGAGTCCAACGCTTTCTTCGGGATCATCGTTCAGGGTTTCGTGGAGGTTTCCGTTCAGGGGCGTGCCTTATGCCGCCTGGGGGCCAGCGAGCCCATCGGTGAGGTGGCCTATCTCCACCCGGTCAACAAGAAACGCTACGCTACCGTGGTCACCCTCGAGCCAACCTTGTTCCTCGAGATCAGTGCCTCGGCGCTCGCGTTGTCGTCAGAGGAACTGCTGGAACGCATGCGCAATGTCTTGATTGCCCGCATGATCGACCGCATGCGCAAAGTCACCGAAATCGCAGCGGCCCAGGGGGCCCCCGCGGTAGAGGCCGGAACTGGGTCGCTTTCCGGTGGCCCCCGTTCTCGCCCGGGTTCCGGGTTGGACATGGAGCTTACTCCGCTGTGAATCGAGCCCCCGGTCCCCGGGGGCTCAAACCTTGAAGCGGCCCACGAGATTCTGCAAACCGTCGGCAAGGCGCCGCAGGTCGTGGGCTGCGCCGGCGGTTTTCTCCACTGCTCCGCTATTGTCCCGGGCCATGCCGGCAATGGAATCGATGCCGCTCACGACCTCGCCGGAAACTCGGCGCTGATGATCGGTGGCGCCCGCGATGGCGTCCAGCCCGCGGCCAACCTCGGTCACTGACCCGTTGGTGGCTTCCAGGACGTTGGCGACCGAATCGACGGCCGACTGGCTCGATTCCAGGTGTTCCAGCCCTTCCTCGATGGTGCGGCGTACTGCCACCGACTGCTCCCCGATGGTGGCCGTGATAGCGTCGATTTCCCCGGCCGCCCGGGATGACTTCTCGGCCAGCTTGCGGACCTCGTCGGCTACCACCGCGAAACCCCGCCCTTGTTCGCCCGCGCGGGCGGCCTCGATGGCAGCGTTGAGGGCCAGGAGATTGGTCTGCTCAGCGATGTCTTTCACTTCGCGCGTCATATGGGTGATCGCTTCGGTATTGCGCACGAACTCGCTGACCGAGTCGGCCATCTGCCGCACTGCCTTCTCGACCACGTCCATTTCGCCCAGCAGAACCTTGAGGTTGCGGCCGCCTTCCTGAGCCCGGGCCAGGCTTTCCTGAGACTGCTGCTGGACGTGCCCCGCGTTACCGGCAATGGCCGAAATGCTCTCGACCAGTTGCTCCACTGCCGCGGCAGCAGCCCCGGACTTCTGATCCTGCAGATGAGAGCTTTGGGCCACCCGATCCGCACTTTCCGACAGCGATGCGACCCGCGCCGAGACCTGCTGGGCGGCGTCGCGCACCTGGCGCACGAGGCCACTGAAATTTTCCATCATCTCGTTGAACACCGCGGCTGCCTGACCGACTTCATCCTGGCCCCGCACTGGCAGGCGGCGGGTGAGATCCCCCTCGCCCCGGGCGATGTCCTCCAGGCCTTGCCGGAGGCTTTCCAGTGGCGTGGTCACGAAGTGCCGCGTCAGCAGGAAGATGATGACCAGAAGCACGCCGATGACGATGAGCGCCGCTCCGGCGATCTTCAGCCGGAAATCGCTCACCGCGGCTTCCACCGAGTCGAGGGAAACCTTCATGCTCACGATGCCCAGAATAGTTCCCTCGGGAACCTGGTGGCACGCGACGCAATCCTTGCCGAGGTAGTTCTTGGAGGCACGGGTTGGATTGACCACCCGCAGGTAGGCATTGGCTCCCTCGTGCTGGACTGAAATATGGGGGGTTCCGGTAGTCATCACCTGATTTTCGACCGCATCAAGGCTACGGCTGGCCTTGCTGTCCGGCCCGAAGGCCTTGATGACCGCTTCACCCCGGGCGACGTGCAATTCGCGAATGATCGAAAGCTGCTTGATCTGGTCGAGGAAAACCTCGCGTTGCCCCACCGTACCAGTGATCATCATGCCGGTGAGTCCGGCCATGGTCATTTCGTGGATGGAGTGCGCAAAATCCTGCGCCTGCCGTATGGCCGTGTCCCGATTGACCTGCGTGGCCCACAGAATGACCACGGTCCATACCACTACCAGGACAAACCAAATGGCGGCAGACAGCCGCAGCCATATTTTCCAGTCCGCAATGCGCATTTCCCCCGCCCCTCATAGAGTGCCGCCGGATACTTTGTCAGGCGGTCAGGTCAATGTGGCTGATTGTGCCAGCCTCGCCCGTTTCGCGCAAAGCGATTCCTGTGGCGCGCAGCGTTCCCAATTGGGCTGCGTCGCTTCCATACAGATCGAAAGGAGTGGTGGCTCTGCTGAGCGATAGCGCTCCCACGCCAGCCTCGGCCAGGGACAGGCCCTGGCGCCCGGGGTCGGCGAGGGGGTTCCAGGTACGCAGCGCGGCGAACTGGCCGTCGTTCTCGTCGATCCATCCATTGCCATCTCCATCGAGGGTGGCAAGTTCCGAGAAGCCGTCACCGCTCGCGGGGCCAAAGAGTTCGCTGCCGTCGTCAACGATTCCGTTACCGTTGCGGTCGATGGCGAGAAATCCGCTGCCAGTCGCGGGCGCGGCCAGGTTTTCAGCCGCGCCGTCCCCGTCGAGGTCGAAGGAAAAACGAGTCGACGCCAGTTGCGGGGCCTTGCCGGAAAAATTGATCACCAGCGGGTCTTTCTGTCGCGCCGCTTCGCCGAGCCGCAGACTGAGGCGGGTTTCGGAAAGACTTTCCCGATGCAGGGCAAAGCTGAGTTGGAAGTCGAAGGAGCGGCCATCGGCCGTGGTGACCGACCCGGCGGCTCGGAAGCTGACATCCTCGCTCTGGTAGCGGGATTCCCGCAGGTCGTATTCGAGTCCGAACCCGGGGCCCTGTCCGGTTCCGGACTGCGGGGGAGGCGCCGCGATGTTCGGTGCATCGCCCGGGGAAGCGAGCCGGCCCGCATCGAAGACCTGGACGGCGCGGCCGGTGAGGGCCTCGAGGATGAGGCGGATGATCTGGAAGCGGGGTTCGCAGTCCGAACAGGATTCCTCCGCCTGGGCAGACCGTCCGGCTTCGGAAACGGCGCTTGCGGGACGCGCCCGGGGAGGCGCTTCAGGCGGCACAGCACGCCGGGTCCAGGCATTGAGGCGTTCTTCGCGGGACCGGAACTCCAGCCGGGAGTGGGCCGAGACAAGCTCGATCGAGGCAGCGGCGATACGCATGGCGGTCTCCCGAAGTGGCGAGGGATACCTGCTTCTACGGCTGCCCAGCGAGGAGCTTTAGCGCTGTCGAAGTCTCAACCCGGCGCGCCGAGATCCCGCGCCCGCCGGGCTGAATCGGCGAGAGCGGAAGCGTCTTCCCTGCTCCGGGTCGGCCAGCCGGCGAGGTGGCCCTCGACGATCCTGGCCAGGGCTTCGATCCAGGCTGGCTGTTCGTTGAGGGCGGGAATGTAATGGAAGGTCTTGCCGCCGCTCGCCAGGAAGGTGGCCCGGGCTTCCAGGGCGATTTCCTCGAGGGTTTCCAGGCAGTCGCCGACAAAGCCCGGACAGATGACGTCGACCCGGTCGATTCCTGAGCGGGCCAGTTGCTCCAGGGTGGGGGCGGTATAGGGCTGGAGCCATTCCGCCCGGCCGAAGCGTGACTGGAAGGTCACCAGGGCCCGGTCGGGTGTAAGACCGAGACGTTCGGCGAGGAGGCGCCCGGTCTTCCTGCACTCGCAGTGGTAGGGGTCTCCCAGGTCGAGGCTGCGGCGGGGTAGGCCGTGAAAACTCATGACCAGGCGGTAGCGCTCGTCCGGCGGGGTGCTTTCTTGCCAGTGGCGGCGGACGGAGGCTTCCAGGGCGGCGAGGTAGCCCTCGTCGTCCGCAAAGCTGCGCAGGGTGCGGATTTCTGGCTGATTCCGGGTGACGGCGAGCCAGCCGGACAGCCGGTCGATCACGGTGCCGGTGGTGCTGGCGGCGTACTGCGGATAGAGCGGGACCACGAGAATGCGGTCGGCCCCCTCGGCCTTGAGCCGGTCGAGAACCGCGGGCAGGGCAGGTTCGCCGTAACGCATTCCCCACGCGACGGTGACGTGGTGGCCCCGCGCGCCGAGAAGGCCGGCGAGGAGCTTGGCCTGCCGTTCGGTATGGACCCGCAGGGGGGATCCCTCGGGGGTCCATACGGCGGCGTACTTGGCTGCCGACCGGGCGGGGCGGGTGTTGAGGATTACGCCGTTGAGGAGGGGCCACCAGAGCAGGCGGGGGATTTCGACCACACGGGGGTCGGAAAGGAATTCCTTCAGGTAGCGGCGCAGGGCCTGGGCGGTGGGGGCATCGGGCGTTCCCAGGTTGACCAGGACGACGGCGGGACGGGTCGGCGTGCCATGGCGGTACGCCGGTTCGGGACGGAAACGGGACATCAGATGCCTTGCTGGGTGGTGAGGGCGCTGGACAGGAGTCGAGCGGTAATATCCACGATGGGGATGACCCGCTCGTAGGCCATGCGGGTGGGGCCGATGACGCCCACGGAGCCGACGATGCGCCCGCCGACTTCGTAGGGGGCCGTGACGACGCTGCATTCGTCGAGGGGGGCGATGCCCGACTCGCCGCCGATGAAGATCTGAACGCCCTCCGCCCGGTGGGAGATGTCCAGAAGCCGCATCAGGCTGGAGCGTTGCTCGAAAAGGTCGAAGAGTTCCCGCAGGCGCCGCATGTTGGACGACAACTCCTCCACGTCCAAGAGGTTGCGTTCGCCGGAGATGACGCAGGGCATGGCCGTTTCCGCCAGGGCGTCGCCGCCAGCCTCAAGGACGGCGGCCATCAGGGGCTTGATGTCGCTGCGTAGCTGTTCGATTTCGGCATTCAGGCGCTGGCGGATTTGTTCGAAATCCATGCCTCCGAACTGCTGGTTGAGGTAATTGGCCGCGCTGACGAGTTCGGAGGGGGAGTAGGATTTTTCCGAGACGAGAACGCGATTCTGTACGTCACCGTCGGTGGTGACGATGATGAGCAGAATGCGTTTTTCCGACAGCGCGAGAAATTCGATCTGGCGGATGCGGGGGGGATTGCGCCGGGGAGCCACGACGATGCCGGCGAAATGGGTGAGCCCGGAAAGCAGTTGCGAAGCGCTGGCGATGAGCTGCTGGGGTTGGGCGATTTGCAGGGCACCTTCCATTGCTCCCACCCGGGCCGGGTCCAGGGGCTCGACCGTGAGCAGGCTGTCGACAAAAAGCCGGTAGCCACGGGGGGTCGGAATCCGGCCGGCGGATGTATGGGGGCTGGCGACGAATCCGGCTTCCTCAAGATCGGCCATCACGTTGCGGATGGTGGCCGGCGAAAGGTCGAGTCCTGAGAAACGCGACAGGGCACGGGACCCCACCGGCTGGCCATCGGCGATGTAGTGTTCTACGAGCGCCTTGAGGAGGGTTCTGGAGCGTTGGTCGAGCATGGGGCGATTCTGGCAAAAAAAGTGCTCTTGCGGGAGAAGATCGTGGTTTATCACCCAAGAAGCGGGACCGGAGGGGCCGGGATGCCAGCCGGCTGAGGGGAATTGTGCCAAAATCCGCCCCATGAGTTCTCCCTTCGGCTCCTACCGCTCGCCTCGCACCATCGCCCTGGTGGGGAAGTACCACAGCCCGGAGATTGCCGAGTCCCTGCGCCGCCTTGCAGAGTACCTGCACGAGCGGGGCATCAGCGTCTTCATCGAAAGAGAGACCTCCGAACGCATCGGCAAGCTGGTCGATCTGTCGCGCTGGGTGACCTGCGGCTTCAACGATATTGGCGCCCACGCCGACCTGGCCATTGTCTTGGGCGGCGACGGGACCATGCTCAACGCGGCGCGCCGGCTGGCACGCTACGGCGTGCCCCTGGTGGGAGTCAACCAGGGGCGCCTGGGCTTCATGACCGATATCGCTCGCAGCGATATGCTCTCCTGCATGGACGACCTTCTCGACGGACGCTTCACGGCCGAGAAGCGCATGTTGCTGGATGCCGAAGTGCTGCGCGAAGGTCGGGAGGTAGCGGCCAACTTGGCTCTGAACGACCTGGTAGTGGATAAGGGCGCCATCGGACGCATGATCGAGCTGGAGCTGTTCATCGACGGCGAGTTCATCTACAACTTGCGTTCGGACGGGCTCATCGTGTCCACTCCGACCGGCTCCACTGCCTACGCTCTTTCCGCGGGAGGGCCGATTCTTCACCCCACCCTGACCGGCATCGCCCTGGTTCCCTTGTGTCCCCACGCCCTCACCAACCGGCCGGTGCTGGTCAATGACACGGCGGAGATCGAGCTTCGCATCACCTACGCCGACGATCCGCGGGTGCACTTCGATGGCCAGGTGACCCTCGACTTGCGGGCCCAGGATTGCGTCCGCTTGCGGCGCTCAGAGTATTCGATCTGTTTTCTCCATCCGCCGGGCTACCGCTATTTCGCCATGCTGCGTCAGAAGCTCCAGTGGAGCGAACGCCCCCGGGGGCACTGATGCTACGCCGTCTCGATCTACGTAATTTCGTTATTGTCGACCGGCTGGAACTGGAGTTTTCGGGGGGGTTCGGTGCTTTGACCGGAGAGACGGGGGCAGGAAAATCCATTCTGGTCGATGCTCTGGCCCTGGCCCTTGGAGCACGCGCCGAAGGCGGAGTCGTTCGGGCGGGCTGCGACAAGGCAGAACTCGCCGCGGTTTTCGACGTCTCCGGCAGACCCGCGGTGCGCGACTGGCTGGCGGCCAACGACTTCGAGGCCGACGAGGAATTGCTGCTGCGGCGGGTCATCGACAGCGGAGGGCGTTCCCGGGCCTATATCAATGGTGCGCCGGCCACGGCCCAGCAGTTGCGCGAGGTGGCGGAAGACCTGGTCGATATCCACGGTCAGCATGCCCATCAGTCCCTGCTGCGGGCCGATGCCCAGCGGGCGCTGGTCGATGCTCACGCGGGCCAGGCCTCCCTGGGCACGGAAACCGCCGCCGCGTTCCGCACCTGGCGCGAGGCTGAATTGGCCCTGGCCGAGGCCGCTGCCAGTGGTGAAGGTCTGGCGCGGGAGCGGGAGCAACTGGAGTGGCAGGTCGCCGAACTCGATGGACTGGGCTTAGGGCCGGACGAGTGGGAGGCTCTGGAAGCCGAACATCGGCGGCTGGCCCACTCCGCCAGCTTGCTCGAGGGCGCCCAGTTCGCCCTGGCCTCCCTTTGCGAAGGCGAGGGCGCCAGCGAGGGGCAACTGGACGCCGTAAGCCGGCGGCTCGACGATCTCGCGGCTTATGATCCGGGGCTGAACGATATTGCAGGCTTGCTCCAGTCTGCCCGGGCGGAGTTGGCCGAGGCGGTTTCGCTTCTGCGGCGCTACGCCGATCGGGTTGACCTCGATCCTCGCCGTCTGGCTCAGGTCGAGGGACGCATCGAGGCAATTCACGCTGCCGCGCGCAAGTTTCGTGTCCGACCGGAAGCGCTGGGGGAATTGCTTGTCCAGGGTCGCCGTCGTTTGAGTGAAATCGGTGCGGCCTTCGATACCAAGGCCCTGAGGGCTCGTGTCGAGGCTTGTCGAGCGGCCTATCTTGCCCTGGCGGAGCGCCTTTCCGCGGGGCGCCAGCGTGCAGCGGACGATCTGGCCCGGGCGGTGACGGCGCTCATGGCTGATCTGGCCCTTGCTTCGGGGCGCTTTGAGGTGGGCCTCCTTTCCGGCGAGCCCGCTGCGCACGGGCTCGAGCAGGTGGAATTTCGTATCGCCGGGCTTGCCGGCAGCGATGCGCGGCCCCTCGCCCGGGTGGCGTCGGGCGGCGAGCTGTCGCGCATCAGCCTGGCCATCCAGGTGGTTGCCTCCCGCTCCTCCCGTGTGCCGACCCTGATCTTCGACGAAGTAGATGTCGGGATCGGCGGAGGCGTCGCGGAAATCGTCGGCCGCCTCCTGCGGCAACTGGGCGAGGAACGGCAGATCCTCTGTGTTACCCATCTGCCCCAGGTCGCTGCACGGGCCCAGTGGCAGTGGCAGGTCAGGAAGGATGTCCGCGAAGGCGTCGTGCGCAGCGCCATCGCGCCCCTGGACGGTGAAGGCCGGGTGGGCGAGATCGCTCGCATGCTGGGCGGGGTGAATATTACCGATATCACACGGCGCCACGCCCGGGAGCTTCTGGGAATCTGATCCTCAGAGCCTGAGGTTTTCTCTTGGGCGACGAGTGCGGCTAGCCTGGGTTTCCGCCCAGGAGTTCAGATAAGACGGCTGGCGGCGAAGAGCGCTAGCAACAGAAAGAAGACGCCGCTAACGCGGTGGATCCACACCAGGGGAAGTCGCTGAAGCAGCCTCCGGCCGGCGATGACCCCCAGGATGGAGGTGGTCGCCAGGGCGAGGGTGGCGCCCGACCACACCGCACCGGCCGGGGCGGTGCTCCCCAGGCCGGCAACGGCAATCTGGGTCTTGTCGCCGAATTCAGCCAGAAAGATCAGGGCGAAGGTGGTGACGAGAACGCCCCGACCGGTTTTTTCCTCCCGCACTTCGTCTTCCTCCTCCGCACGGTAGCGCAGGGCCTGTATCCCGAAGCCCGCGAAGAGCAGCGCTACGGCGGCCGTGACCAAGCCCTCGGGCAGCCACGCGGCGACCGCGGAGCCGAACAGGACGGCCAAACCATTGAGGAGGGCAAAGGCGGCGATGGCGCCGGCTGCAACCGGCAGGCCCCGGTGGCGAGCCGCCAGCGACATGCAGACCAACTGGCTCTTGTCGCCCATCTCGGCCAGGGCGATGAGGACGTAGGCCGTGCCGGCGGAAGCGAGCCAGGCACTCCAGGCACCGGTATCGGCTGTCACGGCCGCTTAATTCTTGATCTTTGGCGTTCCGGCAGCGCGGCTGGGGCAGTCTGCCTTGCTGCAATGGGCGTAGAGGTAGAGCGCGTGCTCCTGGATGGAAAAGCCTCTTTCTGTGGCGATCTGGTGCTGCCGTTGTTCGATTTCCGCATCGTAGAATTCTTCGACCTTGCCACAATCGATACAGACCAGGTGGTCGTGATGCTTGCCGGCGTTGATTTCAAAAACAGCCTTGCCGGATTCGAAAAAGTGGCGCTCCAGAAGACCCGCCTGCTCGAACTGGGTCAGTACCCGGTAAACCGTGGCCAGGCCGATGTCCATGCCTTCAGCGAGGAGGGCGCGGTAGACGTCTTCTGCCGTCATGTGGCGGACGCTGCTTTTTTCGAACAGTTCCAGAATTTTAAGCCGGGGAAAGGTGGCCTTCAGTCCCATGTTCTTGAGGCTCTGCGGGTCGCTCATCGTCGTTCTACCAGTGGTGGCAAGGCCTGGGGCCGGGTGGATTTCGGGTATGATAGTACGCTTTGGTCCCGTTGAAGAACTCCCTCCGCACGCCGCCATGACCATTCAGCGCATCCTGATCGCCGCCGTCTTAGTCGGGCTCGCAGCCTGCTCGAACGTTCCGCGGATCGTCACCGAGTACCGCATTGACGTGCAGCAGGGCAATGTGCTTACCCAGGAAATGGTGTCCCAGCTCAAGCCCGGCCAGACCCGGGATCAGGTACGTTTCCTGCTGGGGACGCCTCTCCTGGCCGATATTTTCCATGCCGATCGCTGGGACTACGTCTATCGCCTCGAGAACGGCCGGACGAGTGCTGTCGAGATACGCAAATTTTCTGTATTCTTCAATGCGGATGGCCGCCTGGAGAAGGTTTCCGGGGATGTCGAAGTTGCTCAGGTCGCCGAACTGACCGCGCCGGTGGCCAGTACCCAGGTGATCGACCTGGGATCGCTGCCGACGGACGCCGAAGGCAAGCCCTTGCCGCCGGCTGACGAAAAGGGCTTTTTCGGGCGCATGCTGGAAAAAGTCGGCTTATAACAAGAGGGGCAGAAGATGAAGGGTTTGCGGATCGGCATCGTCGGTGCCGGGGGGCGCATGGGCCGTACGCTGATCGAGGCGGTCCTCAAGGACGGCGAAGCGGTCCTCGCGGCGGCGATCGACATCCCAGGCAGCTCTTACCTGGGGCGCCCTGCCGGGGAACTTGCCGGCTTTCCGGGCGGCGTCCCGGTTACGGCGGATCTGGTTGCGGCGCTGGAGGGCTGTGATTGCCTCATCGATTTCACCCGTCCGGAAGGCACGTTGCACCACTTGGCGCTGTGTGCCGATCGGGGTGTGGCCATGGTCATCGGCACGACGGGTTTCGATGTGGCGGGCAAGGCGGCCATCGCAGCGGCGGCGGAGCGCATCCCGGTTGTTTTCGCGCCCAATATGGCGGTAGGGGTCAATGTCGTGTTTCGCCTGCTTGACCTCGCTGCCCGCATTCTGAATACCGGTTACGACGTCGAAATCGTCGAGGCCCACCATCGCATGAAAGTCGATGCACCCTCGGGAACCGCCCTGCGCATGGGGGAGGTCGTCGCCGCTGCGCTGGGGCGCGATTTGAAGGATTGCGCGGTGTATGGTCGCGAGGGCGTGACCGGCGAGCGGGATCCTTCCACCATTGGCTTTGCAACGGTGCGGGGGGGCGATATCGTCGGCGACCACACGGTGATGTTCTGCGGTATCGGAGAGCGTGTCGAGGTTAGCCACAAGGCTGGGGGGCGGATGCCCTATGCCCTGGGAAGCCTGCGCGCCGCAAGGTACATGCTGGGCAAGGAACGGGGCCTCTTCGACATGCAGGATGTCCTGGGGCTGCGCTGATTCGAAGTAAGGGGTGATACGTGGAATGTGAAGGGTGAGGGCATGTCAGCAAGGATCGGTGTTCCACATTTCACCTTTCGTTTTTCACTTCTTACCGGTTCCCGGCCGTGAAATCCAAATTCCTCAACCGTCAGCTCCAGGAGATTTTTCCGGGGGGCGGTGAGGAGCGTCTGCGGGCCTTGCTGTCAACCGTCGAGGGGGAGCACGGCGAGCTTGTCCGGGGGCTGGCGCGGTTTCTGGAGGCGGCCGACAGCACTTACAGCATGTACGCCAATCTTCAGCATTGGCAGAACGAGCTTTCGGGTGACGCTCTGTCCGACTGGAATCTCCGCTCCGGCAATATCGAATCCGGCCGCAAGTGGAAGACCCTGCTGGGCTACGAAGGGACGGAAGCCGACGATAGCGTGGCCGGATGGCAAAGACTGGTCAATCCGGACGATCTGCGCACACTGCAAGCGCGCATCGCTTCCCATGCCCAGGACAAGACCCCGCTGTTTTCCGCCGATGTCCGCATGCGGACCAAGGCCGGCGATTGGCGCTGGCTCCAGGTACGCGGGCTGATCACCGCGAGGGATCCGGGTGGGGAGCCGCTGCGCATGTTAGTCCTGCATCGGGATGTGAGTGCAGATCGGGAGTCGGAAGTGCGTCTGGTGGCAGCCAAGGAAGCGGCAGAGACGGCGAACCGCGCGAGGGGTGCCTTCCTGGCCAATATGAGCCACGAAATCCGGACGCCCATGAACGGCATCATCGGTATGACCGAGCTTGCGCTCGATACGAATCTGGACGCCGAGCAGCGCCATTACCTCAAGACGGTAAAGTCTTCGGCCGAGGCCTTGTTGACCATCGTGAATGACATCCTGGACTTTTCCAAGATCGAGGCCGGCAAGATGCAGGTCGAGGCCATCAGCTTCAACCTTGCCGATCTGGTCTTGGAAGCCGCCCGCGTCATGGCGGTGAGCGCCCACAAGAAGGGCCTGGAACTGCTGGTCACCCTGGCTTCCGAGGTGCCCGGCCGGGTGATCGGCGATCCGATCCGCATCCGCCAACTGTTGACCAATCTGCTGGGTAACGCAATCAAATTTACCGAGAAGGGTGAGGTTCAGGTCGAGGTTGCCGTCGAACGCATGTCGCCCCACTCCCTCTGGCTGCGTTTCCAGGTCCGCGATTCCGGAATCGGCATCCCGCCGGAGAAGCAGGGGGCGATCTTCGACGCTTTTTCCCAGGCCGACATTTCGACGACCCGCCGCTTCGGTGGCACGGGGTTGGGGCTCGCCATCTGTTCTCGTCTGGTTCAACTCCTTGATGGACGCATCTGGCTGGAAAGCGCCGAGGGCAAGGGGGCGACCTTTTTCTTCACGGCGCGCTTCGGCATCGATCGCGACGCGGCCGATGTTGCACCACGCAGGTTTACAGGCCGTCGAGCATTGGTGATCGATGACAATCCGCAGACTGCCCGCCACTTGGTGGCGCTGCTCGAACGACTGGGAATTCAGGCCTCTGGGGCGACGGAAGCGGGTCCGGCACTGGAGGCGGTGGAACGGTCCCGGTCGGTGGATTTTCCCTACGACCTCATTCTTGCCGACGCGACCATGGACGCGCCTGGGGGATTTGCCCTCGCCGAGCACTGGAGCAGCGGGCGTCAGCGCGAAAAGCTGGTGATGTTGTTGACCACTGAAAATCAGCGGCACGATCTGGCGCGTTTGCGCGAGCTTCGGGTGTCTGCACATTTGGTCAAGCCGGTGGGCCTGGCTGACTTGGGAGATGCCCTGGCTCTGGCCCTGGGGGAATCCGGCGGGGCGGCGGAGGGTGCCCTGCTCGATGCCTTCGAGGTTGATGTGGCGCTTGCCGCGGGCGACGAGCCAATTCTGGACATCCTCCTGGTGGAAGACAACCCGGTGAATCAGGAACTTGCGGTTCGGCTGCTCCAGCGCCGCTCGCACCGGGTGGTGGTGGCCAACAATGGGGCGGAAGCGCTCGAATGGTTCGAGAAGCAGCGCTTCGATGTGATCCTGATGGATATGCAAATGCCCGTCATGGGGGGCGTCGAGGCGGCGGAGGCCATTCGGGCGCGGGAAATGCGCCGCAGTTGGGTCGTCTCCGATGCGTTCAAGCCCGTCTGGATCGTGGCCATGACGGCCAATGTCATGGAGAGCGATCGCGAACGATGCCTGCAAGCTGGCATGAACGACTATCTCGCCAAACCCTTGCGCCCGGAGCTGCTCTACGAGGCGCTGGACCGGGCGGTGGATGAGGATTCGGTTGGCAGCAGGAGCCTGTGGGAGACTGGTGCCAATGCCGAACCACTGCGTCTGGATATGGAGTCGGCCCTGAAGGAAATCGGGGATGCCGACCTTCTGGCCAATATGGCGGGCATGATGCTCGCGGAGTGGGACAGCCACTTAGAGCATCTGCGGCAGTCGCTGGCTGCCCGTAGCGCTTCCGAGCTGCGCATGCATGCCCATACGCTGAAAAGTCTCCTGGCCATGTTCCACGCCGATACCGCGCGACAGCTTGCACTGGACCTGGAGCAGGCAGCCATTGTTCCCGGGGGGATTTCCTGGGATGACTGCGGGCGCCGTTTTTCTCTGCTCGAAGAGGAAATGGCCGGACTCAAACCGGAACTCAAGCGCTTCGTGGACCATCGCGGCCACGGCTGATTCACGCGGCAAGCTTGTCCAGAAAGGCGCATTTCGGCTATAATTTCAAGGTTTTGGACTTGCGAGCGGGGAGGCGTTTGCCTTCCCGCTCGGCACATCATAAGCAGAAATCAGGAGAGCCGGTCGTGCCCTTGCTGCCCACATCATCCCCCGCCATTCTCGCCCTCGCCGACGGAACGGTTTTCAAAGGGCAATCCATCGGCGCCGATGGCGTCACCAGTGGCGAAGTGGTCTTCAATACCGCCATGTCGGGTTACCAGGAAATCCTTACCGATCCCTCCTACTGCCGCCAGATCGTTACGCTGACCTATCCCCACATCGGCAACGTCGGCTGCAATGCCGAAGACTTCGAATCCGCTGCCAACTACGCCGCCGGACTGGTCATCCGCGACCTGCCCCTTCGTGCGTCCAGCTGGCGTGCCGAAGAGAATCTCTCTGCCTACCTCAAGAAGCATGGCATCGTCGCCATCGCCGGCATCGATACCCGCAAGCTCACCCGCATCCTGCGCGAGAAGGGTGCCCAGGCCGGATGCGTCATGGCGGGTGATGTCGATGAATCCAAGGCACTCGCTCTGGCCCGTGCCTTCCCCGGCCTGGCCGGCATGGACTTGGCAAAGGTGGTCTCCGTCAAGGAAGGCTACCCCTGGAGCGAGGGCGAATGGAACCTGGAGGGTTACCAGCCGGGTGCAGCCAGGCGCTTCAAGGTCGTCGCCTACGATTTCGGCGTCAAGCGCAACATCCTGCGCATGCTCGCCGCCCGCGGTTGCGAACTGACCGTGGTGCCTGCCCAGACGCCCGCCGCCGACGTGCTGGCCATGAAGCCGGACGGCGTCTTCCTCTCCAACGGCCCTGGCGACCCGGAGCCTTGCGACTACGCTATCGGTGCCATCCGTGAATTTCTCGACCGCGGTGTGCCGACCTTCGGCATCTGCCTCGGTCACCAGCTGCTGGCCCTGGCTTCCGGCGCCAAGACGCTGAAGATGAAGTTCGGCCACCACGGCGCCAACCATCCGGTGAAGGACATGGATACCGGCCAAGTGCTGATCACAAGCCAGAACCATGGCTTCGCGGTGGATAGCGACACCCTGCCGGCCAACCTGCGGGCCACCCACGTTTCCCTCTTCGATGGCTCCCTGCAAGGCATCGCCCGCACCGACGTGCCGGCCTTCTCCTTCCAGGGCCATCCGGAAGCGAGCCCTGGCCCCCACGACGTGGCCTACCTGTTCGACCGCTTCCTCGACACCATGTCCCGCGGCGTGGCCGCGCTGCAGCCGGCCCAGTAAGGCAAGGCAGGAATCACTATGCCCAAGCGTACAGACATTCAAAGCATCCTCATCATCGGCGCCGGCCCGATCATCATCGGCCAAGCCTGCGAATTCGACTACTCCGGCGCCCAGGCCTGCAAGGCCCTGCGCGAGGAGGGCTACAAGGTCATCCTGGTGAATTCGAACCCGGCCACCATCATGACCGATCCGGAGATGGCCGACGTCACCTACATCGAGCCCATCACCTGGCAGGTGGTCGCCAAGATCATCGAGAAGGAGCGCCCCGACGCCCTGCTGCCCACCATGGGCGGCCAGACGGCCCTCAACTGCGCCCTCGATCTCGACCGCGAGGGTGTGCTGGCCAAGTTCGACGTCGAACTGATCGGCGCCTCCAAGGAGGCCATCGACAAGGCCGAAGACCGCCAGAAATTCAAGGATGCCATGACCAAAATCGGTCTCGGCTCCGCCAGGTCGGCCACCGCCCACAGCATGGAGGAAGCCTATCAGGTGCAGGCCGCCATCGGCTTTCCGACCATCATCCGCCCGTCCTTCACCCTGGGCGGCACCGGCGGCGGCATCGCCTACAACATGGAGGAGTTCGAGACCATCTGCAAGCGAGGCCTCGAAGCCTCCCCGACCAATGAGCTCCTGATCGAGGAAAGCCTCCTCGGCTGGAAGGAATACGAGATGGAAGTGGTCCGTGACAAGGCGGACAACTGCATCATCATCTGTTCCATCGAGAACCTGGACCCCATGGGCGTCCATACCGGCGACTCCATCACCGTCGCGCCGGCCCAGACCCTCACGGACAAGGAATACCAGATCATGCGCAACGCCTCCATTGCGGTGCTGCGCGAGATCGGCGTCGATACCGGTGGTTCCAACGTGCAGTTCTCCATCAACCCGAAGGACGGTCGCATGATCGTCATCGAGATGAACCCCCGGGTGTCCCGTTCCTCCGCCCTTGCCTCCAAGGCCACAGGCTTCCCTATTGCCAAGGTGGCGGCCAAGCTGGCCGTCGGCTATACCCTGGACGAACTGGCCAATGACATCACTGGCGGCAGGACTCCGGCCTCCTTCGAGCCCTCCATCGACTACGTGGTCACCAAGGTGCCCCGTTTCGCCTTCGAGAAATTCCCCCAGGCCGACTCCACCCTCACCACCCAGATGAAGTCCGTGGGCGAGGTGATGGCTATCGGCCGCACCTTCCAGGAATCCCTGCAGAAGGCCCTGCGTGGTCTGGAAGTGGGCGTGGACGGCTTCAATCTCAAGTCCGTCGATCCCGAAACCATCGACGAGCAATTGGCGCGGCCATCGCCGGATCGCTTGTGGTACGTGGCTGATGCCTTCGGCGTGGGCATGTCGGTAGAGAAGGTGTTCGACCTGACCAAGATCGACCCCTGGTTCCTGGTCCAGATCAAGGAAATCGTCGATCTGGAATTGGCCATCGAGAAACGCTCCCTGGATTCCATCACCGCTGAAGAACTGCGCTACCTGAAGCGCAAGGGCTTTGCCGACCGGCGCCTTGCCTACCTGACCAAGACCAGCGAGTCGGCGGTGCGCGAACGCCGCCATCAACTGGGCGTGCGTCCGGTCTATAAGCGCGTCGACACCTGTGCCGCCGAATTCGCCACCGGCACCGCGTATATGTACTCCACCTACGAGGACGAGTGCGAGGCCAACCCCACCGACAAAAAGAAGATCATGGTCCTGGGCGGCGGTCCCAACCGCATCGGCCAGGGTATCGAGTTCGACTACTGCTGCGTCCATGCCGCCATGGCCATGCGCGAAGACGGCTACGAGACCATCATGGTCAACTGCAACCCGGAGACCGTGTCCACCGACTACGACACCTCCGACCGCCTGTACTTCGAGCCCCTGACGCTGGAAGATGTGCTGGAAATCGTCGCCATCGAGAAGCCGGTGGGCGTCATCGTTCAATACGGGGGCCAGACACCGCTCAAGCTGGCCCTGGCGCTGGAAGCCAACGGCGTGCCTATTATCGGCACGACGCCGGAATCCATCGACATTGCCGAGGACCGCGAACGCTTCCAGAAACTCCTGCACGACCTCGGCCTCAAGCAGCCCCCCAACCGCACCGCCCGTACCGAAGAAGACGCCCTGCGCCTCGCGGCCGAGATCGGCTACCCGCTGGTGGTCCGCCCCTCCTACGTGCTGGGCGGCCGGGCCATGGAAATCGTCCATGAGCAGAAGGATCTGGAGCGCTACATGCGCGAGGCGGTCAAGGTTTCCAACGATTCGCCGGTGCTGCTCGACCGCTTCCTCAACGACGCCTGCGAGGTGGACGTCGATGCCCTGTCCGACGGCGACGAAGTGATCATCGGCGGCGTCATGGAACACATCGAGCAGGCCGGCGTGCACTCCGGCGATTCCGCTTGCTCGCTGCCCCCGTACTCCCTCTCCAAGGCCCTGCAGGACGAGCTGCGCCGCCAGACCAAGCTGATGGCCAAGGCCCTCAATGTCTGCGGCCTGATGAACGTCCAGTTCGCCATCAAGGACGAGGACGTCTATGTGCTGGAAGTGAATCCGCGTGCTTCGCGCACCGTGCCCTTCGTTTCCAAGGCCACCGGCCTGCAACTGGCCAAGATCGCCGCCCGCTGCATGGCGGGCAAGAGCCTCAAGGCCCAGGGCGTCACCGCCGAAGTGATTCCGCCTTACTACTCGGTCAAGGAAGCTGTTTTCCCCTTCGTCAAGTTCCCCGGTGTCGACACCATTCTCGGCCCCGAGATGAAGTCCACCGGCGAGGTCATGGGCGTCGGCAACAGTTTCGCCGAAGCCTTCGTCAAGTCACAACTGGCGGCGGGCGTGCGCATGCCCCACAGCGGTAAGGCCTTCCTGTCGGTGAAGGACAGCGACAAGGCCAAGGCCGTCGAAGTGGCCCGCCATCTGGCTGAAGCCGGTTTCCACTTGGTGGCCACCCGCGGCACGGCCCACGCCATCGAGGCGGCCGGCCTGCCGGTGCTGCCGGTAAACAAGGTGACCGAGGGCCGCCCCCACATCGTGGACATGATCAAGAACAACGAGATCGCCCTGATCATCAATACCGTCGAAGAAAAGCGCGGCGCCATCAACGATTCCCGTTCCATCCGCACCTCCGGCCTGCAGGCCCGGGTGACGATGTATACGACGATCTGGGGTGCCGAAGCGGCGGCGGAGGGGATACGCAACCGGAGCGATCTGGTGGTGTATCCTATCCAGACCCTGCACGCGCAGCTTCACTGAACAACCCACCGGACCGCCGGGGACGCCTTCGTGGCGCCGGCGGTTTTGCTTTGCTGGAAGAAAAATGAGCAAGATTCCGCTGACTGTGAATGGCGCCGAAAAACTGCGCGCCGAATTGCATCGCCTCAAGACCGTGGACCGGCCCAACGTGGTGGCGGCCATTGCCGAGGCCCGGTCCCACGGCGACCTCTCCGAAAACGCCGAATACGATGCCGCCAAGGAGCGCCAGGGCTTCATCGAGGGGCGCATCCAGGAAGTGGAGGGCAAGCTCTCCAACGCCCAGATCATCGATCCCAAGCTGCTCGATGCCGACGGCCGCTGCGTCTTCGGGGCGACCGTGGAAATGGAAGATCAGGATTCCGGCGATGCGGTGACCTACCAGATCGTCGGCGAGGACGAGGCCGACATCAAGATTGGCAAGATTTCCGTCAATTCCCCGGTGGCGCGGGCCCTCATCGGCAAGTACGCCGGCGATATCGCCCAGGTGCAGGCACCCGGCGGCATGCGCGAATACGAAATCATCGACGTCCGCTACGAGTAGGCTCCGTCTGACCCAATGCGCACCCTGTCTGAGGTTCTCTACCGCTGGGCCCTCGCCCTTTGGATTGGGGGCATGTGCGCCATCGGCTATGTGGTGGCGCCTACCTTGTTCTCCAGCCTCGGCGATCGCCAACTGGCCGGATTGGTCGCCGGCAAGCTCTTCTCCTTGATCGGCTGGATCGGGCTCGGTGGGGGGGCTTACCTTCTCGTGTTTCTGATCGGTCGTTGGGGCGCAGCGGTGATCAGACGCGGTGTGTTCTGGCTGGTGGTCCTGCTGCTCTTGTTGACCGCGGCAGGCCAGTTTGGGATTCAGCCTCTTATGGCACAGTTGAAGGCCGAGGCGCTGCCCAGGGATGTCATGGATAGCATATTCCGCGACCGTTTTGCGGCCTGGCATGGCGTATCCAGCGTCGTATACCTCCTGGAAACCATACTGGGTCTCTGGCTGGTGGCCTGGGGCGAACGGGGACTGCGCTGAAACCCCCTGAACTGGTCCTCGCCGCTATCGCGCCCAGTCGTCCCCGCTTGGCACAGTTCGCCATAGCCTGGCCATTGGCCGCGTAGGCCTGGGCGGACTTACGCATGCCGCCCGGGGTCACCCAAAAACTCACTGGCCGTGGGGACTTAGTTTTGGTAGGAGCGTTTGGTTCTGGGGGCAGGCTTACGGACGCGCCGGACCGGCGTCGCATCCGCCGGTGCGGGACGCCAGAGCACCAGAAGCTTGCCGATGTGCTGCACTGGCGCAGCGCCAAGACGCTCGCAGAGGACGTTCAGATATTCCTCCCGCACACTGCGGTCGTCGCCATAGACGCGCACCTTGATGAGTTCGTGCGCCTTGAGGCACACCTCGACCTCCTTGAGTACGGCATCGGAAAGGCCGTTTTCGGAAATCGAGACGACGGGATCAAGGCCGTGGGCCCGGGCGCGCAGCGTGCGGCGTTGTTCGGCGGATAATTGCAGCATGAAAAACCTTTCAAAACCGGCATTTTAGCCAATGGCCAGAACCAGAACCAGCAAGGCGTGGATGCGGGAGCATGTGAACGATCCTTTTGTTCAGCGTGCCAAGAAGGAAGGCTGGCGTTCGCGGGCTGCCTTCAAGCTGATGGAAATCGACGACAAGGACAAATTGCTCAGGCGAGGCGAAGTGGTCGTTGACCTGGGAGCCGCTCCCGGAGGTTGGTCCCAAGTGGCCGCAAAGCGTGTCGGCGACACCGGTCTGGTGTTCGCCCTGGACCTGCTGGAGATGGACCCCATTCACGGCGTTCATTTTCTGCAAGGCGATTTCCGTGACGATGCGGTGCTTGAACAACTGGCGGAATCGCTCGCCGGGCGTCCGGTGGGTCTTGTAATGTCGGACATGGCCCCCAATATGTCCGGTGTAAATCTGGTCGATCAGGCACGGGTGATGCACTTGGCGGAACTGGGCCTGGAATTCGCGCGAGCGCACCTGAAACCGCAGGGGGCCTTCCTGGTCAAAGTGTTTCAGGGTAGTGACTACGATGCCTTCCTGAAGGCCATGCGATTGACTTTTGCAAGCGTGGCGGTGAGGAAGCCCGAAGCCTCGCGGGATCGCAGTGCCGAGCTTTATCTTTTGGGGCGAACATTGCGTTGAGTGTTTTGTTTAGAATGGCGTTTTTGGGGCCGTGTGCGGCGTGAAGGAGTGCAAGCTTGAACAACATGTTCAAAAACCTGGCGATCTGGCTGATCATCGGCTTGGTACTGATGACCGTTTTCAATCAGATGAGCAATCGTCAGGTGGCCCAGGCCTCGATGGAATATTCGCAATTCATTGAGGAGGTGAAGCAGGGCCGTATCGCCAAGGTGGTCATGGAGGGGCGTACTCTGAAAGCCACCACTACCGAGGGAAAGAAGGTTGTCTCGTATTCCCCCGGGGATATCTGGCTGGTCTCCGACCTGCTCAAATATGGCGTCAAGGTCGAGGCCAAGCCCGAAGAAGAACAATCCTTCCTGATGACCATTTTCGTCAGTTGGTTCCCCATGCTTCTGCTCATCGGCGTGTGGGTATTCTTCATGCGCCAGATGCAGGGTGGAGGCAAAGGCGGCGCGTTCTCTTTTGGCAAGTCCAGGGCACGGATGACCGACGAAGCCCAAAATACGATCACCTTCGCCGATGTGGCTGGCTGCGATGAGGCCAAGGAGGAGGTGCAGGAACTGGTGGACTTCCTGCGCGATCCCTCCAAGTTCCAGAAGCTCGGGGGGCGTATTCCCAAGGGTGTGCTCATGGTCGGCAATCCCGGCACCGGCAAGACCCTGCTCGCGAAGGCCATTGCCGGCGAAGCCAAGGTGCCTTTCTTCAGCATTTCCGGCTCTGATTTTGTCGAAATGTTCGTCGGCGTCGGTGCGGCCCGCGTCCGCGACATGTTCGAAAATGCCAAGAAGCACGCGCCGTGCATCATCTTCATCGACGAAATCGACGCCGTTGGACGCCACCGGGGCGCCGGTCTTGGGGGGGGGAACGACGAGCGCGAACAGACCCTCAACCAGTTGCTGGTGGAAATGGATGGTTTCGAAGGCCATACCGGAATCATCGTCATCGCTGCAACCAACCGTCCGGACATTCTCGATCCTGCCCTCTTGAGGCCTGGTCGCTTCGACCGTCAGGTGGTCGTGCCCCTGCCGGACATCCGCGGTCGCGAGGAAATCCTCAAGGTTCACATGCGCAAGGTGCCGATCGCGGGAGACGTCAAGGCCGATATTCTGGCCCGCGGTACTCCCGGTATGTCCGGTGCCGATTTGGCCAATTTGGTGAATGAAGCGGCGCTCTTCGCAGCCCGATCAAGCAAGCGCCTCGTTGATATGGAAGACTTCGAGAAGGCCAAGGACAAGATTTTCATGGGGCCCGAGCGCAAGTCCATGATCATAACGCCAGAGGATAAGCGTAAGACCGCCTATCACGAATCCGGTCACGCGATAATCGGCTCCCTGCTCCCCGGTTGCGATCCGGTCCATAAAGTGACGGTCATTCCGCGCGGTCGTGCTTTAGGCCTCACGTGGTCGCTACCTGAGAAAGATCGGTTCAGTCTGTATCGCAATCAGATGCTTGCGCAGATTTGCATGGCCTTTGGCGGTCGCGTGGCGGAGGAGTTGTTCACCGACGACGTCTCGACCGGTGCCTCCAACGATTTCGAGCGCGCCACCTCGATGGCCCGCGATATGGTCACTCGCTACGGCATGTCAGACAAGCTGGGACCCATGGTCTATGGCGAGAACGAAGGCGAGGTATTCCTGGGCCGCTCAGTGACTACACACAAGAGTGTTTCCGAGGCGACTATGCAGGAGGTGGACGGCGAAATCCGGCGCATCATTGATGAGCAGTACGCACTGGCCAAGCGCTTGTTGGAGGAGAACCGCGACAAGGTCGAGGTAATGACGCAGGCCTTGCTCGATTGGGAAACCATCGATGCCGAGCAGATCGAGGACATCATGGCCGGCAAGCCGCCTCGTCCGCCCAAACCCTCGCAAAGTGCGCCCAAGAGTTCTACCCCGACTGACAAGCCCGGCGCTGAACCCAGTGCACCTGCGACGGCCTGATCTCGCGGCCAAGTGAGACTCGACCGGGAGCCCGCTCCCGGTTTTTGTTTGCCCGCCATGAAGAGCCTCCGCTGCGGATCCTATCGCTTTCCCCTTGATCGCCCATTGATCGTCGGCGTCGTCAATCTCACTCCCGATTCCTTTTCAGGCGACGGTCTGGCCGGTAAGCATGCCGCAGCGGTCGCCCACGCCCGGCGGCAGTGGGAAGAGGGCGCCGACATCCTCGATCTGGGTGCGGAGTCCTCGAGGCCCGGGGCCATGTCCGCGACGGTCGGCGAAGAACTGGATCGCTTGCTCCCTGTCCTTGAAACGGTTTGTTCGTGGGGGGTTCCGGTATCGGTCGATACCTGTAAGACCGAAGTCATGGCTGCTGCCCTTGCCGCGGGGGCTTCGCTCATCAACGACATCACGGCGCTGGGTCATCCGGGCGCTCTCGAGGTCGTTTCGGGTTCGGATTGCGCAATTTGCCTCATGCACATGCAGGGCGAACCGCGTACGATGCAGGCCGATCCGTCCTATGGCGACGTGCTTTCAGAGGTGGCCTCTTTTCTTGGCCAGCGGGTCGAGGCTTGCGTAGCGGCAGGGATCGAAGAGGATCGTCTGATTGTCGATCCGGGGTTCGGCTTCGGGAAGACGCTGGAACACAATCTCGTCCTGCTGCGCTCGCTGGAGCGCGTTGCCCCGCGGGGATTGCCCATTCTTGCCGGCCTTTCGCGCAAGTCCATGCTGGGAGCGCTCAGCGGACGTCCGGTCGGTGAGCGGCAGGTGGCCAGTGTTGCCGCAGCCCTGCTGGCGGTTCAGCGAGGGGCGCAGTTGTTGCGGGTCCATGATGTGGCGGCGACCAAGGATGCTTTGGCCGTACTTGCGGCCTTGAATGAGGGAGAAACGCTGTGAGCAGAAAATATTTCGGTACGGATGGTGTGCGTGGACGGGTCGGCCAGTCACCCATCACCCCAGACTTCGTCATGCGGCTCGGCTACGCGGCCGGCAAGGTACTGGTGGCCCGCGAGCACCGCCCGCACGGCACCCGTCCGGCCGTGCTCATCGGCAAGGACACGCGGATTTCCGGTTACATGCTGGAAGCCTCCCTGGAAGCGGGATTTTCTGCCGCCGGGGTCGATGTTTCCTTGGTCGGGCCGCTGCCGACGCCGGCCATCGCCTACTTGACGCGGGCTCTGCGGCTCCAGGCGGGAATCGTCATCTCTGCTTCCCACAATCCGTACTACGACAACGGGATCAAATTTTTCTCCTCCCAAGGGACCAAGCTGCCGGACGATGTCGAGCTGGCCATCGAGAATGCCCTGGGTTCTGCCATGGAGTGCGTTCCAAGTGGCGACCTCGGGCGGGTGCGCCGTCTGGAGGACGCCCGCGGGCGCTACATCGAGTTCTGCAAGAGCACATTCCCCAATGACCTCGATCTGCGCGGGCTGCGCATCGTCGTCGACTGTGCCCATGGCGCTGCCTATCACGTGGCGCCGGACGTGTTTCACGAACTGGGGGCCGAGGTCATCCCCATCGGCGTTGCGCCCAATGGATTCAATATCAACGACGCCGTTGGCGCCACGGCGCCGCGTGCCCTGTGCGAGGCGGTTCTGACCCATCGTGCCGACCTGGGGATTGCCCTGGATGGCGACGGGGACCGGGTGCAGATGGCCGACGCGGCTGGCAATCTCTATGACGGCGACCAGCTCCTCTACGCCATGGTCAGGGGCCGCGCGCGCCACGGAAAAGTCGCCGGCGTGGTGGGGACGCTGATGACGAACCTCGCCCTCGAACATGCACTCACGAAGATGGATATTCCCTTTGCCCGCGCGGCGGTGGGAGATCGATACGTCGTGGAAATGCTCCTCGAAAAAGGCTGGCTCTACGGAGGAGAGAATTCGGGCCATTTACTGGCCCTCGACCGGCACACGACCGGGGACGGCATCATCGCCGCGCTGCAAGTCCTCGCGGCCCTGCGCGAAAGCGGCGGCGACCTGCGGCAACTGCTTTCCGGCCTGGCGCTTTACCCGCAGAAGCTGATCAACGTGCAGACCACCCGTGGTTTCCCGTGGCAGGACGACCCTGGAATCCGGGCCGCCCAGGCAGCAGTGGAGGCCGAATTGGCTGGGCGCGGCCGTGTTCTTCTGCGGGCGTCGGGAACCGAGCCTCTGCTGCGCGTCATGGTCGAGGGTGAAGATTCAGTCCAGGTTGCGCAGCTCGCTGAAAGGCTCGCCCAGGCAGTGCGGGACGCCGCCCAATAGTGGCTTTTTCCTTGACCGTGAGGGCGTTCCCGGGCTAGAATTCAAAAGTTTTGCAACCCCGGAATCCCTCAGTAATGCGCAAAAAATATGTCGCCGGTAACTGGAAGATGCACGGCAATCTTCAGGCCAACGCCGATCTGTTGGGCGGTGTTCTGGCGGGGTTGTCCGGGGTCTCCGCCGAGGTGGCTGTCTGCGTGCCGTTCCCCTATCTTGCTCAGTGTGCCGGCCTTGTGCGCGGGACTTCTGTTGCCCTTGGTGCGCAGACGGTCAGCGAGTTCGACAAGGGGGCCTATACCGGCGAAGTCTCGGGTTCAATGCTTTTTGAACTGGGTTGTCGTGTCGTGATCGTTGGTCACTCCGAGCGGCGCACTCTGTATGAGGAGACCGACGCGGTCATTGCGGCCAAGTTTGTTGCCGCTCAGGCGGCGGGCCTGGTGCCCATCCTTTGCGTCGGGGAAACCCTAGCGGAGCGGGAGGCTGGAGAGACGGGTGCAGTAGTGTTGCGCCAGCTCGATGCCGTTCTCGCCGCGGCTGGCGTGGCGGCCTTTTCTCGTGCAGTCGTGGCGTACGAACCGGTCTGGGCCATCGGCACCGGCCGTACGGCTACGGCAGCGCAGGCCCAAGAGGTCCATGCGATGATCCGTGGGCGGGTCGGCCAGGCCGACGCTGCGGTTGCGTCCGGTCTTCGGGTTCTTTATGGCGGGAGCGTTAAGCCCCAGAACGCGGCCGAATTGTTCGGGCAGTCCGACATCGACGGCGGGCTGATTGGTGGCGCGGCCCTGGTGTCGGATGATTTTCTGGCAATCTGCCGGGCGGCGGGTTGAGGTCGAAATGATGAACTGGGTATTTTCCATAGTCCTGACGGTGCATATCCTGGCGGCGCTGGCTATTATCGGTCTGGTGTTGATGCAGCATGGCAAGGGTGCGGACATGGGTGCTGCATTCGGGAGCGGAGCCTCCGGCAGTCTCTTTGGCGCGTCGGGTTCGGCGAACTTCCTGAGTCGCTCCACGGGTATTCTGGCGGCGGTATTTTTTGCCACCAGTCTGACCCTGGCCTACGTCGCTTCGAGCAAGCCAAAAACGACTGGCAGCCTCATGCAGGAGTCGGTACAATCGCAGCCTTCTCCGACGCCTGCTGCGGCTTCGCCGGAGGCGCCAGCGGTGCCGGCTGATCAGGGTTCCAAGGCCAAGGAAATACCGAAGTAATGCAAGGGGGTTGCGACGCACACAAGTCCTCGTGCGTCGCGGCTTAAAACATGTGCCGACGTGGTGAAATTGGTAGACACGCTATCTTGAGGGGGTAGTGGCGCAAGCTGTGCGAGTTCGAGTCTCGCCGTCGGCACCAAGAATACGGGAGTCCCATTCCGGTTTTTCCGGCAGGGATATCGCGATAACAAACTGAATATAGACGGCGGATCATGGATGCCTATTTTCCAATCCTGATGTTCGTCCTGGTGGGGGTCGCCATTGGCGTTCTGCCCGTCGCCATGGGTTTCATTCTGGCTCCCCATAAGCCGGACCCGGAAAAGCTCTCTCCCTACGAGTGCGGCTTTGAGGCCTTCGAGGATGCGCGCATGAAGTTCGATGTGCGCTATTACCTGATCGCCATCCTTTTTATTCTCTTCGATCTGGAAATCGCCTTCCTTTTCCCTTGGGCGACGATTTTCAAGGACATCGTTGCGGCTGAGAGCATCAAACTCTTTGGCTTCGTCGAAATGTTGGTCTTCGTCGCCATCCTGGTCATTGGCTATGTGTATGCCTGGGCAAAGGGTGCGCTGGAATGGGAATAGGGCAGAACCATGAGCATTGAGGGTATCCTCCAGGAAGGCTTTGTTACCACTACGGCCGACAAGCTGATCAACTACATGCGCACCGGCTCTCTGTGGCCGATGACCTTTGGTTTGGCCTGTTGTGCGGTGGAAATGATTCACGCGGGTTGTTCCCGCTACGATCTGGATCGGTTCGGCGTGGTGTTCAGGCCGAGTCCGCGGCAGTCTGACGTGATGATCGTTGCCGGTACGCTGACCAACAAGATGGCGCCCGCCCTGCGCAAGGTATACGACCAGATGGCTGAGCCCCGCTGGGTGATTTCCATGGGGTCCTGTGCCAACGGTGGCGGTTACTACCACTATTCCTACTCGGTCGTGCGCGGTTGCGACCGCATCGTGCCCGTTGACATCTATGTCCCCGGGTGCCCGCCGACGGCGGAAGCCTTGCTCTACGGCATCATCCAGTTGCAGAACAAGATACGCCGTACCAATACCATCGCCCGTTAATTGCCGAGGCCGATCAATCATGTCAGCCAAGCTGGAAACGCTCAGCCAGAATTTGCAAAATGCCTTCGGCAATAAGCTGAAGTCCCTGAAAGTCGCCTTGGGCGAAGTGACCATTGAAGTCGCTGCTGCAGACTACCTTGATGTCATGAGAGCACTGCGCAGCGACGCCTCGCTCATGTTCGAGGAGCTTATCGACCTTTGTGGTGTGGATTATTCCACCTACGGCGACGGCGTCTGGCAGGCAAAGCGCTTCGCCGCCGTGACCCATCTCCTGTCCATCGCCCACAACTGGCGGTTGCGAGTGCGTGTCTTTGCCGAGGACGACCAGTTTCCGGCGGTGGATTCCGTGACCGGTGTGTGGGCCTCTGCCAACTGGTTCGAGCGCGAGGCTTTCGATCTCTACGGCATCGCCTTCATCGGCCATGACGACCTGCGCCGCATCCTCACCGACTACGGCTTCATCGGCCATCCCTTCCGCAAGGACTTCCCGATCTCCGGCAACGTCGAAATGCGTTACGACCCGGATCAGGCCCGCGTCATCTATCAACCGGTCACCATCGAGCCGCGCGAAAACACCCCGCGTATCGTGCGCGAGGACACCTACGGGGACGCCGCCCATGGCTGATATCCGCAATTTCACCCTGAACTTCGGTCCGCAGCACCCCGCGGCCCACGGCGTGTTGCGTCTCGTGCTCGAACTGGACGGCGAAGTCGTCCAGCGGGCTGACCCGCACATCGGTCTCCTGCACCGCGCCACCGAAAAGCTGGCCGAGACCCGTACCTGGGTCCAGTCCGTCCCCTACATGGATCGTCTCGACTACGTGTCCATGATGTGCAACGAGCACGCTTACTGCCTGGCCACGGAAAAGCTCCTGGGCATCGAGGTGCCGGAGCGCGGCAAGTACATCCGCACAATGTTCGACGAAGTGACCCGTATCCTCAACCACCTGTTGTGGATCGGCTGTCACGCGCTGGACGTGGGTGCCATGACCATGGCCCTATACACCTTCCGTGAGCGCGAAGACCTCATGGACGCCTACGAGGCCGTGTCCGGTGCCCGCCTGCACGCGGCCTACTATCGGCCGGGCGGCGTCTATCGCGACCTACCGGACCGTATGCCGCAGTACGAACCTTCCACCTGGACCAGCGCCAAGAAAGCCAGGGAACTCAATGAAAATCGCAGCGGCTCGCTGCTGGACTTTCTCGAGGATTTCACCAACCGCTTCCCGACCTATCACGGCGAGTACCACACGCTGTTGACCGACAACCGGATCTGGAAGCAGCGTCTGGTGAACGTCGGCGTGGTGACTCCGGAGCGGGCCATGCAGATGGGTTTTACCGGCGCCATGCTGCGCGGCTCGGGCATTGCCTGGGATCTGCGCAAAAAGCAGCCTTATGCCGCCTACGACAAGATCGATTTCGACGTTCCCGTGGGTGTCAATGGCGACTGTTACGACCGTTATCTGGTGCGTATGGAGGAAATGCTTCAGTCCAACCGCATCATAAAGCAGTGTATCGAATGGCTACGCAACGATTCTGCAAAAGGCGCGGGCCCCGTCATCACCGAAAACCACAAGGTGGCGCCACCCAGCCGCGAGGCCATGAAGTCCAACATGGAAGAGCTGATCCACCACTTCAAGCTCTTCACCGAGGGCATCCACGTGCCGCCGGGCGAAGCCTACGCGGCCGTCGAACATCCAAAGGGCGAGTTCGGCATCTACTTCATTTCCGACGGGGCCAACAAGCCCTATCGCATGAAGATCCGCGCCCCGGGCTACGCCCACTTGGCCGGTATGGACGAAATGTCCCGCGGCCACATGATTGCCGATGTCGTTACGATCATTGGCTCCCAGGATATCGTTTTTGGCGAGATCGACCGCTGATGTTTTCCGCTGAAACCCTCCAGAAGTTCGCCCGCGAGATCGCCAAATATCCGGCTGACCAGAAGCAGTCGGCCTCCATGGCCTGCCTCGCCCACGCCCAGGAAGAAAAAGGTTGGCTGGCCCCCGAGACCATCGAGGCCGTCGCCAACTATCTCGGCATGCCGCCCATCGCGGCTTACGAGGTGGCTTCCTTCTACAACATGTACGACCTGAAGCCGGTGGGCAAGTACAAGATCACCGTCTGCACCAACCTGCCTTGCGCGCTTTCCGGCGGCTACCACGCTGGCGAGTATCTGCAGCAGAAACTTGGCATCGGTTACGGCGAGACGACGCCCGACGGCAAGTTCACCCTGAAGGAGGGCGAGTGCATGGGCTCCTGCGGCTACGCCCCGGTGATAATTGTCAATAACCGCTCCATGTGTAACCACATGCTGCCCGAGCAGATCGACAAGCTGCTGGAGGAGTGCAAGTAATGGCCATGCTCGGTGCGATCAATCCGGTCCTCATGGCCGGCCTCGACGGCGACAACACCTGGCGCCTCAAGGACTACGTGGCCCGCGGGGGCTATGCCCAGCTCAAGCGTATTCTCGAGTCAAAGATGACTCAGGAAGACGTCATCAGCGAGGTCAAGAAGTCGGTCCTGCGCGGCCGCGGTGGCGCAGGCTTTCCGACCGGCCTCAAATGGTCCTTCATGCCCCGCTCCTTCCCGGGCGACAAATACGTTGTCTGCAACACCGACGAAGGCGAGCCCGGCACCTTCAAGGACCGGGACATCATGCGCTTCAACCCCCATTCGGTGATCGAGGGCATGGCCATCGCCGCCTACGCCATGGGGGCCAACCGTGGGTACAACTATGTTCACGGTGAGGTTTGGGAAATCTACAAGCGTTTCGAGGAAGCCCTGGACGAAGCCCGAGCCGCCGGTTTTATCGGCCAGAACATCCTGGGGTCCGGCTTCAATTTCGAGCTCTTCGCCCATCATGGCTACGGTGCCTACATCTGTGGTGAAGAGACTGCACTTCTCGAATCCATCGAAGGCAAGAAGGGCCAGCCCCGCTTCAAGCCGCCGTTCCCGGCGTCCTTCGGCCTCTACGGCAAGCCGACCACCATCAACAATACCGAGACCTTCGCCTCCATCCCCTTCATCCTGAAGATGGGCGGCGAGGAGTTTCTCAACCTGGGCAAGCCCAATAACGGTGGCACGAAACTGTTCTCCGTTTCCGGCCACGTCAATCGTCCCGGCAATTACGAAATCCCCCTCGGTACTCCGTTTGCCACCCTGCTCGAAATGTGCGGCGGCATGCGCGGCGGGCGCAAGATCAAGGCGGTCATCCCCGGCGGGTCCTCCGCCCCGGTCGTTCCGGGCGACGTGATGATGCAGTCCACCATGGACTACGACTCCATCGCCAAGGCAGGCTCCATGCTGGGTTCCGGCGCCGTCATCGTCATGGACGAGACGGTCTGCATGGTCAAGGCACTGGAACGCCTCTCCTTCTTCTATTACGAAGAGTCCTGCGGCCAATGCACGCCTTGCCGCGAAGGCACGTCCTGGATGTACAAGGTCGTCCATCGCATCGAGCACGGCCAGGGCAAGCCGGAAGATCTGGATCTGCTCGACAGCGTTCTGGGCAACATCATGGGCCGCACCATCTGCGCCCTGGGTGATGCCGCTGCGCTTCCCGTGCAGAGCTTCTTGAAGCACTTCCGCAGCGAATTCGAGTATCACATCGAAAACAAGACCTGTCTGGTTCCCAAGGATGTCCAGTGGGCGGGCAGCGGCTTCCACAAGATTCCGGCCTGATGGCCCACACAAGACTGGCTACAAGGTAGCGACATGCTAGAAATCGAGATCGACGGCAAAAAGGCGCAAGTGCCCGACGGCAGCACGGTGATGGATGCCGCGCAGCAGGTGGGGGTCTACATTCCGCATTTCTGCTACCACAAGAAACTCTCCATTGCCGCCAACTGCCGCATGTGCCTGGTGCAGGTGGAAAAGGCGCCCAAGCCCCTGCCGGCCTGCGCCACGCCGGTCACCAACGGGATGAAAGTGTTTACCCATTCCGAACTGGCGGTGAAGGCCCAGAAGGGCGTGATGGAGTTCCTCCTCATCAACCACCCCCTGGATTGCCCCATCTGCGACCAGGGCGGTGAATGCCAGTTGCAGGACATGTCCGTCGGCTACGGCCCGATGAAGAGCCGCTACACCGAGGAAAAGCGCGTCGTCTTCCACAAGGACGTCGGCCCCCTGGTGGGCATGGAGGAAATGAGCCGCTGCATCCACTGTACCCGCTGCGTGCGCTTCGGGCAGGAAATCGCCGGCATCATGGAACTCGGCATGGCCAACCGCAACATGCATTCCGAGATCCAGACCTTCCTCGGCCGCACGGTTGATTCCGAGCTGTCGGGCAACATGATCGACCTCTGTCCGGTCGGCGCTCTGACCTCCAAGCCCTTCCGCTATACCGCCCGGGCCTGGGAATTGCAGCGCCGCAAGTCGGTGAGCCCCCACGATTCCGTCGGCGCCAACCTGGTGGTCCAGGTCAAGCACGATGCCGTGCTGCGCGTTCTGCCCCGGGAGAACGAGGCGGTCAACGAGTGCTGGATTTCCGACAAGGAGCGCTTCGCCTACCAGGCCCTCAATTCCGACGACCGTCTGACCAAGCCCATGGTCAAGCAGGGCGGCCAGTGGCGCGAGGTGGACTGGAACGTCGCCCTCGACTACGTCGCTCACGGTCTGAAGGACATCGCCCGCGATCATGGTGGCGACGCGCTGGCCGCACTGGCTTCGCCCGCTTCCACCGTGGAAGAGCTGTTCCTGCTGGGCAAGGTCATGAAGGGCCTGGGTTCCGGCAATATGGACTTCCGTCCCCGCCAGGTGGATTTCGGCACCGACTTCAAGCGCGCCGGCACGCCGTGGCTGGGCCTCAAGCTGGCCGAGATCAAGGATCTCGACGCCGCCCTGGTGATCGGTTCCTTCCTGCGCAAGGATCATCCGCTCATCGCCCAGCGCCTGCGCCAGGCCGCCAAGAAATACACCAAGGTCAGCCTGCTCTCCGTGGCCGGCGACGACCAACTGATCAAACTGCACGCCAGCCTGACGGTGGCGCCGTCCGCGCTGGCCCAGAACCTAGCCGCCGTGGTCAAGGCTGCCGCCGACATCAAGGGCGTCGCAGCCCCGGCGGGCCTGGAATCCATCGTACCGTGCGACACGTGCAAGGCCATCGCCCAGAGCCTCGTCGATGGCGACAAGCGCGCCATCTTCCTCGGCAACGTGGCCACCCAGTGTGCCGACGCGACCCAATTGCACGCCCTGGCCCTCGAACTGGGCAAGCTGACCAAGGGCACGGTCGGTTTCCTCGGCGAAGCGGCCAACACTGTCGGCGGCCATGCCGGCTGGGCACTGCCCAGCGGAGCCAACGCTCGCACCATGTTCGAGCAGCCGAAGAAGGGCTATGTGCTGATGGGTCTGGAACCGGAATTCGACTGCGCCAACCCGCAGTTGGTTCTGGCCGCCCTCAAACAGGCCAGCCTGGTGGTCTTCATGTCCGCTTTCAAGCACGCCCCGGCCCTGGAATACGCCGACGTGATGCTGCCCATTGCTCCCTTCACCGAAACCGCCGGCACCTTCGTCAATACCGAAGGCCGCGTGCAGAGCTTCAACGGTGTGGTCAAGGCCAAGGGCGACGCCCGTCCGGCCTGGAAGGTGCTGCGCGTTCTGGGCAACGTTTTGAATTTGAGCGGCTTCGCCTACGAATCCAGCGAGGCCGTGCGTGACGAGGCACTGGGCAAAGGCGTCGAATTTGTCGCCGGCCTCGACAACGGTCTCAACGGCGTCGCCGTCAGCCTCAACGGCGTGGCCGCCGGCGGCCTGCAACGCATTGCCGACGTACCCATCAATTTCACCGATGCCATGGTTCGCCGGGCGCCGGCCCTGCAGCAGACCGCCGACGCCAGGGTGCCGACGGCTCGCATGAGCGACGCCACCCTGGCCCAGTTGGGCCTCGCCGCCGGTGCGAGCATCAGAGTTACCCAAGGGCAGGGAAGCGCGACCCTGGTGGCGGTGACCGACAACGGCGTGCCCGCCGGTTGCGTGCGGGTTGCCGCTGGTCATGCCGGTACGGCTGCCTTGGGCGACATGTTCGGCGCCATTACCGTGGAGCGTGCATAAATGGACGCACTGATGAATTTCGGAACGGGCATGTTCGGCGGCGCCTGGCCTGCCGTGTGGACCCTAATCAAGATCGTCATCATCGTCGCCCCGCTTATGCTGGGCGTCGCTTACCTGACCTGGGCCGAGCGCAAGGTGATCGGCTACATGCAGGTGCGTATCGGTCCCAACCGGGTCGGTCCCTGGGGTCTGATCCAGCCCATCGCCGATGGTCTCAAGCTGCTCCTCAAGGAGATCATCATCCCCACCGGGGCCAACAAGGCGATCTTCCTCATCGCCCCCATGCTGGCCATTGCCCCGGCCTTGGCGGCCTGGGCCGTGGTGCCCTTCACCGACAGCCTGGTCCTGGCCAACATCGATGCAAGTCTCCTGTACATCATGGCCATCACCTCCATGGGCGTGTACGGCATCATCCTCTCCGGCTGGGCGTCAAACTCCAAGTACGCCTTCCTCGGTGCAATGCGCGCATCCGCGCAGATGGTGTCCTACGAAATCTCCATGGGCTTCTCGCTGATTTGTGTGCTGATGGTCTCCAACAGCCTGAATCTGGTGGATATCGTCAATGCCCAGGACAAGGGGATGTTCGCTGGCCACGGGCTTTCCTTCCTCTCCTGGAACTGGCTGCCCCTGCTGCCCATGTTTCTGGTGTACCTGATTTCCGGCGTCGCGGAGACCAACCGCGCGCCCTTCGACGTGGCCGAAGGCGAATCGGAAATCGTCGCCGGCTTCCACGTCGATTATTCCGGCATGGCCTTCGCCGTCTTCTTCCTGGCCGAATACGCCAACATGATCCTGGTTGCCGCGCTGACCTCCATCATGTTCCTGGGGGGCTGGCTGTCGCCGGTGGGCTTCCTGCCCGATGGCATCGTCTGGCTGTTCGCCAAGATGTCCTTCGTGCTGCTGCTCTTCCTCTGGTTCCGTGCCACCTTCCCCCGCTATCGCTATGACCAGTTGATGCGCCTGGGCTGGAAGGTGTTCGTGCCGGTTTGTCTGGTTTGGCTTGTGGTGGTCGGCGTGTGGATGATGTCCCCGCTCACCATCTGGAAGTGAGGAGAGCTTCATGGGTTCGATGAAGGAAATCTTCAACAGCCTGCTCCTCAAGGAGCTGTTGAAGGGCATGTCGGTGACGGGCAAGTATTTCTTCGCCCGCAAGATCACCGTGCAGTATCCCGAGGAAAAGACGCCGCAGAGTTTCCGCTTCCGCGGCCTGCACGCCTTGCGCCGCTACCCCAACGGCGAAGAGCGCTGTATCGCCTGTAAGCTTTGTGAGGCCATCTGCCCCGCCATGGCCATCACCATCGAGGCCGAGCCCAGGGATGACGGCTCCCGCCGTACCACCCGCTACGACATCGACCTGACCAAGTGCATCTTCTGTGGCTTCTGCGAGGAAGCCTGCCCGGTGGATGCCGTCGTCGAGACCCGCATTTTCGAGTACCACGGCGAAAAGCGTGGCGATCTCTATTACACCAAGCCCATGCTCCTGGCCAATGGCGACCGCTATGAAGCGCAGATCGCCGCCGACCGCGAGCAGGACGCCCAATACCGCTAACAGGCCCTGCGATGGACTTCCAAACCTTCGTTTTCTTCTTCCTGTCGGCGATCCTGATTTTCGCCAGCCTCAGGGTCATCACCGCCCGCAACCCGGTTCACGCCGCGCTGCACCTGATCCTCGCCTTCTTCACCTGCGGCGGCATCTGGGCATTGCTTCAGGCCGAGTTCCTGGCCATCGCCATCATCCTGGTCTATGTCGGCGCCGTGATGGTTCTCTTCCTCTTCGTGGTGATGATGCTGGACATCAACATCGACCGCATCCGGCAGGGTTTCTGGCAGTACCTGCCCCTGGGCGCCCTGCTCGGGATTCTGATGGTTCTGGAAATGGGGCTGGTCCTGGGTAGCAAGTACTTCCAGGTGCCCGCTGCCGAGGCGATGACCCCGGCCGGGGTCTCCAACACCAAGAGCATCGGTGCCCTGATGTTCACCGATTACGTCTACCCCTTCGAGCTGGCGTCCATCGTCCTGCTCGTCGGTATGATCGCGGCCATCGTCCTTACCTACCGTGGTCCCAAGAAAACCAAGTACACCAACCCGAACCAGCAGGTATTTGTGAAGGCGAAGGATCGCGTTCGCGTGCTGCAAATGCCGGTCGAGAAAGACTGAACCCGGGAAGACCATGCTCACACTCACTCTGTCCCACTTTTTGATCCTGGGCGCGATTCTGTTCGCGATCAGCGTCGTCGGCATCTTCCTCAACCGGAAGAACCTGCTCGTGCTCCTCATGGCCATCGAGCTGATGCTGCTGGCGGTGAATATGAACTTCGTCGCCTTCTCGCATTACCTGCAGGACCTCTCCGGTCAGGTTTTCGTCTTTTTCATCCTGACTGTTGCGGCCGCTGAATCCGCCATCGGCCTGGCCATCCTGATCGTCCTGTTCCGCAATCTGAAGAGCATCCATGTGGATGACCTGGACAGCCTGAAGGGTTAATCATGGAAATGCAGAAACTTTACCTGCTCGTCCCCCTGGCGCCCCTGGTCGGTGCCATGATTGCCGGCCTCTTCTGCCGCGTCATTCCCCGCTGGGTGGCCCACACAGCCACCATCGCCGGTGTCGCCATCGCCTTCATCACCTCGATCGTCATCTTCAAGGACGTCCTGGCCGGGCATAGCTACAACGGCCCGGTCTACACCTGGCTCACCAGCGGCGACTACACCTTCGAAGTCGGCTTCCTGATCGACACCCTGACCACCACCATGATGCTGGTGGTGACCTTCGTCTCCCTGATGGTGCATATCTACACCATCGGCTATATGCACGACGATCCCGGCTACAACCGCTTCTTCAGCTACATCTCTTTGTTCACCTTCTCCATGCTGATGCTGGTGATGAGCAACAACTTCATGCAGCTTTTCTTCGGCTGGGAAGCCGTGGGCCTGGTCTCCTACCTGCTGATCGGTTTCTGGTACACCCGCCCGACCGCCATCTTCGCCAACATGAAGGCCTTCCTGGTCAACCGCGTCGGCGACTTCGGCTTCATCCTCGGCATCGGCTTGATCCTCACCTACACCGGTACCCTGGATTACGCCACGGTCTTCCAGAAGGCGCCCAGTCTGGCCGGCACCACCATCAACATCTGGGGCAGCGCCGAATGGTCCTTGATGACCGTCACCTGCATCTGCCTGTTTATCGGCGCCATGGGCAAGTCCGCCCAGGTTCCGCTGCACGTCTGGCTGCCGGATTCTATGGAAGGCCCGACCCCCATCTCCGCCCTGATCCACGCGGCGACCATGGTGACTGCTGGCATCTTCATGGTGTCCCGCATGTCGCCCCTGTTCGAGTTGTCCACCACGGCCCTTTCCGTCGTGCTGGTCATCGGGGCCATCACGGCGCTGTTCATGGGCTTCCTCGGCATCATCCAGAACGACATCAAGCGCGTCGTCGCCTACTCGACCCTGTCGCAGCTGGGCTACATGACGGTGGCCCTTGGCGCCTCGGCCTACTCGGTGGCCATCTTCCACCTGATGACCCACGCCTTCTTCAAGGCGCTGTTGTTCCTTGGCGCCGGCTCGGTCATCATCGGCATGCACCACGACCAGGACATCCGCAACATGGGCGGCCTGCGCAAATACATGCCCATCACCTGGATCACGTCCCTGGTCGGTTCCCTTGCCCTGATCGGCACGCCCTTCCTGTCCGGCTTCTACTCCAAGGATTCCATCATCGAAGCCGTTCAGCTGTCCCACATCCCCGGCGCCGGCTTCGCCTCCTTCGCGGTTCTGGCTGGTGTCTTCGTCACCGCCTTCTACTCCTTCCGCATGTACTTCCTGGTCTTCCACGGCGAGGAGCGCTTCGGCAAGAAGGATGACGCGCATCACCACGAGCATCACGGCGACCATGACGACGAAGAAGTCGCTCACGACCACCACCACGGCCTGGCCCCGGGTCAGAAGCCCCACGAGACTCCTTGGGTCGTGTGGCTGCCCTTGGTATTGCTCGCCATTCCCTCGGTCGCCATCGGCTATATCGCTATAGAACCCATGCTCTTCGGTGACTACTTCAAGGGGGTCATCTACATCGACCACGAAGCCCATGGCGCCATGGAGCACCTCAAGGAGCACTTCCACGGCGCGGCGGCGATGGGTGTCCATGCGCTCACCACCCTGCCGTTCTTCCTAGCTCTGGGCGGTGTCGTGCTCTCCTGGTTCTTCTACATGAAGCGCCCGGATATTCCGGCCGCCATCCAGAAGAAGCTCATGCCCCTGTATACGCTGCTCGAAAACAAGTACTACTTCGACAAGTTCAACGAAGCCTTCTTTGCCGCTGGCGCGCGTCTTCTGGGCAAAGGTCTGTGGAAGGGCGGCGATGTGGCGGTCATCGACGGCGTCGTGGTCAACGGTTCGGCCAAGCTTGTGGGCCTCGTCTCCGCGGTCACTCGACTCTTCCAGACCGGTTACGTCTATCACTACGCCTTCACCATGATTATCGGGCTCTTCGTGCTGATGACCCTGTGGATCAACCGCGCCTAAGGTAGAAAAGCTAGGAAAAACATGTCCAACACCCCGCTGCTTTCCCTCTCGATCTGGATCCCCATCCTCGCCGGCTTCCTGGTGCTGGCCACAGGATCCGACCGCAACGCCCCGCTGGCGCGCGGGCTGGCCCTGGTGGGCGCCCTGGTCGGATTTTTCGTCACCCTGCCGCTGTGGTCCGGGTTCGACATGTCCACCAGCGCCATGCAGTTCGTTGAACTGAGTCCCTGGATTCCCCGTTTCAACATCAATTACCACCTGGGTGTCGACGGCATTTCAATGCTCTTCGTCATCCTCAACGCCTTCGTCACCGTCATCGTGGTTCTGGCGGGATGGCAGGTCATCGAGCAGAAGGTGGCCCAGTACAACGCTGCCTTCCTCATCATGTCCGGCCTGATGAACGGCATCTTCGCCTCCCTCGACGGCATCCTGTTCTACGTCTTCTTCGAAGCCTCACTCATCCCGATGTACCTCATCATCGGTGTCTGGGGCGGTCCGAACCGGGTGTATGCGGCCTTCAAGTTCTTCCTCTACACGCTCCTGGGCTCGCTGCTCTTCTTGGTCGCCCTGATGTACCTCTTCGTCCAGTCCAACGGCAGTTTCGAAATCCTGGAGTGGCACAAACTGCCCATTCCCCTGGGTGCCCAGGTCTGGCTCTTCCTGGCCTTCCTCATTGCCTTCGCCGTCAAGGTGCCGATGTGGCCGGTCCATACCTGGTTGCCGGACGCCCACGTCGAGGCGCCCACCGGTGGTTCCATTGTCCTGGCCGCCATTGCCTTGAAGCTCGGTGCTTACGGTTTCCTGCGCTTCTCGCTGCCCATCGCGCCCGACGCCTCACACGAACTGGCCTGGCTGGTCATCGCCATGTCCCTGATTGCCATCGTCTATATCGGCTTTGTCGCCCTCGTCCAGGCCGACATGAAGAAGCTGGTGGCCTATTCGTCCATCGCCCACATGGGCTTCGTCACCCTGGGCTTCTTCATGTTCAGCGCCATGGGCGTCGAGGGGGCTCTGGTGCAGATGATCTCCCACGGCTTCATCTCCGGCGCCATGTTCTTCTGCATCGGCGTCATGTACGACCGGGTGCATAGCCGGCAGATCGCCGATTACGGCGGCGTGGTCAATACCATGCCCAAGTTTGCCGCCTTCTTCATGCTCTTCGCCATGGCCAACTCCGGCCTGCCCGCCACCTCGGGCTTTGTGGGCGAGTTCATGGTCATTCTGGGCGCGGTGGAGTTCAATTTCTGGGTCGCCTTTGCCGCTGCCTCTTCCATGATCATGGGCGCCGCCTACAACCTGTGGATGTACAAGCGGGTGGTCTTCGGTGACGTTGGCAATCACCACGTAGCCGAACTGAGTGATATCAACAAGCGGGAGTTCATCATTCTCGTCTTGCTGGCCGCCGGCACCCTGTGGATGGGGGTCTATCCGCAGCCCTTCACCGAAGTCATGCATGCATCGGTCAACGACCTGCTGCAGCACGTCGCCATCAGCAAGATCCAATAAACGGTAGCCGACATGTTCGACAATTTCGTTGTCCCCGATCTCCTGCCCGCCGCGCCGGAACTCTTCCTGGCCGCGATGGCCTCGATCCTTCTCCTGGTGGACCTTCTGGTCAAGGATCGCCGCCGCACCCTCACTTTCGCCCTCACGCAATTGACCCTGGTCGGCTGCTTCGTCATCCAGTACGGCGTTGCCAGCCCGCAAGTCATGTACACCTTCAGCAACATGTTCGTTGCTGACCTCATGGGTACGCTGCTCAAGCTCTTCCTCTATGTGACGGTAATCGTCGTCCTCTTCTACTCCCGTGGCTACATCTTGGAGCGGGAGTCGATGAACAAGGGCGAGTACTACATCCTGGCCCTCTTCGCTACCCTCGGCATGATGGTCATGATTTCGGCCAATCATTTCGTCACCATTTACCTGGGTTTGGAGCTCCTCTCCCTCTCGCTTTACGCCATGGTGGCCATGAACCGCGACTCAGTGGTGTCCAGCGAGGCGGCGATGAAATATTTCGTCCTGGGGGCCCTCGCTTCGGGCATGCTGCTCTACGGCATGTCCATGATCTACGGTGCTACCGGCACCCTCGAAATCACGGGCATCGGCGAGCGCCTCGCGCACGGCGGCGCCAACAAGACCGTGCTCGTTTTCGGTCTTGTCTTCCTGGTTGCCGGTCTGGCCTTCAAGCTGGGCGTGGTTCCCTTCCATATGTGGATCCCGGACGTTTATCACGGCGCTCCCACCGCGGTCACCTTGTTCATCGGCTCCGCGCCCAAACTCGCGGCCTTCGCCATTACCATCCGCCTTCTGGTCAATGGCCTCCTGGCCCTGGCGCTGGATTGGCAGGCCATGCTCATCATCCTGGCCGTGTTGTCCATGGCCATAGGCAATCTGGCGGCAATTGCCCAGACCAACCTGAAGCGCATGCTGGCCTACTCCGCCATTTCCCACATGGGCTTCATGCTGCTCGGCATCGTGAGCGGTGTCGTGGGGGGGCGCATCGATCCCAACCTGGTGCTCAACGCCTACAGCTCGTCCATGTTCTACGTGCTGGCCTATGTCCTCATGTCGGCCGGTTCCTTCGGCATGATCCTGCTCCTCGCCCGGGCCGGCTTCGAGGCGGATAACCTTGAAGACTTCAAGGGCCTCAACAAACGCAGCCCCTGGTTCGCCGGCATGATGCTCATGCTCATGTTCTCGATGGCGGGTATCCCCTTCTTCGTCGGTTTCTTCGCCAAATTTGCCGTGCTCCAGGCGGTGGTCATCTCCGGCTATATCTGGCTTGCCATCGTGGCGGTGGCCTTCTCACTCATCGGTGCCTTCTACTATCTGCGCGTCGTCAAGCTCATGTATTTCGACGCGCCCAAGGATGACAGCCCCCTGAGCGCTCCCCTGGACACCCGCATCCTGGTTTCCGTCAACGCCCTGGTGGTCGCGCTTCTGGGTCTCTTCCCGGGGGATCTCGTGCAGTTGTGTACGGTGGCGCTGGCCCAGTCGCTCTGACCGCCATACCCGCCTCGCCCCAAACGCCCCGCCCGTCGGGGCGTTTTGCTTGGAGTCCCCGTGAATCCTGACCATCGCCACTTGACGGAAGAACCCCTCTCCAGCGAGGTTGCCTTCAAGGGCTGCCTGCTCGAAGTCCGCTGTGACCGTGTGCGCCTGCCCAATGGGGCGGAATCGATCCGCGAATACGTCGTCCATCCGGGAGCGGTGGTCATCATCCCGGTGCTCGACAACGGAGCCCTCCTCTTCGAGCGACAGTTCCGCTATCCGCTGCGCAGGGCGTTTCTGGAACTCCCAGCCGGCAAGATCGACGCTGGTGAGGACATCCTGCTCACCGGCCAGCGTGAATTGCTCGAGGAAACCGGCTACGAAGCTTCCTCCTGGGAATATCTGGGAGTGATGCACCCCTGCATCGGCTATTCCGACGAACGCATCGAGATCTTCCTCGCCCGGGGTTTGCGCAAGGTAGCGGGCCAGTCCCTCGACCACAACGAGTTTCTGGATACCCTTGAACTCGCGCCCGAGGCGGCGCGGGAAGCGGTATTCCGGGGTGAGATCACCGACGCCAAGACCATTACGGCGCTCTATTGGGTGGAGGCCGTCGCCAGGAAGCCGTAGGCGCCTTGCGGTAGAGAGGGGGATAGCCGATTCCTGGACCGAACAGCGCGAATCAGATCCCCAGCATCCCCCGCTCCCGCAGAAAGGCGATCACCGTCTCCAATCCCTCGCCGGTCTTCAGGTTGGTGAAGACGAAAGGGCGTTCGCCGCGCTGGGCCTTGGCGTCGCGGGCCATCACCTCCAGGGAGGCGCCCACCAGGGGAGCGAGGTCGATCTTGTTGATGATCAGGAGGTCGGATTTGGTGATCCCCGGTCCGCCTTTGCGGGGGATTTTTTCGCCGGCGGCCACGTCGATGACGTAGAGGGTGAGGTCCGAGAGTTCCGGGGAGAAAGTTGCGGCTAGGTTGTCGCCGCCCGATTCGACCAGGATCAGTTCGACGCCCGGGAAAGCGCGTTGCAGGCGGTCCACCGCCTCCAGGTTGATGGAGGCGTCCTCGCGGATAGCGGTGTGGGGGCAGCCACCGGTTTCGACGCCGATGATGCGTTCCGCCGCCAGGGCGGAATGGGCGACGAGGAATTTGGCGTCCTCGGCGGTGTAGATGTCGTTGGTGACGACGGCCATGTCGATGCGGTCGCGCAGGGCCTGGCAGAGGGCGAGGGTGAGGGCGGTCTTGCCGGAGCCGACGGGGCCGCCGATGCCGACGCGGAGGGCTTGTTTGGTCATGTTCAGGAGCGAAAGAGGCGGGAATACTGGGTTTCGTGTTGGCAACTGGCGATGGCGAAAGCCGGCGCCGTGTTGCACCAGGAGGTCGGCGGCAGAGTGAGGGCTGCCGCCACGACTTCGGGAATGCGGGCGCCAAGGCCTGCAAGGAGGCGCTGCCCGGAGGCCTGCCCCAAGGGGACAGCCTTGAGGGCGGCGATGACCTGGTTTTCTGCCCAGGACCAGAGGTAGGCCGCCAGGGCGGCTTCCGCCTCGATGGACCAGGCCGTCGCGAACCCTGCCCACAGGACGGGGAAGGAGACTTCCGGGCGGGCCGCCGACCAGGCCAGCAGGGGCTCCAGGTCCGGGTCGCCGAGGTCGCCGGCCAGGCGGCGCAGGGAATAGCCCATCTGCACGGACTCTGCCCGCAGTTCAGACCCTTCGCGGCTGGCGAGAAAGAGGGCGTCCAGGGCGTCGAGGCGGGTCGCATCCTGCGTTTGCCAGGCAACCAGGGCCGCGGCCACCACAGGCAATTCGAAACGGCCCAGACCAATTTCCAGAAAATCGCCGATCCACCGGCCGGCGCTGGCCTCGTCGGTGACAGTGCCACATTCCGCTGCCCATTCGAGCCCCTGGGAATAGGTGTAGGCCCCCACCGGCAGAGTGGGGCTGGCGAGTTGCAGCAAGCGGGCGAGGGGGAGGAGGGGGGGGCTCAGGTTTGCACCCCCCGGAATCGGTCGGTGCAGTCAGTAAAGCGCGAAGGGTGCTGGGGGGCGCCCGGGAGGCGAGGGAGGGGGGGGGCGGCGTCCGGGCGCGGGCCCCGCCCGTTTCCGCGAACCCCGGGCCCCGTTGCGGGGGAGGGGCGTCTGCAGCGGCCCTGCTGCGCCATGCCCGTGCATGGCGCTGGGGCGGGGCGCCGGGCTATTCCGCGTCCACCTTGTTCTCGGACTTGCCCCGTTCGAGCATGACCTTCTTGGAACCCCGCTCGCAGCGTCCGACTTCCTTGCCGGCATGCCTTTCTTCCACCGGCACGGCCTTCAACTGGTAGTCGGTGACATGCTTGGATTCCAGGCGGCGGGAGATCTTGTCGATCAACTCGTCGCAATCCAGGCCGGCCGCCGGGGCGGGCAGGGTGACGCCGGCCAGGGCCAGCAGCGTGAGAAGGTACTTCATGAACGGCTTCCTCCATGATTGTTCTGCCCCAAAGGCTAGCCTCGACGGCGATTCTTGTCCATTGACATTCGGGAGGAGACCGGGCCGTTCAGCGAAATTGATGGATTTTGGGCACGGATCGGTGCGGGCCGTGGCCTGGATGATGCAGATCGGCCTCCGCGTCGGCGGCCCCATGGGCATGTCCGCCGCCGTAGGCGCCTGATTCCGGCTGGAAGGGCGCTTCGGTCTGCCGCACGGCGCAGCCCAGACCCTGCACCATGGCCGCCAGGACGTGGTCGGCCTGGAAGCGCAAGCGGCCGCCGCTGGCGGTGGGCTCGAGCTGGACCGGGACATGGCGATTGCCTAGGTGGTAGGCGGCCCGGGCGAAGAGCAGAGGGCTGTCTGCACTGGCTTCGATGAGGGCCTCAGGCGCCGCGGTGACTTCTACCACCGTGGCGCCATCCTCGGCCTGAAGACGGTCGCCGTCGAGCAGGGGGTCACCCCTTGAGAGGAAGATGCCCGCCTCGCGGCCGGAAGCCAGGATCACCCTGAGGCGGCTGCGTTTCCTTTCGTCGTAGGCCAGGGCGACGGAGTCGCTGGCGGGGGTGTCGGTGCGGCGGTTCAGAATGAGCATGGCGATGGTTCAGAACAGAAAGTAGCGCTGGGCCAGGGGCAGTTCCCGGGCCGGCTCGCAGACCAGATGTACGTCGTCGGCCTTGACCACGTAGGTTTCCGGATCGACGGTGATGTCGGGCGTGGCGCCGTTGAGGACCATGTCCTTCTTGCGCAGCTTGCGCGTCCCGGATACCGCCACCAGGGGCTTTTCCAAGCCCAGGGCGGCGATCGCCGGGTTGCCCAGGGCGGCCTGGGAGACGAAGGTGACCGAGGTCTTGAGCGCCTTGCCGAAACTACCGAACATGGGGCGGTAATGGACTGGCTGGGGGGTGGGGATCGAGGCGTTGGGGTCGCCCATGGCGGCAGCGGCGATCATGCCCCCTTTGAGGATGAGGGAAGGCTTGACGCCGAAAAAGGCGGGCCGCCATAACACCAGATCGGCCAGCTTGCCCACTTCGACGGAGCCCACCGTATGGGCGATGCCGTGGGTCAGCGCCGGGTTGATGGTGTATTTGGCGATATAACGCCTGACGCGGAAGTTGTCCGCCCGCGCCGTATCCTCCCGCAGGGTGCCGCGCTGGAGCTTCATCTTGTGCGCCGTCTGCCAGGTGCGCAGGATGACTTCGCCCACCCGCCCCATGGCCTGGGAATCGGAGGACATCATGGAAAACACCCCCAGGTCGTGCAGGATGTCCTCTGCGGCGATGGTTTCGCGCCGGATGCGCGATTCGGCGAAGGCCACGTCTTCGGCGATGGCCGGATCCAGATGGTGACAGACCATGAGCATGTCCAGGTGCTCGTCGATGGTATTCACCGTGTAGGGCATGGTGGGGTTGGTCGAACTGGGCAGCACGTTCTCCAGCCCCGCAGCCCGGATGATGTCGGGCGCGTGGCCGCCGCCGGCGCCCTCCGTGTGGAAGGTATGGATGGTGCGCCCTTTGAGGGCGGCGAGGGTCGCTTCCACGAAGCCGGACTCGTTCAGGGTATCGCTGTGGATGGCCACCTGGACGTCCATGTCCTCGGCCACCGAGAGGCAGCAGTCGATGGCCGCCGGCGTGGTGCCCCAATCCTCGTGCAGTTTCAGGCCGATCGCGCCGGCCGCCACCTGCTCCCGCAGGGCCTCCGGCAGGCTGGCGTTGCCCTTGCCCAGGAAACCGAGGTTCATGGGGAAAGCCTCCGCCGCTTCCAGCATGCGATGGATGTGCCATGGCCCCGGCGTGCAGGTGGTGGCGAAGGTGCCGGTGGCCGGCCCCGTGCCGCCGCCGATCATGGTGGTGATGCCGGAGTGGAGCGCCTCCTCGATCTGCTGCGGGCAGATGAAATGGATGTGGGTGTCGATCCCCCCGGCGGTGACGATCATGCCCTCGCCGGCGATGACCTCGGTACCTGGGCCGATCACGATGGCGACGCCGGGCTGGATGTCCGGGTTTCCGGCCTTGCCGATGGCGGCGATACGCCCGCCCTTGAGGCCGATGTCGGCCTTGACGATGCCGGTGACGGCATCGACGATCAGGGCATTGGTAATGACCGTATCGACGGTTTCGGCCGCCGTGCCTTGACCCTGGCCCATGCCGTCGCGGATGACCTTGCCACCGCCGAATTTCACTTCCTCACCGTAGAGGGTGTAGTCCTTCTCCACCTCCACGATGAGCTCGGTGTCGGCCAGCCGCAGCCGGTCCCCGACTGTGGGACCGAACATTTCGCCGTAGGCCTGGCGCGTGATCCTGGTGCTCATTGAACGACCCTCCTGTCGTTGCGAGACACCCGCCCCGCGGGAGGAAGCGTGTTCCCTTGGGGCGGACGGGCGGGGGCTCTCATAGCGCCCCCTGGATCAAGCCGCGGAAGCCATAGACCTTGCGGTCCCCGGCCAGGGCGACCAGTTGCACGGTGCGCGACTGGCCCGGCTCGAAGCGCACGGCAGTTCCGGCGGCGATATCCAGGCGGTAGCCCCGCGCTGCTTCCCGGTCGAACGCCAGGGCGGCGTTGGTTTCGAAGAAATGGTAGTGGGAACCGACCTGGATCGGCCGGTCGCCGGTATTGGCCACCGACAGGCAGAGCGTCGGGCGGCCGGCGTTCAGTTCGATTTCGCCGGGTTCGGCGAGGAGTTCTCCGGGGATCATGGCGGGCCTTGGGGAGAGAGAAGAAGGGTGGGATCAGGGGATGGGGTGGTGGACGGTGACCAGTTTGGTGCCGTCGGGGAAGGTCGCCTCCACTTGGATGTCGGGAATCATCTCCGGCACGCCATCCATGACCTGGGCGCGGGACAGGACGCGGGTGCCGGCGTGCATCAGATCGGCCACCGGGCGTCCTTCTCGGGCGCCTTCCAGGATGGCGCAAGTGATCAGGGCCACCGCTTCCGGATAGTTGAGCTTCAGTCCCTTGGCCAGGCGGCGCTCGGCCAGGAGACCGGCGGTAAAGATGAGGAGCTTGTCTTTTTCGCGGGGGGTGAGTTCCATGGGGGGAAGATCCTTGTCAGGTGTTCCAGATGCGGGGGGCGACCGCCCCGCGGCCGCAGCAGGCGGGTCGCAGGATTTGCCAGAGGGCGACGAACCACCGGCGGGCAGCTTCACTCCCGTCGCCAAGATACCGCGCGGCGAGCACGCCGCCGCCGGGACCGGGCAGCACGGTCAGGCCATGGCGGGAGCCATCGGCCGGCGCGATGGCGCGACAGGCCTGCAGCAAGCCCACCGCGCGGTGGGAGAGTTCGGGAAAGGCACACAGCAGGGTGCCGCTCACCGTGGCGCCCGCCCAGCCGATGGGGCTGGTGAGCAGCCGATCGGCACCGTCGAATCCGCCCTGCTCGTGCCAAAGGGGATGGCCCTCCCGGCTCAGGCTCAGAGCCATATCGCAACGCCCCGTGGCGAAGCGCTCCCCGGACGCCCGGCGACCGAGGCAAAGGATGTCCCAGCCGATGTAGCGGGCGTCGGCGGCCAGGGCCACGGTGGCGCCCATGCGAGCCCGGGCGCCGTCGAAGACGATGGTCTCCTCGGGCAGCCACTCCAGGGCAGCGCCCGCCGCCAGGGTGAAATCCAGGGTCTGGGAAGCCTCCAGCCCGGCGCTGCGATACCACTTGCCGGCCCCCGGCGTGGTGAGCTGGGCGTGGGCGCCGGGCCCCAGGTGGGCGGTCAGGCTCAGGCGATCCCCCCCGGCGATGCCGGAAGGCGGATGCAACACGATGGCCTGGCAAACGCCTTCCCCCTCGGGGTACAGGGCCTTCTGCACGCGCAGGGGCCCCCGGTGGCGATTGCCCTCCAGGACCGTCCGGGCGCCGCAGAGGCCGAATTCCAGTCGCAGCTCGGCCTGCCAGCACGAAGCGGGCAGTGCTGCGGAATCCGGAAGGCGGGAAGTCATCGCGGCATTATCCGCCATGGGGCGGGGAGCGGAAATACGCAGGAATGCGCAGGAGAGGCGGGCCAGCGGACAGGGCCTGACGGGAGGCGCAGCCCTTACTGGCGTGGCTCCCGCTGGTCGTGCGGGGCGGCGTACTCGCCGCTGCTGCGGAAGGGATTGATATCCAGGCCGCCACGCCGCGTGTAGCGGGCGTAGACCGCCAGGGCCAGGGGGGCGCAGCGGCGGCTCAGATCGCAAAACACGCGCTCGACACACTGTTCGTGGAATTCGTTGTGGTTGCGGTAGGAGACGATGTAGCGCAGCAAGCCCTCCCGGTCCATGGGCCGACCACGGTAGCGGATCACGATGGTCGCCCAGTCCGGCTGGCCGGTCACCAGACAGTTGGATTTCAGCAGGTGGGAGTAGAGGCATTCCTCGACGACGGGGCCATCCTCGGCGCACAGCAGGTCGGGTGCCGGCAGGTAGGCATCGCAGGCCACGTCCAGGTCGTCGAGGCAATCCCCCGGCGGATAGCCTACCGCGACCGGCGGGCGGTTGATGAGATCGGTGACCGTCACCGCCACCGCCGCTCCCGCAGCGGCGGCGAGATCTCGCGCCACGGTCGCCTCCACGGCTGCGGCGTCGGCGAAAGTCGTCTGGTTGAAGGAATTGAGGTACAGCTTGAGGGACTTGGACTCCACCAGATTCGGGCTTGCCGCCGGAACCCGGAACGTGCCCAAGGCGACCACGGGTTTGCCGCGGGGGTTCAGCCAGGACAGTTCATAGGCATTCCAAAGGTCCTCGCCGACGAAGGGCAGCCGGTCGGAATCGATGCCCAGTTCGTCGCGTTTGATCCTGCGGGAAATAGGGTAGAGCAGGTCCGGCGCGTAGGTGGCGCGGTATTCGGTGGGTTTCCCGAGGGGCGAGAGCAGGCTGGGATCGGAGGGGGAAGGCATCGGTGGATTCTACCCGAGCGTCAGCGCAGGACCGGTGCGCCAGATTGGCGGCCAGCGATACGCAAGAGTTAGGGCAACTCTCCTGATTTCTCAGGCCCATTAACTGTCCAAAGAGCCCGAGGATTCGTTGTGATCACTGATCGCTATTGCGCTTCGGGGGGTAGCTTCCAGACCTTCGCGGTAGCGGGCTCTCCGGTCGCCGTATCTTCAACCCACACTGCGGTATGGCTGGAAGAAAGCATCCCCGTCACGATGTACTCCCGCCCGGCCACTGGCGTGAAGCTGACTTCACCCTCGACCGAATTAAACTGGCCCGATAAGGCGCTCAAGAACCCATGGATCGGTGCTCCCGTAGCGTGAGAGCCCCTCAGCTTAAGCGTGATGGGCCGCGCGGGAATATTCCTCGTCACGGTACTGGAGAACAATATAAATCCGGCTTCCACGCGCCGGAAAGGCGTTGCGTTTGCTTGCCCGCTCCGCCGTGTCGCCTCGAAGACATTGTCAATTCGAATGCCGTCTATCTCGATCGCACCGAACAGCAAGCCCTTATGCCGCGTGTCGGGAACGGCCGTATCGCTCAGACTGGCACTTGGGCCGGAGAATGTGTATTCGGGAGGGCGGGGTGCCAAGGTAGAGCAGGCGGAGAGGAA